>NZ_JBDNFF010000311.1:0-26029 GCF_041689975.1 Gemmatimonas sp.
CGGCGCCGTGATCTCGCGGCGCAACGGCACGAAATCCGCCGCCGAAATCTCGACCTCGTGCTCACGCGTGAACTTGTAGCTCTTGGTGGAGCCTTCGTGATCGTTGAAGGTCACGCACGGCGAGATGACGTCGATCAGCGCCAGTCCGTTGTGCGACAGTCCGGCCTTCAGGATGGGCACGAGCTGCGCCTTGTCACCCGAAAAGCTGCGGGCCACGAAGGTCGCGCCCAGCGTGAGCGCCAACAGCACAGGGTCGATGGGCTGCTGCATGTTGGCTTCGCCCTTCTTGGACGTGGAGCCGACGTCCGCCGACGCGGAGAACTGACCTTTGGTGAGTCCATACACGCCGTTGTTGTCGATCACGTACAGCATGCGCACGTTCCGACGAATGGCGTGTGACAGCTGACCCAGGCCAATGCTGAGTGAGTCGCCGTCGCCGGAAATGCCGATGTAGGTGAGGTCGCGATTGGCGGCACTCGCCCCGGACGTCACCGACGGCATGCGCCCATGCACGCTGTTGAAGCCGTGCGACTGCTTCATGAAGTACGCCGTGGTCTTGGACGAACAGCCGATGCCGCTCATCTTGGCGGCCCTGTGCGGCGGTAGCGAGAGCTCCCAGAACGACTGCACGAGCGCGGCGGTGACGGAGTCGTGTCCACAGCCGGCACACAGCGTAGACATCGCCCCTTCGTAATCGCGAACCGTGAAGCCCAGCGCGTTGCGCTGCAATCCGGGGTGTCGGACCGGTGGCTTGGCGATGGATGTCATGCGGGCACCTGAGAGAAATGGTTCGCGATGGCAGTCACGACCACGACGGCGGTGAGCGGCATACCACCGTAGTCGAGCACCGAATTCATGTGGTCGCGTGGTACACCGGTTTCAATGGCGAGGAGCGACCGCAGCTGCGAATCGCGGTTCTGCTCCACCACGAACACCGCGTCGTGCGCATCGATGAACTCGCGCACGCTGCTGTTGAAGGGGAAGGCCTTGATCCGCATGTAGTCCGCCACGATACCTTGCTCGCGCAGGCGATCGATGGCTTCGAGCACTGCTGCGTGGCAACTGCCGAGTGAAACGATCCCTACATCAGCCTGTGGCTGCAGGTGGAACTCCGGTGCCGGCACCACAGACGCGGCCGTGGCGAACTTCCGCGCCAGGCGATCCACGACTTCCTGATATGCGTCGGAGTCTTCGGTGTACGCCCCGTGCTTGTCGTGACCCGAGCCGCGCACGAAGTACGCGCCGTTGGGATGCACGCCGGGCAGCGTACGCGCGGCGATGCCGTCGCCATCCACGTCGAGATACCGCGAGAACTTCTTCACCTGCTCCAGCGCCACGGCATCGAGCACCTTGCCGCGATCAGGCTGATAGCCGTCGTCCCACACGAGCCGCTTGCACATCCAGTCGTTCATGCCGATGTCGAGATCGCTCGCCACGAACACCGGCGTCTGGAATCGCTCGGCGAGGTCGAACGCGGTCGTGCCGATGTAAAAGCACTCTTCGGGACTGCACGGGAAGAGCACGATGTGCTTCGTATCGCCGTGAGACGCGTAGGCGAGCGACATCAAGTCGCATTGCTGCGTGCGCGTGGGCATGCCAGTGGCGGGCCCGGTGCGCTGCACGTCGTAGAAAACGGCGGGGATCTCCGTGTAGTAGGCGAGACCGATGAACTCCTGCATGAGCGAAATGCCGGGGCCCGACGTGTTCGTGAACGCCCGCGCGCCCGCCCAGCCGGCTCCGATCACGATGCCGGCCGCGGCCAACTCGTCTTCCGCCTGAATGATGCAGTACTTGTGCAGCCCGGTTTCCGGTTCGACCCGGAAGCGCTCGCAGAAGCCGCGAAACGCTTCCATCAGCGACGTGGACGGCGTGATCGGATACCACGCGCCCACGGTGGCCCCGGCGTACACGGCGCCCAGCCCGGCAGCGGTATTGCCATCGATGAGAATCGAGTCGCCCGTGGCGTCCATCTTGTCGAGATGGAAGGGCAGCGGACAGGCGAAATGCTGCTTCGCGTAGTCGTAGCCCAGCTTGATGGCCGTGTGATTGGCCTCGAGGAGCTTCTTCTTCTTCGAGAACTTCTCGTGCAACATCTGCCCGATGAGATCCATGTCGATCTCGAGCAGCGCGGCGAGCGCGCCGGCGTACACGATGTTGCGCAACAGCGTGCGGTCGCGATCACCGACGAACGTATCGACACACATCCGGCCGAACGGAATGCCGAGTATCGTGATCCCTTCGCGCTCGAGCTCGGACTCCAGGGGCCACGACGAATCGTACACCAGATATCCACCCGGGCGCACCGTCGCCACGTCCTTGGCGTACGTGCTGGGATTGAGCGCGACCACGAGATCCACATGCTGTGGACGCGCGGTGTAGCCGTCTTTACTCACCCGCACTTCGTAGAACGTGGGGAGGCCCTGAATGTTCGACGGGAAGATGTTCTTGCCCGTGACCGGGATGCCCATCCGAAAGATCGCCTGCATCAACAAGCTGTTCGCACTGGCCGAGCCGGTTCCGTTCACGGTCGCCATCTTGAAGGCGAAATCGTTGATACCGCTCATATGCTTACACTCATACGCTGACCGGGACGACAGTGCCCGACGCGCTGAAGGCGTAGGGCAACACGAGGGAGAATTTCTGCATGTCCCACGCGGCGGTGGGGCAACGTTCAGCGCAGAGCCCGCAATGCAGGCAGATATCTTCGTCCTTCACCATGATGCGATGTGTCTGCGGCAGCGCCGCCGACACGTACAGGTCCTGCGTCATGTTGTCCGCCGGCGCCGACAGTCTCGTGCGAAGCTCGACTTCCGACTCGGCCACCGGCGCGATCGTAAGACAGTTCACCGGACAGACGTCCACGCACGCGTCGCACTCGATGCACAGCGTGGCCGTGAAGTGCGTCTCGATGTCGCAGTTGAGACAGCGCTGCACTTCGGTGGCGGTCTGCTCGGGGGTGTACCCCAGCTCCACTTCTTCGCTCACGCTGGCGAATCGCTTCACGAGTTCGGCATGTGACATCTGTGCGCGCGGCGACGGATTGAACTCGTTACTGTACATCCACGCGTGCATGCCCATCTTCGTGCTGATCAGATGCATGCCCTGGGCGGGACGGTTCGAAACGTCTTCGCCAAGGCAGTGCTTGTGAATCGAGATGGCGGCCTGATGTCCGTGTTCGACGGCCCAGATGATGTTCTGCGGTCCCCATGCCGCGTCTCCGCCGAAGAACACGTCCGGTCGCGACGACTGGTACGACGCCTTGTCCACCACGGGCATGTCCCACTGGTCGAACGTGATCC
This sequence comes from Gemmatimonas sp., assembly GCF_041689975.1. Classification (GTDB taxonomy): domain Bacteria; phylum Gemmatimonadota; class Gemmatimonadetes; order Gemmatimonadales; family Gemmatimonadaceae; genus Gemmatimonas. The sequence goes on from NZ_JBDNFF010000311.1 coordinate 3,300, forward strand.
CGACGTCGCGCTCGATCCACGGGAACGCGTTGTCCTGACCGATGGCGAGGATCACGGTGTCGCACGGCATGATGAGCGTGTCGATGACGGTGCTGGTCTGGCGCCCGTTCGTCTCGCTCCATGCGAGCCGTTCGAACTCCATGCCGACCAGCTTCCCGTCTTCGATCACGAACCGCTTCGGCGCGTGATTCTCGATGATGTGGATGCCTTCTTCCTCGGCGTCTTCGAGTTCCCACGGAGAGGCCTTGAAGAACTGACGTCCGCGTCGCGCGATCACCTTGGTGTTCGTGCCGCCGAGTCGGCGCGACGTGCGGCAGCAATCCATGGCCGTATTGCCCACGCCGATGATGAGCACGTTCTGGCCGATCGATTCGATGTGGCCGAAGTGCACGGAGCTGAGCCACTCGATACCGATGTGGATCTGGTCTCGCACGGCTGGATCCCATCGTCCGGGAACATCGAGTTCCTTGCCCTTGGGAGCGCCGCTGCCCACGAACACCGCGTCATACTGCTCATCGAGGAGCGTGCGCAGACTGTCGACCGATGTGTTGTATCGCACCTCAGCACCCATGTCGATGATGCACTGCGTCTCTTCGTTGAGCACTTGCTCGGGCAGGCGAAACGACGGGATGTTGACGCGCATCAGTCCGCCGGCCTGCGCGTTCTTCTCGTAGATCACCACCTCATAGCCCAGCGGCAGCAAATCGTTGGCTACCGTGAGCGATGACGGGCCGGCGCCGATGAGCGCAATGCGCTTGCCGTTGCGATCGGTCACCGGCTTCGGCAGAAACGCGCTGATGTCGTCGCGAAGGTCAGCGGCCACTCGTTTGAGGCGGCAGATGGCGACGGGCTTGCCGTCGACGCGTCCGCGTCGGCAGGCGGGCTCGCAGGGGCGATCGCAAGTTCTCCCCAAGATGCCGGGAAAGACGTTGGATTCGCGGTTGAGCAGATACGATTCCGTGTACCGTCCCTGCGCAATGAGCCGGAGATACTCCGGGACGTTGGTGTGCGCGGGACAGGCCCACTGACAGTCCACCACCTTGTGGTAGTGGTCGGGCGTGCTGACATCCGTGTGCAAAGCCATGGGGCGTCGCCTGGGTGCAAGTCCATGCCGATATCGACGAGATGTCCGACCCGGCGTAGGAAAATCAAAGCCTCTCCGGAGAGTATGCGCCGTGGTCGCCGCGTCCGCCATGACACACGGACAATTGAATCGCGGCGCGCTCCTACCCCGCGAGGAGGGCCTGAGAAACCTTTCCGCGTCACGATATGGCTCAGCGTCACTGCGTGCTCGGCGCCTCTGCGTGATCCGTTCCATTACCTCCGGTCGAACTGTACGTTGCGCACGACTCCCGTGTGGCTGCGAAGAACATGCCGCTGAACCGAGTACGCAGGGGACGCGGAGGCGCAGAGAACGCAGAGCGAAAAGCCAAGTAAATGCATCGACGAGCGCGCGGCCCGTGGCGACTGCCTATTGGCTTCCCAGCCGGGCCGCGCTACTCCGTGCCTTGTGATTCCCTTGGCGAGAGCCAAATGCCGGAGTGTCTCATCGAGCGCACGGTTCCCGGTGCAGGGAAGCTGTCCCCGGAAGACTTGAAGGCCATCTCGCCGAAGTCGTGTGGCGTCCTCAACGCATCTTCCGCGCGCCGAACGAAGCGATGGTGCGTGAGCTCGCGCCTCCGTGGTTTTCCGGCCGATCGCGTCATGGAGATTGTGACGATCATCGATCCGACGACGGCGGAGTAGCTCCTTCCTGGGCGTGGTCGATCCGCCATGGCGCGAGCACTGCCTCCAGCTCTCGCCGGCTCCACGCCCCCTCCGTGCCTTTGCCGCCGGTCGCCCACTGCAGTCGTGAGCCATGGAGTGCGGCCTGCAGCGTGCGCGCGAGGTCGGGCACGGGGGTGCCGGATTTCAACGCCGTACGGGCACGCGCCTCCGTCAGTCGTTCCGCAATCCAACGTCGCTCGCCCGAGAACCACTTCGCGATGACGGGAACCAAGGCGTCGTCATCCGCCAACTGGAGAAAGAAGCTGGCGAGATGACGCAGGTATGCGCTGCGTTTCGTGCTGTATTGCCGTGTATGGCCACTGAGGGCCAACAGCGCCTCGAGTGGATGGGTGTGCGCCTTCAGCAGCGCATCATGCATCGTAGGCTGCGCCGCCAGTTGTTGCTGCATGAACGCCGCAAAGAGGCCTTGTTTCGATCCGAATCGCCGCATGAGCGCGGATGCGGTCACATCGAGCCGCTGCGCGACCAGCGCGAGCGTCACCCCATTCGGACCGTGCTCGGCGATAGCAGCATCGAACGCGGCAAACGCGTCTTCGTCGGAGATCAGTCGTGGGCGGGGCATGCTTGACAGTAAGTGTATGATCGTTCACTATCAAGATGGTGCCTTTGCCGGTGCTGTTCTTCGCGGGACTTCGCGATCTTCGCGGACTTCGCGCGAACTTTGGTGCTTTCGGCTGCCGCGGAGCGATCGGAGAGCCAGCTGGTTCGCGCGAAGCTCGCGGAGTTCGCGAAGCGACGCGAAGAACAGCACAATCCCAATCAGCGACGTACACCGTTACCATGCCAAAACGTCCGGCTGCTACGGACTGCAGAATAAACGTGCACAAACAGAGAGCCGCGATGCAACGACTCACGGGGACAACGGCGCTGGTAACCGGCGCGGCGAGGGGTATCGGTCTGGCCGTGGCGCGTCGCTTGCTGCTGGAAGGGGCGCAGGTGCTGCTCACGGATATTCGCGATGCCGAGGGCGCGCTCGCGGCCGACGGGCTGGGTGCGTCGGCCGTGTACCAACGTCTGGATGTGCGTGAGCCGGCGGATTGGGAGCGTGTGGTGGCGGACTGGGTGCAGCAACACGGCCGGCTCGATGTGCTCGTGAACAACGCCGGGATCACCGGCTTCGAATCGCACGCCAGTGCGCACGATCCGGAGCACGTGTCGCTCCAGGCATGGCGCGCGGTGATGGCGACGAATCTCGATGGCGTCATGCTCGGCTGCCAAGCCGCGATCGCCGCGATGCGCGCTGCCGGCCGCGGCAGCATCATCAACATCGGTTCACGATCGGGAGTCGTCGGCATTCCCGGCGCGGCGGCCTATGCCGCGAGCAAGGCTGCCGTGCGCAACCACACCAAAACCGTCGCGCTCTGGTGCGCCGAGCAGGGGCTCTCGATTCGCTGCAACGTGGTGCAGCCGGCCGCGGTGCTTACGCCGCTCTGGGAGCCAGTGTTCGGTACCGGCCCTGATCGTGAGGCGAACATCGCCGCGGCGGTGGCCTCGTCGCCGCTGCAGCGCTTCGGCACGCCCGACGAGGTGGCCGCGCTCGTGGCCTATCTCGCCAGCGAGGAATCGACGTACTGCACGGGCGGGGAATTCAATATCGATGGAGGGTTGCTGGCAGGCACTGCGGCGCCGCCAGCACCTGCCGGACGGTAACGTCGCGGCGGTGGCGGGCGCGATTTCTATACCACTCAACATCTGATGCGTAATGCGTTAGCATCAATATATGCGAACCACCCTCGACATCGCCGATGATGTGCTTGCTGCGGCGAAAGAGCGCGCGCGGCGCGAGCACAAGACGATGGGGCAGGCGGTCTCGGAGTTGATGCGGCAGGCGCTTACAGCTCCTCGCGAGCCTGCGGAGTCTGTTCCATCAGCCGTGCGCGAACCGTCCGTTCTCTACGGCGTCCAACCTTTCGCGCGTCGCGGCGCCGTGGTGACCAACGACCTGATCGACCAGCTCCGAAACGACGACGCGTACTGATACGCGCCCTGCTCGATGTGAACGTGCTCATCGCGCGGCTCGATGCCGATCACACGTCGCACGAAACGGCGCTGGCATGGTTCCGCGACAATGCGAAGAATGGCTGGGCGTCATGCCCCATCACGCAGAACGGGTGCGTGCGAGTTATGAGCCATCCGGCTTACCCGAACGCGCATACCGTGAACGAGATCTCGAGGCGACTCCATCGCGCGAGCATCGAGCGCATTCATGAGTTCTGGCCTGACGATGTGAGTGTGCTGAACGACCAGGTCATCGACACTACGCGTATTCATGGACCGCGGCAGCTGACGGATGTTTACCTGCTGGCGCTTGCCGTTGGCCGTGGCGGCGCGCTGGTGACGTTCGATCGGTCGATTGCCCTGAATGCCGTACGCGGGGCAACGGCGGCGTCGGTGGTGGTGTTGTAGGCTACAGCACGCACGACGAACACGATTGAACGTTCACGGAGATGGCCAGGGCAACCGGCCGTCCACCAGGAACTGGGCACGCTCGAACAGGTGCGTGTCGCGCGCTCGCGTGAGGTCGCCACGCCTGAAGTCCACCGCGCTCCGCGCGGCGGTGCAATGCCAGCGTTCGAAGTGTTGCGGCGTGGCCTGATGAAACACGGCCGGTGAGAACGCCCCGACGTTCGTGCCTCCATCCGCGTCGCGCGCCGAGGGAAATCTGAATAGTTCGACCTCGGCGTCTCGCATCGCGTGGCCGAGCGCCTGCGACGCGTGGTAGGAGGAGGGGGAGGCGATCGCTGCGGTGTGCGCCGTGAACGGCGCGGCCCCGAGGTCGATGCCGCGCGTACTGCGCATGCGCACGGTGAAGCTGGTGAGTGCGGTGCTCACCGGCTCCAGTACCGCCTGCGTGCCCTCGAGAAAAAGCAGCCGGTAGTAGGCCACCTCGGCAAACGCCGTGCGCTGTTGCTCTGACCCGTACCAGATGCCGCGTTCGTGTCGCGTGCCAAAGCGTGAGCCGTGGCGGAGCGGCGGATACCGGAAGGGCGTGAAGAGCAGGTAGTGCAGTCGCGCGCCCACCGACACCGGCGGCTTCACGCGATCGATCAGATCCTCGAGCAACTCCTGCTCGGCGGCTGAACTCACGAGCTTGCGCGTGGAGACCTCGTGCTGCGACTCCACCACGCGCCAAGCGACCAGCCGCAGCGCTCGACGTTCAGAGTCGCCCTCGCATTGCATCCAGATACTGGACGACATCCACTAGCCCCTCGACGGTTCGGATACGTTCGGCGGGTACGCCGCTGAGATGATCGTTCGTGGCGTGCAACCACGCACGCGCCTTGGCATCGTCACCACCAACCAAGGCGTCGAGCGACCGGAAGAGCCGCACGAACATGAGGGCGAGCTCGCCCTCTTTGCTGGACGGATCGACGCCGCGGCCATGCTGCATGCGGGAGACCGAGGCTTCGCTGACGCCGATGACCGTGGCCAAGTGGAGGCCGGTGAGCCCCAATCGATCGGCGGCGGCGAGGGCGGCTTTGGCGACGACCGCGGCCGGGTCCGGCTTGGTGCGAAATGAAGTGAGCGCAGGCATATATGAAAGAATACAGGAGTTTTCTTTCTAGTGCAAGAAATACCGCTCACACCGCCGGCTGATCGGCCAACCACGTCACGTACTGCGCAATCCCCGTCTGCACATCGGCGAAGTGGTGATCACAACCCGTAGCCCGCAGCTGCGTGAGATCCGCCTGCGTGAAGCACTGGTACTTGCCCTTGAGCGCGTCGGGAAACGCGATGTACTCGAGCAGACCCCGTGCGAGCAGCTCGTGAATGGGCAACGCCGCTTCACCACGCAGTGCACGGACGGCGTTCACCGTACTCACCGCGACATCGTTGAACGGCTGGGCACGGCCGGTACCGAGATTGAAGATACCGCTCCGATCGGGATGTTCGAGGAACCACAGGTTGACCGCGACCACGTCGTCTACGAACACGAAGTCACGCGACTGTTCGCCTGCGGCATAGCCGCCATACTCGCCGAACAGGCGAACCGCACCGTTCTCGCGGAACTGATTGACGTGGTGAAACGCCACCGAGGCCATGCGGGCTTTGTGCTGCTCGCGTGGTCCGTACACGTTGAAGTAGCGGAAGCCCACCACCTGCGGGCCGGCGGTCGGCAGCATGCGGCGCACGACGTTGTCGAAGAGCAGCTTGGAGTAGCCGTACACATTGAGCGGCTGCTCGAACTCGGGCTCCTCGCGGAACGAGGCACTGCCGCCATAGGTAGCCGCCGACGAGGCGTAGAGCAGGCGCGTGCCCTGAGCCTGACAGGCGTCGAGCAGATCCTTCGAACAGCGATAGTTGTTGTCGAGCATGAAGCGGCCGTTGTGCTCCATGGTGTCCGAACAGGCACCCTGATGCACCACCGCGTCCACTTTACCGAACTCGCCACGCGCGAAGCGCTCGTAGAACTCGATTTTGTCGAAGTAATCGCTGATCTGCGCGCCAGCCAGGTTGCGGTACTTCTGGCCATCGGTCAGGTCGTCGACGGCGATCACGTCATCGACGCCGATCGCGTTCAGTCCGTGCACGATGTTGCTGCCGACCATCCCGGCAGCGCCTGTGACGACAACTTTCATCTTGAGCGCGTCCTTCGCAGAAAGGCGTGGTGCTGCACCAGCGGGCTGGTGAGAAGTATGTGCCAGCGTCGCTCGGGGCACCACGGGGTATGCGGCGCTCGTGCTGTCCGTCAAGCGTGGCTTACGGGATTCGTGCTGACCGCGAGGGTGCGATCGAATCAGGTGACGCGTGCTGCGTCGCCCGTCTGGCCAGCAACAGCGAACCCGCGGCGGCGACGGTGCCGGCACCGGTCATGATCGCCAAGAACACTGCGGGCGCACCGATGGACATGGCGAGCGCACCGAGTGTCAGCCCGGTGAACGCGCCCCACCCGGCAAACCGCGGCATGGAGAGCTCGTCGAACCGTTGACGTCGTGCGGCAATCATGACCACGACGGCGAAGATCACGCCGCCTAGCCCGACGCCACCGGCGGTCCACAGCAATCCCAGTCCGAGCGTGGCGCGCACGCGTTTCAGCCACGGTTGCACAGTGTCGCCAAGAGCTCGGTTGTCATAACCGAACGCTCGGTCCGATCAGCTCCTGCGCCTCGCCGTCGGCAATCCACAGGTCGGCCACGTCGTCCCCCACGTCGAGCAACGGTCGCTGTTGGCCCCGTCGCGCCAAGACCAAAAGCTCGGCCGACGCGAGGATCATGGTCAGCAGCAGGCCGCCCAGCACGTTCGAATTGTACTTTGTATTGTAAAGCACTTGATACTTTCCGCAAGCCTGCCGATACTTTCTCCCATGCCTGCCCACACGTCGGAACCGCCCGCACTCCGTGACCGGGCGCTGCAGGACCTATCGTTTATTCGCCGCACCATGGAGGGTGCCGCCTCCTTTACCGACGTGCCCGGCTGGGGACTCGTTGGCGTCGGGGCGACGGCGCTGGTGGCCGCGCCGATGGCCCACCGGCAGTCGGACCCCGAGCGATGGCTGACGGTATGGCTCGCGGCGGCGGCGGTCGGCGCTTCCCTTGGCGGTGCCGCGATGTACGCCAAGATGCGGCGTCGCGTGGGCCACGGGGGCACGCTCCGGCTCAGCGTACCAGCCCGGAAATTCCTGTTCGGCTTCTGGCCGGCGATTCTGGCTGGCGCGGTCCTCACGCTCGCCCTCATCGATCCCTACACGCCGGGCATTGCATCGCATCTCACCGCGCGCGTACTCCCGGGCCTCTGGCTGCTGCTATACGGCATGGGCGTCACGACGGCCGGCACCTTCTCCATCCGCGCCGTCCCGTTGATGGGATTCGGTTTCATCACACTCGGCGTGCTGGCCCTGTTTGTGCCTGTCACCGATGGAGATTTCATGATGGCCCTTGGTTTCGGCGTCTTGCACCTTCTGTTCGGCGTCCGCATCGCGTGGAGGCACGGTGGATAAGCGCGATGGCAGTGCAGCGCGGGCGCAGCGCGATGTCGGCGTCGATGACGATGTTGATGTGTCACGAGCGATTTCGCGCGACACGGGCGCACCTTTGACGTCCGTCGACGGCAATGCCGCGACGCCGATGGCACTCGATCGTCTGATTCACGAGCGCGTGCGTCTGGCCATCGTGAGCTCGCTGGCCGTCCACGAATCGCTCACGTTCAACGAACTCAAGGCGTTGCTCGAGACCTCCGACGGCAACGTGTCGGTGCATGCGCGCAAGCTCGAAGACGCCGGCTACATCACGTGCACGAAGGGCTTTGACGGTCGCATTCCGCGCACCGTGTATCGACTCGCCACCGCCGGGCGCACTGCGCTCGAGCGGTATCTTTCGCACATGGAAGCGCTGATCAAGCGCGTGGGGGACGCATGACGCGTGTACCGCAACATCTGGCGTTGATCATGGACGGCAACGGCCGTTGGGCCACCGGCAAAGGACGGCCACGCTGGATGGGACACGTGCGAGGAGCGCACACGGCGCGCGAAGTCGTCACCTACTGCGCGCAGCGCGGCGTGGAGCAGCTCACGCTCTATGCCTTCTCCAGCGACAACTGGAAGCGCCCCGCGGAAGAGGTGGGATTTCTCTTCGATCTGTTCGCGTCGCACCTGGAAGGTCAGCTGGAGAAACTCCTGACGCACGGCATTCGTCTGTCGGTGATCGGACGACGCGATCGACTACCTCCCGCGCTGTGTGACGCCATCGCGGCCACCGAAGCGCGCACGGCCAGCGGCACTCGTATGCATCTGCGCGTGGCCTTCGACTACTCGAGTCGTGCGGCGATTCACAAGGCGTTCGCGATGGCCGAAGGAAACGGTGGCGTGTTACCCGACACGAACATCCTGCCGCCGGTCGATCTCGTACTTCGCACCGGCGGAGAGCGACGGTTGTCGGACTTTCTCCTCTGGGAGAGTGCCTACGCCGAACTCGCCTTCCTCGACGTCAACTTCCCGGATCTGTCCACCGCCGATCTCGACGCCGTCTTCGCGGATTACGCGAAGCGTGAGCGTCGGTATGGGGCAGTCCCGGTCACGGTGAACGGGTAGTCAGGCGCTTCTGCACCATGCGACGTAACGTCCCATCTTCTAGGTAGCGCCGCAGATACTTTCCGGGGCAACCGGTTTCCGCATAGTTGTAATGCCCGCCGATACGATCGATGGGCAGGTTGTTGGCCTCCAGTGCCCAAGCCATGAGATCGGCGATCGCGTCCAGTCGCTCCACACTGGGCTCCTGCACGTCGTAGTTGCCGATCATGCTGATGAGAAAGTGGCCGCCGGGATCGTAGGTGGTGTTCGTCTCCCCTTGAAAGTGCCAGTCGCGTCCCTCGAACACACGACCGTCGAGATCGAGCAGAAAGTGGTACGGCACGTCCCACCAGTTACGGTCACTCGCGCCCCACGACTGCAGATTGCGCAGCCGCTGTGCCGGATCGTCGGCCCGCGTGAGCGGCTTACTGTCACCGGTGTGATGCAGCGTCACGTGCGTGATGGTATGCGGAATGCGCAACCGCGAATCCGCGCCGCCGGCCACGACTGAGTTGGCGATGTCGGGGGGTAACGACGCGATGGTGGCCACCTCGAGCGCGACGAGTCCCGTGCCAAGTTCACCGGGACCGTACACGGCCACCACGGCCACGTGAAAGCCGTGCCAGTTGAACGCGGCGCCTTCGCGTATCACGCGTTCCTCGGTCGCACCTTTTACGGCGCCGGTAGTTGCCAGCTTCACCCGCGCGAGGTCGACCGGCTTGGCGCTGCTCGAATCGACCATCGTTTGCAGCACGGTGACGGTGAGTTCGTGAAACGAGAGCGAGTCACCCGCCTTCTTATTGCGTCGAGCGGCATCGGCCGGAATACCGAGCGACGGCTTTGCCTGCCACGTGCTGTGCCGGATGACCGACGGCGGCAGTGTCGGCTTCGTTGGCGATGCTGTTGTCGATTGGGCAACGACGGGCGCGGCCGCCAACACCGAGCACAGGCCGAGCAGCGGAAAGAGTCGGGAACGCATGCCATCGAATATGCATCATCTCGCTCTTCTTCGCGTCTCGCCGCGTGCTTCGCGGTCTTCGCGCGAACCAGCCGACTTTCCGATGGCTCCGAAGCTGCCGCACGCACCGCGGTTCGCGCGAAGATCGCGAAGGTACGCGAAGAACAGCAAGACGATTCGCCAGCGGTCGCATGCAGGTCGGTGCGCCGGTCGTTATGATCTACCCATCATGACCGACACCTTCCGCGACCGTCTCCAATCGGCACTCGGCGCATCCTTCCAGCTCGGACGCGAACTCGGTGGGGGTGGCATGAGCCGCGTCTTCCTGGCGCGCGATACTGGTCTGGACCGCGAAGTGGTCGTGAAAGTGCTGTCGCCGGAGCTGGTACAGGAACTGTCGGTGGAGCGCTTCGGTCGCGAGATCGCGCTCGCGGCCGCGCTGCAACACGCGAACATCGTTCCGGTGCTTTCGGCTGGCGTCACGGGTGAGGGGCTCCCGTACTACATCATGCCCTTCGTGGAGGGCGCGTCGTTGCGTGACCGGGTGTCGGGCGGTAACTCGATGTCGATCGCTGACGTGCTGCTGGTGCTCAACGATGTGTGTCGTGCGCTGGTCTATGCGCACGGGCGCGGGGTGGTGCACCGCGACATCAAGCCGGACAAGGTGATGCTGTCCGGTGGAGCGGCCTTGGTCACGGACTTCGGCATCGCCAAGGCGATGAGTTCGGCCCGCACGGCGACAAGCGACAGTCAGCTCACGCGTATGGGCACGTCGCTGGGAAGCCCGGCCTACATGGCGCCGGAGCAGGGCGCGGGAGACCCGGACACCGATCATCGCGCCGACCTGTATGCACTGGGCGCGATGGCGTACGATCTACTCACGGGCACGCCCCCGTTTGGCGATCGACCGGCTCACGCGCAGCTCATCGCGCATCTGTCGGAGGCGCCCGTGTCGGTGTCGACGTTGCGCCAGGATGTGCCGGAGCCGCTCGCGCAGTTGGTGATGCGGTGCCTCGAGAAGGATCCGGCCGATCGTCCGCAGCGGGCGGCCGAGGTGCTCGAGATGCTGGCTGATGCGGCGATGGCGGCGCGCGTGGGCACGACCGGATCGTACAACGCTGGTCACGCCGGGACTACCGCAGCCGACAACGCGGTGTCGAGCGCGGCACCGCGCAAAGGCGCGCGTTCGCTCGTCATCGACGGGGTGGCCGTGGCGGCGGTGGCCGCGGTGGCGTGGTTCGCCACACGGGGGCCGGTGAAGGCCACGGGACCCGATGCGTCACTGGTGGCGGTAATGCCGTTCGCCGTGCGCGATCCGTCGCTGAGCGTGTGGCGCGAAGGGTTGGTGGATCTCCTCGCGCGCAGGCTCGACGGCGCGGGATCGCTCCGTTCGGTGTCACCCTCGATGAGTATTGCGCAGTCCCCCGAGCGGGCAGACGTCACGACCGCCACGACACTTGGTACGTCACTGGGCGCGGGGTTGGTGGTGTTCGGTGAGCTCAGTCCAATGGGCAAGGACTCCGTGCGCTTGCGAGCGGCGCTGGTGAATGTGGCTGACGGCGCGGTACGCCAGGAAGTAGACGTGAGTGGTGAAGTGCTGCGCATCGACGCACTGGCCGACTCGCTGGCGCTACGGCTGCTGCGCGCCATGGGAGGCGCTGGTTCGCTGGCCAAGGGCGCGCGGGTCTCGTCGATGGGTACGTCGTCGTTGGCGGCGCTCAAATCGTATCTGCAGGGGCAGCAGTTCTATCGACGCGGCGTGGTCGACTCCTCGCGACTGGCGTTCGAGGCGGCGGTGGTGAGCGACTCGATGTTCGCGTTGGGTTGGCGCGATGTGGCGTCGATCTACATCCGTACCGGGCGCGAGGCAGATCCGGCAGCGCAGGCGGCGCTCGACCGTGCGATTCGACTGTTTCGTGGCGGCAGCCCACGCGACAGTCTGCTGTTGCGCGGTGATGCGCTGCGTCTGGCCTTGGTGCGTCGCACGCCTGTCGCGAACGAAGCCGTCAGCGACATCCCCGCGGTGGCACAACTGCTCGCCACGCTTCGCGAATCGACGAAGCGCTACCCGAGCGATGCGGAAATGTGGTTGGAGCTGGGCGACGCGGGATATCACTTTGGCGAACTGGCCGGTATGGCGGATACGGTGGTGCTGGCCGACTTCAACCGAGCGATCGCGCTCGACTCGATGATGCTGGTACCGTACGTCCATGCGTACTCGCTGGCGCTGCGCGCGGCCCGGTTCAGCGAGGCCGCGAGCTACGCCCGTGCGTTGGCGCGCTTTGTGCCGCCGGGCACTGCCGCCTACTATGCGTTGCAGGCGAGTGTGCTCGACTCGGCGCCGAACTTCAGTGCCGGCGTGCGAGCCCAGCTCGATACATTCAACGTGCAGTACGCGGCACAGAGTTTGTTGGAGCTTGGGGCAGTCCCCGAGGCCACAGCGTTGTCACTGGCGATCGCCGCACAACAAACGGCGCGACTGGCCGCCAATCCCACGCTCCCTGATTCGGCGACCTTTGCGCGCGTCGTGCTGCCGGCGCAGGCGCAGCGTGGCAAAACGATCACCACGCCGCAGAAGCTCGCCTTCGGCGACCGCGCGCAATTGGCCGTGATCGGGCAACTGCCCGCCGCCGACGTCTTGGCCGAAGCGCGATCGCTTCTTGCTCGTGAGCCGGCTGCGTTGTCCTCGGTGATGTCGCTGTTCGCCACCGCGCGCGATACGGCGACGATGCAGCTGCTGGTACGCGCGTTTGACGAACGAGACGCCGCAGCACAAGCGATCGGACAAGGTGCCACGGCGCACACCGGCGATGCCGCGCGGTCGTACCTGGCGTTCGCGCGCGGTGATTCGGCCGCTGCGCTGCGGGGACTGTTGGCGTTACCGATGGTCATGTGCCGTAACGCGCCATGCGCCCCACTCGTGACCGGCCGGCTCCTCGTACACGCCAAACGTGACGCGGATGCCGCCCGCCTGCTCGATCGGGCGATGCCGGAGCTCAACGTCACACCGATGATGCTGTTGCGGGCCGAGGTGGCGGAGCGGATGGGTGATCGCGCTACTGCCCGTCGCTGGTACGCGCGCGTGGTGGCGAAGTGGGGGAGTGGCGACGCACAGGTGTAGAGCACGGTGACCGCGGCACGCGCGGGGTTGGCGCGCGTGCGATAACTTTGTGAGGCAGCGAGCCGTGTCCGAACGCGACGTCAGTACGTCATCACACTTTCGTAGAACTCGAATGATTCGTGCGTGGGCAGTCGTGAGCATCGTGATCGCATGCGCCGCCTGCGGTGGCCCCAGTCCGCGCGCTTCCGCCCTCAAGGTGTCGTATTACGCACAGGACTCGGCCTTTGCCGATGTGAAGCCGCTGCGGGTATCGGTCGGCTCCGGCCGGCAGACCCATAGCCTTAAAGGCGTGGAGCTGAACAGCTATCACCCGTTTCTCGTGTCGGGCGAAATGCCACTCGACAGCGGGGCGACGCTACCGGTGACCGTGGTGATGCTAGGAGTAACCGACGACACGCTCGCCCAGGCACGCCTGACGTTCGGTCCGGTCGAGCCGGCGACGACCTACACGCTCGGCGTGAGCGCGGGCGGACGTAATCCGGCCAGTGCGCCGTCACGGTGCGGCGTGCAGGTCGCGGTGCCCTTGCGACGCGAGAAGGGCGATCGTACGGGCGATTCGCTATTCGTGAGCATCAGCGGATTCCGCGAAGGGGCGCCGTGCTGAGCGCGCGCCTCGCGGCCCTTGCGCTGTCCACGGTGGCGGCCGTGTTGGCTGCCGGCTGCGCCGACACGAAATCGGGGCGCGGCAGCACCGATACCACCGATTCGTCGGGCGTCGCGATCGTGCGCGGGCCAGCCGCCGATTCACCACTCGCTTGGACGTTCAGTGAAGTCGGTCGCATCGGTGGTGCCGATACCGGCGCGCAGTCGTTCGACTACGTCGCACCGTACTCAGTGACCACCGACGGAACCGCGCGCATCGCGGTGCTCGATGCCAGTCACGCCAATCAGATCCACCTGTTCGATTCCGCCGGCACACTGATTCGAACCGTGGGCCGTCGCGGCGGTGGTCCCGGTGAAATGGAGTATCCGGCGGGCATCGATGCTGATCGCGATGGCAGCGTGTCGGTGAAGGACGAGGCCAAGCAGGCGCTGCTCACGTGGGACGCGGCCGGAGCTGTGCTCCCCGAGCGCAAGCTGATAACCGCGCGCGGGCGCACGTGGAGCACCGTGCGTCGTCGGGGAGACACGGTGTATGTATCGCTCGACCTTTTGAGTGATTCCACGCTGGCGGTGCGGCGACTCGAGCGGTGGACGTCGCGCGATACGCTCGTGATCGACTCCACCGTCGGTCCGCGCGCCAAGATGGTGATGTTCAAGTGTGTTGGTCTCGAACTGGCGCCACTGTTCGCGGGCGAAATCGCGTGGGCCATAGACGGTGACCGCGTGGTGTCCACGCGGCAGTCGGTGTACGTCGTAGACATCACTCGCAACGGAAAGCGCGAGCGCAGCGTGCGCCGGGACGTGACGCCTGTCCCCGCGAAAGCCACGGACGCCGCCAAGCTGTATCCCGAGGGACTCAAGGTTCAATTCGGCAGCGGCGGGGGGTGCGTGACACCCAGCGCCGAAGTGGGCGAGAAGGTGGGCGTGGCGCCCACGTTGCCGGTGGTACGCGCGATGGCAATCGCACCGGACGGCACACTGTGGGTGGAGCGGTACACGTTCGACGGCGAAACGCCGCGCACCGATGTGTTCGACCGCGATGGCCACTATCTCGGCACGGCTACCGGACGCTCGCTGCCATTGGGCTTTCTCGGCCCCGACATCGTGCTCTTTCCCATCAAGAACGACGACGATGGGACCAGCGTGATCGGGATCTACCGTATCACTCGATAGATCGCGCGAGCAACCACGCGCCTACTTCGGCGTGCGAGCCTTCCAGAGCGCCAGCAGCGCCGCTTCACGCTCCGCTGTGAAGCCCGTCTTGATGGCGGCCTGACGCTCGGCGGGCTGCGTCTTCCACCAGGCGAGTGTGTCACGCGCCGTGTCCTCCATGGGCCGCGTGGTGAGACCCGCCGTGATCTCCGGTGTGATGTCCATGCGCGCGAAGCCCGCGGTGCGTCCACGCATGACCTGAAAAACCGGTAGCTCGCGTCCGTATGGATTGGCGCCGTTCGCGCGCAGGAAATCGGCGTCGACCCATGTGTAGGTGGGGTTGCTGCCAACGCCTTTCTGAATGCGTGACACGAATTCCTTGAACGGCTGCCCCATTTGCGGGCCGACGCCGTTGAACGTGCCATACGTACGGTTCTCGACCAGCGTGACGCAGAATTTCATGAGATCGCGCACGTCGATGATCTGCACATGATCGCTGCCGTCGCCCGGTACCAGCACTTCACCGCCACGCGCGATGCGCACGGGCCAATACGTGAAGCGATCGGTGTCGTCTTCCGGTCCAACGATGAGTCCGGGACGCACCACCGTGACGCGACCGGGCATGGCGGCATGGGCCGCCTTTTCCGCGTAGGCCTTCGCGTGACCATAGGGGAGTGGCTTGCCCGCTGCGACCGGCGAGTTCTCGAGCGTGAGTACCGGCGCCTCGATCGACATCGGCACGCGACTGAGATCCTGGTACACCGAGCGCGTCGAGATGAACAGATACTGATCGACGTTGTCGCGCAGCAATTCGGCCGACAGCTTCACCCACTCAGGGGCACTGGCCAGCGAGGCCGATTCGTCGATGACGGCGTCCCACTTCCGACCCTTCAAGCTACTGAGATCGTTCGCGCGGTCGCCAGCGAGTTCTTCGACATCCTTCCCGAACATGCCGGGCGCACTCTTGCCACGATTGAAGATCGTGACCTGATGCCCGCGCTTCAGTGCTTCGCGGACATCGTGCGGTCCCACAAAGCCGGTCCCACCAAGAATGAGGATCTTCTTCGCCGCGCGCGCTGCCACGAGCACGCGCGGATCGAACATGGATGAAGCACCCAGCGCGGCAAGTCCGGTACCGATGAATTCACGACGGCTGTACATGATGCGCCAGGCTGGAGACAACAACGGGAAAAACGCGGATCAGGCGAGATCGAAGCGATCGAGGTTCATCACCTTGGTCCAAGCCGCGACGAAGTCGTGCACGAACTTCTCCTTCGCATCGTTCTGCGCATACACCTCGGCGAGCGCGCGAAGCTGCGAGTTCGACCCGAAGATAAGGTCCACACGCGTGGCTGTCCACTTTACGTCACCCGTAGCACGGTCGCGTCCTTCGAACACGTCCTTGGAGTCCGAGATCGACTTCCACGTGGTGCCCATGTCGAGCAAGTTCACGAAGAAATCATTGCTGAGCGTCTCGGGGCGATCGGTGAACACGCCGTGCTTCGACTGTCCCACGTTCGCATTCAGCGTACGCAACCCACCAACCAGTGCCGTCATTTCAGGCGCCGTAAGCGTGAGCAGCTGCGCCTTGTCCACCAGCATTTCTTCAGCCGAAATGGTGTACGCGGCTTTCTGGTAGTTGCGGAAGCCGTCAGCCTGCGGCTCGAGCACGGCGTACGCATGCGCATCGGTGTGCTCCTGCGTGGCATCCATACGACCCGGCGTGAACGGCACGGTCACGTTGGTGCCAGCCTTGGCCGCCGCTGCTTCGATTGCGGCGCCGCCGCCGAGCACGATCAAGTCGGCGATCGATACCTTCCGGCCGCCGGTCTGCGCGTTGTTGAACTGCTGCTGAATGGTCTCGAAGATATCGAGCGCGCGGCCCAGCTTGACCGGCTGGTTCACTTCCCACTGCTTGGCCGGCGAGAGACGAATGCGCGCGCCATTGGCGCCGCCGCGCTTGTCGGAGCCACGGAACGTAGACGCCGATGCCCACGCGGTGGACACCAGCTGCCCAATGGACAGCCCCGACGCGAGAATCGTGCTTTTGAGCGACGCGATGTCGTGCGCGTCGATCAGTGCATGGTCGAGCGCCGGAATGGGGTCCTGCCAGATCAATGTTTCATTCGGGACGAGCGAGCCCAAGTAGCGCGTGCTCGGCCCCATGTCACGGTGCGTGAGCTTGAACCACGCGCGTGCAAAGGCGTCGGCGAACTCGTCGAAGTTTTCGTGGTAGCGCTTGGAGATCGCGAGGTAGGCCGGGTCGGTGCGCAGTGCGATGTCGGCGGTGGACATCATCGGCGCATGCCGCTTGGT
The DNA here is from genome assembly GCF_041689975.1 of Gemmatimonas sp. Lineage (GTDB taxonomy): Bacteria > Gemmatimonadota > Gemmatimonadetes > Gemmatimonadales > Gemmatimonadaceae > Gemmatimonas. Next base: position 20,244 of record NZ_JBDNFF010000311.1, read on the forward strand.
CGGATCGTGCGCATCGATCACCGTCGTCGCGGCGGCGGGATCGGTCGGCGTCCACTGATGCGCACCGGCCGGGCTCTTGGTGAGTTGCCACTCGTAGCCGAGGAGCGTGGCGAAGTAGCCGCCGTCCCAAGTGGTAGGGTTGGGTTTCCAGGCGCCTTCGACGCCGCTGGTGATGGTGTCACCGGCGTTGCCGACGCCGAAGCTGTTCATCCAGCCGAAGCCCTGCAATTCAATGCTGCCACCTTCGGGCTCGGCACCCACGTGCGCCGTGTCGCCCGCGCCGTGCGCCTTTCCGAACGTATGTCCACCGGCCACGAGGGCGACGGTTTCCTCGTCGTTCATCGCCATGCGGGCGAACGTTTCGCGAATGTCGCGGGCGGACGCCATGGGATCCGGATTGCCGTTGGGGCCTTCCGGGTTCACGTAAATGAGACCCATCTGCACGGCGGCGAGCGGGTTCTCGAGTTCACGGTCGCCCTGATAGCGCTTGTCGCCCATCCATTCATTCTCGGAGCCCCAGTAAATGTCCTGCTCGGGCTCGAACACGTCTTCACGACCGAAGGCGAAGCCAAAGGGCTTGAAGCCCATCGACTCCATACCGCAGTCGCCGGCGAAGATAAACAGGTCGGACCAGGAAAGTGCGTTGCCATACTTCTGCTTGATCGGCCACAGCAGACGACGGGCCTTGTCGAGGTTGCCGTTGTCGGGCCAGCTGTTCAGGGGCGCGAAGCGCTGCGTGCCGGAGCTCGAACCGCCGCGGCCATCGGCCGTGCGGTAGGTGCCGGCGCTGTGCCAGGCGAGGCGCACGAAGAGCGCACCGTAGTGGCCGTAGTCAGCCGGCCACCAGCTTTGCGAATTCGTCATGAGCGCAAAGAGGTCCTGCTTGAGTCCCGCTGTGTCCAGCGTCTTGACGGCCTCGGCGTAGTTGAAATCCGCGCCGAGTGGATTGGAGAGAGGGGAGTGCTGATGCAGGATGCCCACGTTCAGCGCGTTGGGCCACCAGTCGCGGTTCGAGCGGCCGCCAGCCGTCGTGGCCTTGGGCACTGCGGCACCGTGCATGACCGGGCATTTTGCGTCGGTTCCTGAATTGCCTTCCATGTTCTTCTCCGATCGTGGCTGCGAGTCGTGACCGGCGCGGTGGCTGACCGGGTCCGGCTCTCTGAAGCTGCTGATCAGTGAAAGTTACAGATTTCTCCTATAGCCCGCAATGATGTAAACGCTATACAAGCCATAGTTTTGGGCTATACTTGTGCATGGACACGCTATTGCTTCGCGCCTTTGTCGAGACCGCCGACGCCGGATCGTTGAGCCGTGCGGCGCGGCATCTCACCCTCTCACAGCCGTCATTAACGGGCCAGATCCAGCGGCTTGAAACGCATATGGGCGCGCCGCTCTTCGATCGACACGGTCGTGGGGTCACGCTGACCGACGCCGGGAAGGCGTTGTATCCGCGGGCGCGCCGCATTCTCGACGACGTGCGTGACACGGAAGACGCGATCCGGCGCGAGGGCGCGGACGGGACGGGGACGCTGAGCGTGGGGGCGATCCCCACGGTGGCGCCATACGTGTTGCCAGCGGCGGTGCAACGCTTGCGCGCGCGTCACACCGCGATGCGGGTGGAGCTGCGCGAGGATTACAGTGCGGTGCTGGCCAAGCTGCTGCTTGATGGCGCGCTCGATGTGGTGATCGCCGCGCTGCCGTACCCGTTCGAGCATCTCGATACGGAGCTCTTGGGCACCGATGCGTTGGTGGTCGCCGTGCCGGCATCGCATGCTGCGGCGCGCGCGGGGCGCATTACGCTGGCGCAGTTACGCGATGCGCCGGCGGTGACGCTGGACCCCGCGCACTGCCTGGGTGAACAAGTGGCGGGATTTTGCTCGAGCCGGCAGCTGTCGCCGTTTGTCGTGTGCCGCAGCGCGCAGTTGGCGACGGTGCTGGAACTGGTGGGGGCGGGCGTGGGCATCTCGATCGTGCCAGCCATGGCGGCGGTGCGGCACAACACGCCGCAGTGCGCGTACGTGCCGTTGGTCGATCACACGTTGCAACGGGAGATTGTCGCGGTGTGGAGACGGGGAGTGGGGCAGTCGATGGAGGCGAGAGCGTTTGTGGAATGCGTGAGGGAGGTGGTGCGGGGGGGGTAAGCGAAGGCCGCCGGCACGCATCGCTCAAGGCTCAGAACTCAGAACATCAGGCTCAGATATCTGACGGCCTATAGTGTTCGGAATTCAGCAACGATAGTGCTCGGTACCGAGCTATTTGGTGGTGCGTTGCTACAGTGGAGTGGTGTGCACCGTTGGCCGAGGCAGCGGAGGGATTGCTCGTTCGCGCGCAGGCCTCGACGACCGCCAGCTCCAGGAAATCCGCTCGAAACGGTGCACTGTCATTGCTCGTGACTGAACACCTCGAGAGTGGCGAGTTCTCGCCCGATTTTGTGCGGCGTCACCCTGCCGTTCTAGCGCATAGATCCACCGTTTGGCGAGCTGATCGAGTGCGTCGAGCGGTCGCGGAGAGGAGTTCGGCGGACCGAATCTTCTTTCGAGCCATGCGGTCAGATGGGTGCCGGTTCCTGTTCTTCGCGTGTGGCTCGGCGTGCTCTGCGCCTCCGCGTCCTCTCCGTGATCGGTTCAGCGGTCTGTTCGTCGCCGCCCCCCGGGAGTCGGGCGCGGCGACCGGTGCGCACGGGGCAGTGGAACTGATCACGCCGAGGCGCAGAGAACGCAGAGAACGCAGAGAACGCAGAGGCGTTCCGCTTGGCTTCAGAGCGCAAAAATCAGCGCAGAACTCGGCACTCTCGAGTGAACACTAGAAGCAATCAGAATTCAGAAACCTGGATTCTGAGTCCTGAGCCGCGGGATTCGCGAGAGTCCAGCCAGAGCCCTGCCCGCGCGCGCTACTCGACTTTCGTGACCTGATTCTCCTGGTCTCTCTCGACGACGATCGTGAATTCGGTGGCCAGCGCGAGAATCCCCGCGACCGCAGCCCAGAACGGCGCCAGAAACGCGCCGGCCAATCCTGCGCTGAGCGGCATGTCGATCAGTGTGCGACCGGTCCCGTTGCGCACGATGATGCGTCGCACATTCCCTTCGCGAATCAATTGCTTGAGCGTCGACATGAGTTTGTCGCCCGCCACTTTGATCTGCTCCATCGCTGCCTCGCCGCAGAAGTCATGGGGCCGAACGCTGCGTCGAATACGCCCGTCGGCCACGCCACCTACGGCCAATCTACGGCTACGCGGTGTCGCGGGTGTCACGTTCCGCTGTTGGTCGGCCCACCCACGGGCTAATTTGTCCGATGCGCATTCGACATGTCCGGCACGGCTGAGAGGAATCGCTATGACTGCGCAATTGGAGAAGGTGTTCGGCTATCGCGGCGACACCATGCATTTGCCTGTGCCAAACCTGGCCGCCGCGATCCCGTTCTACGAAGCCACTCTTGGCTTTCACGTGGTATCGCGTGGTGAGACGCCGTATGCGAGTGCGGTGCTCGCGCGCGACGCCGTGCAGATCGGGCTCGAGGAGAACGGCGGTGATCCCTCGCAGGAAGGCTGCGCGTTTCACGTGCGTGGACTGGTGGCGCTGTTTGCCGAGTTCGCCGTGAACGGACTCGTGAAGGCGCCCTCAGATTTTAATGTAGAGCGTCGTGATGGGGTGCCGTGGACGGTGTGCTACGTGATCGCGCCGGATGGCTTGTGTTACTGGTTTGGCGAACGCGAAGGCAGCTAGCGCGGATACCGACCTGTTCGTGATCGCCCCAACTCTGATGTTTCTCGCACGCTTCGTCGCCAATCTCAGGACTCCCGATGTCGCAACGCCGACCGCTCGCACTCCTCAGCGCAATTGTCGCGCTGACCGCCGCACCCGCACCGCTGCAGGCGCAACGGCCGAGTACCATGGCTGGCCGCTCCACGGTGTACGCGCCCAGCGCCATAGTGGCCACCAGTCAGCCACTGGCGTCGGCGGCCGGGCTCGAGATCCTGCGTCGCGGTGGCAATGCGATCGACGCCGCGGTGGCGGCGGCTGCCGTATTGAGCGTGACCGAGCCGCACATGACCGGCATCGGCGGCGACATGTTCGCCATCGTGTGGCTGGCCAAGGAGCAGAAACTCGTCGCGATCAACGCGAGCGGACGCGCCGGTTCGCTGATGACGCGCGCCACACTGCAGGCGCGTGGTTTCCGCGCTGGCTCGCAGCAGGGCGTCATGTCGGTCACGGTGCCTGGTGCACTGGCAGGATGGGACACGCTGGTGCGCACTCACGGGAAACGCACGCTGGCGCAGGTGCTGCAACCGGCGATCGGCTATGCGCGCGACGGCTTCCCCGTGTCGCCGATCATCGCCGCCCAGTGGGCCGATGAAACCGCGTTCCTCCAGCGCGACTCGGCCGCCGCCGCCACCTTTCTGCCCGGTGGGCGCGCGCCCAAGGCGGGCGAGTGGTTCCGGAATCCCGACTACGCGCGCACGCTCGAGATGATCGCCGATAGTGGCATCGGCACATTCTATGGTGGCTCCATCGGTAAGCGACTCGTGTCGCGCCTTGCGGTGTTGAACGGCTTTGTCACGCTTGATGACCTGCGCAAGAATGCCCCCGACTGGGTGACGCCGATCTCGGTGCCGTTCAAGGGCTACCGAGTGTGGGAGCTGCCACCGAACAATCAGGGCATCGCCGCGCTCGAGATGCTGCGCATTCTCGAACCGTACGATCTGAAAGCGATGGGGCACAACTCGCCTGCGTATCTGCATCATCTCATCGAAGCGAAGAAGCTCGCGTACGCCGACCTCGATCGCTTTGTCGGCGACGCCGATCATCTCGATATGCCCGCCTCGCAAATGCTGACCGACGAGTTCATCGCCGAGCGGCGCAGTCACCTCGATACCAAGCGCGCGCGGGAGCGCGTCGATCCGGGTCCGCTGCGGACGAAGAGTGAGACCGTGTACCTTACCGTGGCCGACGCCGAGGGTAATATGGTGTCGTTCATCAACTCGAACTACGACTATTTCGGATCGGGCATCGTGGTGCCGGGCACCGGCTTCGCGTTGCACAACCGCGGCGCCGGCTTCACGCTCACCGAGGGGCTGCCGAACACGGTCGCCCCGGGCAAGCGCCCGTTTCATACGCTGATCCCCGGCTTCGTGACGCAGACGGTGAACGGGCGTGAGGAAGCGTACATGAGCTTCGGGCTGATGGGCGGTGGTGTGCAGGCGCAGGGACACGTGCAGTTCCTGCTCAATTACTTCGTGTTCGGCATGGACGTACAGGCGGCCATCGACGCCCCACGGTTTCGTCACTACGATCGACTGCGCGTCGCACTCGAGCCGCCGTTCGGCGATGGCGTGCGCAATGCGCTGGCGGCGATGGGGCACGGGCTCATCGAGCAACCCACGGTGGCCTTCGGTGGGGCGCAGGCGATCGTGCGATTGGCGAGGGGATGGGCGGCGGGAAGTGATCCGCGGAAGGATGGGATGGCGGTGGGATACTGATGTCAGTGATCAGAACTCTGATATCTGATGGCTTATAGTGTTCAGACGCCAGCAACTACAGCGCACAGTTTCGAGCGGGTTTCGTGGAGCTGGCGATGCTCGAGGCCTGCGTGGTTGAGCAATCCCGAGGTCGCGTCGGCCGATAGTGAACGCCGCCTGACTCGAGCAAGGCACCACCAAATAGCTCGGCACTGAGCACTATCGTTGCTGAATTCCGAACACTATAAGCCGTCTGAACTCTGAGTTCTGAAGACTGTTCTCTGAACACTCTGACCACCCCGCGAATCTCTCCAACTCTCCGCCTCCTCCC
>NZ_JBDNFF010000312.1:0-4139 GCF_041689975.1 Gemmatimonas sp.
CACATGGCACCAGTGGCAGGCGGAGTAGCCGACCGACAGCAGGATCGGCACATTGCGCTCCTTCGCCGCCGCGAACGCCTCAGGTCCCCACGGGTACCAGTCGACCGGATTGTCGCGGTGTTGGCGCAGGTAGGGGCTGGTTTCCGAGGCAAGCCGGTTGGGGGCAGTCATGGACCTCACGGTATCGGTGCAGAGTCTGCGAGAACGTCGCCGGACACCGTGGACGGTCCCGTCGGCCACAGCCCTACATACGAGCGGTACATACGAGCCCGGCGGCAGCGTCATCGGCGAGTTTGCCTTGGCCGCTGGAGGATGGCCCGACTTGCGACGAGTGGGGAGCCGAATGCGTCCTACAGGCTCACTCACACGTTCACCGCATGAATTCATTCAGCAACTCACCAGAGCACACCTTCGTCGGGATCAAGGAGCTGATGGTCCGCTACGGCCGAGGCAAGACCTGGGTCTGCAACTACATCGCCCAGCCCGGCTTTCCCGGAGAGATCGGGCACCGTTTTTGGCGACTCGATCACGTGCTTTCCTTCGAACGTCGGCAAGGCGTATCGGCCGTACCGGCACCGCCGGAAGCAACGACCGCAGCGTTGGCTACGTTCATTGAGCTCGCCACGTCACCAGCTAACACATTTGTTGGGATCAAGGAGCTGATGGTGCGCTACGTCCGGGGCAAGACGTTGGTGTGCGCCTTCGTCAACCAGACCGGCTTTCCCGGCGAGATCGGATATCGCGTCTGGAGGCTCGATCATGTAATGGCTTTCGAAGATGCTCGCGGCACTGCGCTGGGCCCGGTTCTGGCTACCAATCCACAGCCCATAACCGTGAGCGCGCAGATCGACGTCGACCATTGTGACGACGACATCCTCACCCGCCGGCGCGATCGCAAAAAGGCCGCCTGATGGCTGCCAGCAAGAACCAGCCATTGAGGATCGGCAAGTTGCGAGACAACGGGCGAGGGCGCGGGTGGCGCGCCAAGCTTTACGGGCCCACCGCCAAGATGCCGTACCATCGCGTGGCCTTCAAGGACCCAGTGACGAAGGAATGGAAGTATCCGACCGTTCCAGACGACGCGGACCCCGACGACCACTTCGACGCCTTCGAAACGAGGCTCACCCAGCAGGTCGCGATCCCAGCTGCGCGTTCTAAAGCGCCAACGATGGCCGATCTGGCCGTTCGATACCTCGACTGGCTTCGACTCAGCTCACGCGACGAGACCTATGTTCACAAAGTTGAGAACCTCCTCAACGTGTGGGTGCTTCGAGAACATGGAGATCTCGAGGTTCGGAAGTGGACGGCGTACCGGTCGATGACATGGATAGCTGCCGCCCGAAACAAGGGCAGGTCGTCGTCGCGCGTCGAAGACCTCGGTTCGGCCCTGTCTGGCATGCGGTCCACAGCGTGGCGACAAGGCGAGGACAATCAGCGATGGCTTTATCGCGGTGACGATCCGCTGGAGAACGTCAACTACACACGCAAGGGCACCGAGCAGGGTGTTCACCGCTCCTACGTCCCAGTTCCGCTCCGCCCAACCCGCGCCCATGTCGACAGCGTCCTCGCCACAGCTGAGCAGGCCCCCAAATGGCCTTGGCTGACAGTCCTGATGCGCATCGCACTTTTCTGCGGACCGCGACTGGCCGAGCAGCTGGCGCTACGAGCCGTGGATATCAACTTCGAGACAAGGAAGCTGCTCATCCGTCATTCGGTCCGCTGGGGCCGTCCGAAGGTGGGGATTTCGTGTGCGCTCAAACCGACCAAGACGAAATTGCGCCGCGAAACGCCGTACCCGGGGTCCTTGCATGAGCCGCTGCTCAAGCTTTGCAGGGCGTCACTGGTCCTTGAGCCAGACGCATCGCTCGACGAGGTTGTAGAGGCACAGACAGCGCTCTACGACGCACACCTCAGGAAGCTCGACGATGCAGTAGAGAAGACCGGGCAGTCACGGCCGATCAGCCCACACGAACATCTGCTCTTCACGGATCCGGCCACCGGACTCCCACCGACGAAGGAGCGGTTCAATGATGAGTGGAGGAAACTTCGCGCGCGGTCGTCGTGGCCGGCCTCGATTCCATGGAACAACGCTCGCCATCACACGGTCATGTGGTGGCGCACCGTCATGGTGAACAAGTCAGGTGCGCCTATCGAGTGGTTCAAGATCGGGATCTGGTTGGGAAACACGGAAGACACCCTCGTGAAGCACTACGTCCGAAACAACGAGGATGCCGACGCTGAGGCTCGGAGCTTCCTCGATGACCTCTGACGCTGATTCGTCTCGGAACCACCGCAATGTCCACACGTAGGCATTCATCTCGCCCTTGATCAGCGTGAACGTCGAACTACGCCGGGCCATGGCGTCAGCGCTCCAACGCTTCGCTCCGGCGCTCTGCTCATCGGAGACTCCGGCACTCGGCCTCACACTGCGGTGCACACTTGCCTGGAGCGGCGCGGCACGGTGGTGTCGTCAAGCTGCTTCTGAGGGCACCGTACCGGAGCCTGACGCCGCCGATCGCCGGCGGCTTCCTCGTTCACACGAGGAGGAAGCAGCTGAGCGTGGGTTCGATTCGCACCTTCATCATCGGCTACCGGCCAGACCTGCGAGCGATCACAAGCCATGCTGACCACTGGGTTCTACAAGTCGCTGCCGGCACGCTCGTAGGAGAGATGGACCTGACCTCGCTTGGTCCGGCTCGCCCTGAAAAAGCGGAGTGCGGGTCCCGATTGGAACCCGCACACCTAAATGTTCACGCCGTGGAGGCGTTGCGCTCAGTACCGGTCGAGATCGGTCGCGTCCATCATTCGGAACATGGTGGCCGACATCTTTTCGATGAGACCCGCCGTTGCGAGTGTTTCCGCGATGACGAGGATCTGCCCAACGGTCAGATCTTCGACTGCCGCCAGTTCGTCGACGCTCCAGCGCCGAGAGTCTGACTCGATGAGCTCAAGGGTGTCCAAGATTCGTCGGGAATCGGCTCGAGGTACTGTCGTCCAGTCGCCGACGGAGTCGCACTCGACATCGCCGCGCTGCCGCAGCCTTGCCAATGAACTGCGGATCGAGCCAGTGTCCAGGTCCAGTTCGGCGCCGATCGCCGAGGGTGTCACCGCACCGCCTTCAATGGCGGTGAGGATTTTGTGGGTGCGGCCGAAGCTGCTCATGGTTGTGTCCTTTGGGTAAGGCCCGGAGTTGGGCCTCACCCACTGGTGAACGCCACCAGTCCACTCCCAAGGCCTGTCAGTCGGGGCGGCGCAACTGGTCCATGCACCAATCAGGAGCCGCAGTCTTCGACAGGTGAGCGATGACCTGTCGGCGGAGATGCTCCTGCGCCACGGGGTCGGCGACAGATGCGACGCGCGGGTGAAGAACCCTGAACGGTGTGGGGTTGCCGGCTTCGCGAACGCGTCCTCTGCCCTTGCAGCCCGACCCGGGAAGCACAAGGTTGATGGCCGGACGCACATGCTCGAGTAGAGACGATTCGGCCCACTGAGCCAATGCGTGGGTACTGGACGGCAGCACGCTGATCAAGACATTCTCAGGTTCGATGCCCTGACAGTCGCGGTAGGTCTGACGGTGCTCGGTCACCCGTCGACGCATGTTGCTCGTCGATCCGATGTACACGATCCACCGGGCGGCCATGTACAGCGGTTCGTTCACCCAGATGCCGTAGGTCGCCGCCATCGGCGCGGCGTGCACGGAGAGGAGCGGAACGCGGGCCGCTCGGACCATGGTCAACGTCAGAGTCGCTGCAGCTTCCTGCAGCGTGGTGGTCAAGGCACTTTCGGTCAGCATATTTTCCATTACGGTGAGGATCCCCGCTGGGGGTCGCATCAACGTTGCTCGCTGACGAACCCATGCCGGGATAATGAAGATCGCGCAGCCGCCACGCCACCACGGCAGATCGTCGGGAAGCCGAAGAACGAGATGCTCGGTTGCCGACACCGGTATCGGTCTATGAGACGAGGTGTTGCTGCTCTGTCGCCTCGCACCGGTCGCTCAGCACTGCGCAGATAGCGCCGAAACCCCTGCGCACGCAGTGCGCTCAAAGCGTGTTGGCGGGCCACCATCTGGTCGAGCACGTAGTCTGGGTTGGTAGCAGCAAGGAAGCGTGGCAAGCACATGGCGGGGAGGGCAAAGA
>NZ_JBDNFF010000313.1:0-7516 GCF_041689975.1 Gemmatimonas sp.
AATGCAGCCCCACATCCGTTCGAAGGACGCGTTGCGGGCGTTGAAGAATCGGGCCAAGGACCCGAAGGATGCGCTCGAGATCGTCATCGTGCGCGACATGTGGCTCACCGGTTTCGACTCGCCGTCGATGCACACGATGTACGTCGACAAGCCGATGCGCGGTGCCAATCTCATGCAGGCCATCGCCCGTGTGAACCGCACCTTCAAAGACAAGCCCGCCGGGTTGGTCGTCGACTACCTCGGTATCGCTGAGGACCTGAAGGCGGCACTGGCCGACTACACCGTCCGAGACCAAGAGTCGCAAGAACTGGGCCAGGACCTCAGGGCGAAGGCGATCCCGGCGCTGATCTCCAAGCACGAGGTCGTCTGCAACGTTCTGCATGGCTTTGACTGGCGGACGCGCCTCAGCGCCGGCGGACCGAAGGCTTTCCTGAACACGCTGACGATGACCGTCGAGTACCTCATCTCGAAGCACCCAGGTGCCGGCGCTGATACGTGCACGAAGGACCAGCCGTGCCTCAAGTGCAGGTTCTTGGCGCAAACCCGAGACCTCGTTGCGTTGTACATCATGTGCGTCCCATCAGACGAAGCACTGGCAATTCGCGATGACGTGGCCTTCTTCGAAGCGGTCCGTGGGCAGATTTCCAAGATCGAAGGGTCCGACCGTGAAGGTGTCGATCCGTCCGTTGTGCTCGACACTGCGATCAAGCAGATCGTCTCAGAGGCGATGTCCGGTACCGGTGTCATTGACATCTACGCCGAGGCTGGGTTGGCGAAGCCCGACTTGTCGCTGATCGACGATGACTTCATCGAGAAGTTCAAGAAGTCCAAGAGCCCGAACCTTCAGATCGAAATGCTCAAGCGGATCTTGAACGACGAAATCAGACGAGTCGGCAAACGCAACATCGTGACTGGCCGCCAGTTCTCAGAGATGCTCTCCCAATCGATCCTCCGCTACCAGAACCGGACCCTCGACGCCGCACAGGTGGTGGCCGAGCTGGTCGCTCTCGCCCAAACGTTGAAGAACGAAGCCGACCGGGGAACAAACCTGGGCCTGAGCGACGATGAGCTCGCTTTCTACGACGCAATCCGCACGAACGACAGCGCTGTTCTCGAGCTCGGCGACGAGACCCTGAAGCAGATTGCTCACGACCTCGTCGAGATCGTCCGTCGTGCTGCCAAGACTGATTGGGCAGTCAAAGAGCAGGTACGGGCGAAGCTCCGGGCAACCATCAAACGGTTGCTGCTCCGTTACGGCTATCCGCCAGACATGGAGGAAGCTGCGACGCAGTTGATTCTCAGCCAAGCAGAAGTCATCGCAGGCGAGACAGTCGCGTGACCGTCAGGTTGGCCACTTTTGACCGCCGAGGTTGAGGCGGTGACGGAAACCTCGCTACTGGACGGTCTGCGCAGCGTCGCCCCTCAACATTCGGAGGCGGAATTTGCCAAGCTCACCAGGCGATTGGCAACGTCAATTGCCAGGCAGGTCCCCCGACCAGGAGGCGGGGAATGGAACGCAGAAGACGTCGCCGACCTCGCACAGGATTTTTGGGTATCGGGACGGGCCCTGAAAGCCATTCTGTCTGCCCGGAACGATGAGCACCTCGCCGCGCTGGTGGCACAGTCCATCCGACAACTTGCCATCGACCAACTCCGAGCAGCTGACGAAACCGGTATGCACGAACGCGTCTCGGATGTGTTGAAGAAAGGGCCATTCGTTCGGCACGGCAGAGCTTGGGGCGTCGCCGGTTTTGTCGAAGGAGAGATCTGGCAAGGAAGCATCGGAGAGCTTGTCGAGGCCGGATGGGCGGTACCGGTAACTGTGATGCGAGTCCGGGCCGATGCGAAACGCAGAAGCTCCTACGCGTCCAGGACACACTTCGAAGCTCTGCTGGAAGCTGTGTTGGCGACAGCAGGCACGCCAGTGCCGCTGTCCGTGCTCGTCGAAGTGTGCTCGCACAGATTAGGACAGGTAGCCACCGTGGTCGATGCGGAGGTCGATCCGGCAACGCCGTTCCAAGATCCAGAGGCGTCTGCCGTCGGGAGGCTTGTCGCCGAGGCAATTTGGATGCAGCTGACCGACTCGCAGAAAGCGGTGGTCCCCTACCTCAATTTGTCGGCGAGAGATGCAGCCGGGATTGTCGGTCTTGGCCGCAGCGCAGTGAACGTAGCCCAAGGCGCCGTCAAGCAGATCGTCGCCGATGAATGCCAGGAGATGTCCGAGGAGGAGCGTATCCACTTAGTCAGATGCCTCTGCGTGCTCCACAACGATGACGTCAAGGCCGGACAATCGCCGACGATGCTGCGTGGGAGATAGTGATGGAAAGAGCAATGAACCACCCCGATGACCTCACACTGCTCGCCCTTGCAGAAGGCGACCAGGTCGATGGAGCAGACCTCATCGAAGCACACCTCAGTCAGTGCGACGAGTGCTTGGCGGCCACCAGACAACTTCGCGCCTTGTCACCGGACGTCACCCTGCCGCCCCTCCCGATTCCCGCATCCTTGAAAGCCGCGATGAACGTCGTGCCACCTGAACCGAACGCCAGCCAACTCTGGCGTTGCGAATGGGGAGACATCGTGCAACTGGTCTACCTAGTGGCAGTTGATTCCGAGACCGGCCGGATTGAAGCCGCACCAATAGTGGATCCGACAGATTCTGCCGGCGAGGTCACTGTCATCGACGCTGAAGTACTTGGCTGGTCCGCAGTCGTTCAAAAATCACTCACCGCGTCGCTGCCAGCCCGAACTCTCGACCTGTATCTGGGTGACGCTTCGAACCACATGACTTTTATTGTGGAACCGAAAATTGTCTCCCCTGTCGACACGCGTGCTGCAGCGCTCGCGGCCGTTGAGGACGCCATGGCGTTGCTCGCAGACGCCCAGTGGGTCCCGACTACCCGGGAATCTTCGTTGACGGACATCCTGCAACGGACGTGGCCGTCACCAACCAGAATGGCCACTGACACAGGAATCGACGCCAGTACGGCCAGAGCACTTCTGCGAGGACAGCACGTACCGAACGACCAGGAACGCACGAAGCTCTCCGATGCTGGTGTACCGGACACCGCTGCCGTGTCACCGCCCAGCCTGTCACTTCTGGCGGCTCTCGACTCACCCCAAATCCGGCCGCTTTGGCGCCAGGATGCAGCTCGCCGCGGCACTGTGGATTCTGCGTCGTATCGATGGGAGCAGTACACGGACAACCGATTCGCCCTCGCCGCACGATCAACCGGCAGAGACACCGACGATGTCTCCGTGTGGCTCGACCGGGTGAGGGAGGTCCTCGGTGGGGGCTCCTGACCCTGTTGCGCTGCGGCGCCAGGCCGCACGGCTCGTCGGTCAGCTCGACGAGCCCGTCCGAGACGAGTTGCGTCGGAACCCCAACCTGGCCGTCGAGATCTACTTCGGGCTCACTGTCATCGTGGGCAGTGCGTCCGGCTGCGGCCTAGATGCAAGTTACGACCGCAGAGCACAGACGATTCGCATATCAGAGTTTGCGTCTGATAGCCGACGACGCTTCTCCTGCCTGCATGAATTCGGCCATCACCTCATCGCTACCGATGACGAGATCCAGGACTGGCTGTACGCCCGAGGCGGCCAGCACGACGCAGCCGCCGAGGAACAGCTTGCGGACGCAATAGCCGCCACGCTCATTCTGCCCGACTCCGTTGTCGAGGAGCACCTGACCTCCGGCTGGACGGTTCGATCACTGGCTGCATTCGTTGCGGATCAGGAGTTCGCAAGCCGTGAGGCTTGCTGCGTTAGAGCTGCCCAACGCCTCATGAAAAACGGAATGGTCATCCTCTCGAAGGGATCCGATGTTCTGTTCTCGGCGCCCAGGAACCTTCCGTTTCGTATCAGGCGCAATGCCAGACAGGCAGACAGTTCGTTGTTCGCACGAGCCGCACGAACAGGTTTCGCCACAGCCTCATACGAGTCAGTCAACCTGGGTGGCTTCGTCTCGGGTATGCAGTTCGACGGGCAAGCGCGCACTACCGCCGATGGCTACACGTTCTCTGTGCTCACCGAATCGCTGGCGGAGGTCGACCGGGGCGGGCGGCCACTGCCAGCGAGGTGGACCTGCCGAGAATGTAACGGCGACATCACTGGTGAGCCGTGGTGTGAGCGGTGTTCGCGACGTCAGTGCCCAGATTGTGGTTGCGCGTGTCCGCCCTCCAAGGCGGGGCCGTCAGTCGTAGCCGTGGTCTGTCAGAACTGTTTCCTCATGATTCCGACGGCGTGCGTCGAGTGCCCGAACTGCAACTGACACCGGACAGATACCGCCGATGTCACGTGGAGATGAGTGAGCACCCGCTCATCGAGACCTGCGGAGGTACAAGACATGAACACGAAATTGACGGTTGACCAGGCGTTCAAGGAACTGCACGAGTCTCTGAGGCTCGTTCCGGCAGAACGCAAGAAGGCCGAAGACGTGCACAACACGATCACTGATCAGCTTCGCGCCGCCGGGCTCATCGACGGGGCATTCCTGCAGGGGTCGTTCAAACGTCGCACGATGTTGGCACCCCTCCGTGACGTCGACAAGGTAGTGCTGTTGCGAGGCGAACCAGGAGAGGCAACGCCGGGCACGGCAGTGACTGCAGCGAACCGTATTGCCGACGAGTTGCGACGTCTCTACCCGAAGTTTGATGTAACGGTCGGCAAGCACTGCGTGAACCTCGACTTCGGTGAACACACCTTCGCGTTCGACATCGTTCCGGCGTACGACCTTGGGGACGACATCCTCATTGTCAACACCGAGGCCGATGACTGGCAGGAGTCGAACACTCGCACCCTCATCCGGATTATCAAGACACGGAACGACGACTGTGGCATGGACATGTTCGTGGAAGCGGTTCGGGCCGGCAAACTGTTCGTTCGTGAGAACCTCGGCGGGTGTGTTCCTGGGCTGCATGTCGAGTCGTTTGCCTACACAGCCATCGTCTCGGAAATGGCCCCGGACGAGGCACTCCAAGCGATATTCGACGCTGGTGTAACCGGCCTGCAGCCAGGAGGCTCATACACCGATCCGACCGGAGTGGACCGCCTCGACACTCGGCTCGACCCGACCGATCGGCAGGCTGCGTACGACGCGTTCCTGAGCGCAGCAGCGCTGGCGAAACAGGCCGTAAACGAACGGCAAGCCGGAAACCACAACGCTGCAATCGCCATTTGGTACAAGATTCTCGGGAGCGATTTTCCGAAACCGAACGAACGCGAGGCCGTGTCCGCGCTCTGGGAAGGCCACGGGATCAGCCGCGTTGTCACCCCGGCCGCAACCGTCCGTGCTGCACCTACCCGGGCGTGGCGACCATGAGCTACATCACGTATGCCGACGTGGTCGGCAAACCTCACGACACGTGCAGGGCACTTCGGTTGATCATGCCATCTGTCGTCGGTTCCGTCGTCACTGACTGGTCGAGTGCTGTCGTCAAGCTCGACCTGCAGCTCCAACCACCTCTCGAGCTGCAGGCTCACGGGTATCAAGTCGAGCAGATCCGCATCGTTCAACGCAGGGACGCTACACAGCCCGTGCCTGAGGCGTTTCCATCGGGCTCGGCGAGGTCGTGGTTGCACCGGAACCCAGGAGCGGACGGCTCACCCGGTGGGGCGTTGTGTCTCTGGTATCCGGAAGACCCGCCGAGGCTCTGCTGGGACTGGTCCCATGGGTTTGAGCGATTCGTTTTCCTCGTGCAGCGCCATCTCGAAACTGAGGAACTTGTGCGTCGTGGCAACCCCTGGCCTGTCGAGGATGCGCCGCACGGGCATCGGCTTGACGGGAAGCCTCATCCAATCCTGTGTGCAAGACGGTGAGGGTCAGCATGGGGATTGCAGCCGCCAATTCCGAGGACACCAGCATTCTGGATGTTCTCGATCAAACAGGAGTTTTCACAGTCGCTGGGGCCATCATCCTGGCGACGCTGACCTACGCCTTGGGCGTGTCGTCAGCCCGGAGAAAGGAACGTCGTGAGCGGTACAGCGATATGAGCGCGACACTCGCTGCGTGGGCGGAACTGCCGTTCCGAATTCGTCGTAGAACCAGCGATGAGCCTGCAACTCTGACAGCGCTGGTAGCGCACGTGACGGAACTGCAGGAATGCCTGCGCCGTGACCAAGCGTACTTGAGGGCCGAATGCGTCTGGCTCGCCGAACGCCGCGACGAGGTACAAACCAACATTCAGCGGGTGGTCGGACCGTGGATCAACGAGGCTTGGACACTTCCTCCGTGCAGCACACCGGCGTCGATGAACATCGGGAAATGGGGTCCGGAGGGTCTAGAAGGCACGCTGAATTCGTTCTCATGCGAACTGAAGTGGAGATTCGGCTGGCGGTGGATGGTCCGTCGGGTCGTGCACCGATTGCCGTAGTCAAGCGGTGGTGGCCCCGAGACAACTGTCTGCCCTGCGGTCAGTATGAGTAACTCGGTCTGCATATCGGGCACCTGTTGGTGAGTCGTGCCGAGTGGGGCCCTTCGTCTAGGAACCAGTTGCCGTCCTCAAATGCCAGCGTTGCCAAGGCACTTTCGCGTCCGAAGGTCAGGAGAACGTGATGCGGGTCCGTACCCGAACGCATGCCAAGTGCCTTCAAGACTTGGTCGTGCGGCACAGGGTTACCACCGGCTAGATCTCGCCGGAGTTTCTCTTTCGCATCCATGTCAGCAGTGTCGGCACCTGTCGTTGTCAGACCGATGTGCGATGGTTTTGTCTGTGACGCTTTCCCCTGATGGTTTACCTCGTCCAACGGCTCCGATCGGATCACCGAGTCCTTATGGTCTGCGCGCAGTCGATGCGCCGATCCCGTGGATCGCTAACGACCCCGCCGATCTGCGGCTACTTGACGACTACGGTCGCGGACAGCAGGCCGTGACAGAACGACTTTGTCAGGTATGCGGACTGCCGCTTTCGGATCAGATCGGGTGGGGAGTACCGTGGTACGGACAGGCCAACGCGCTGGCGGGTTTCAATGGCCATGCACTCATGCACCACGAATGCGTCCAGCTCGCTCTGGATCACTGCCCTGGTTTGAAGCGATTTCGACGAGATGGCTCTCTCACGATCGTGCACGAGCAGTCCGGGACGAAATACGCGACCCGCCCTTGGCAACGCCATTGGGCCGAGATCGACCCTTACTCCGTCGGGTGGGTTGTCGCCGTGCACCGGACCGATGAACTTCCGCCCGGTTCGACGGACACAGAGACCCAGATCGGTCTTGCCGGTTTCACATAGCCGGTCGAGATCCCCTCAGATCACTGATTCAGAAAAGCTGCATCAGTGCTGTCAGACTGGCACCCGCGTCACATGGCGAAGATGCGTGGCGCCAAGGCACGAACACCCCGCAACCGCTCGCCAACAAGATCATTGCTGCCAATCGGTTGTGATTTTGCACACTGACATTGGCCTGTTTTTGCACACTGACATCGACAATTTTGCGTGGTTGATGTCAGTCGTTTGCAACTGACACGAAAGCGCCATCTCTCAAGTCGGGCAGGTTTTGCTTGGGGGTAGCGGCTGCT
>NZ_JBDNFF010000314.1:0-2643 GCF_041689975.1 Gemmatimonas sp.
CAGTTGATACGGGCTGTTCTTCTTGACCTTGCCCAACGCCGAGCCGACGATCACCGCTTCCGTACTCAGGGCAAAGAAGGCCAGCAGGAACATGATGGCCACATACAGCCACGTGACCGGCCGACGGAAGTGACCGCGGAGTTCGAAGGCGAAGAGCGCGCCGAACATCAAGCCTCCACCGGCAGGCGGCCGCCAGCGATAGCGGCCAAGCGATGGAAATAGACATCCTCGAGGTCAGGCTCGATGGCCACGAAGCCATCGCCCGGATCCGACTCGGCGTACACGTGCAGCACGGTGTTGCCGGCCGCCATGCGCGTGGAGATCACCTGATACTGCTCCTTGTAGTCGTCTCTCTGCGCGCGGGGAATGGTGCGCCGCCAGATGCGCCCGCGCACCTCGTCGATGATGCGCTCGGGCTCGCCCTGCACTACCACCTGCCCCTTGTTGATGATCGCCATTTGCGAGCACAGCTCACGCACGTCTTCCACGATGTGCGTGGAGAGAATGACCACCACGTCGTCACCGATATCGGCGAGGAGATTGAGAAAGCGATTCCGTTCGGTGGGATCGAGTCCGGCCGTGGGCTCATCCACGATCAGCAGTTTGGGGCTTCCCGCCAGCGCGATCGCGATACCCAGTCGCTGTTTCATGCCGCCCGAATAGCCGCCAGCGCTCTTCTTGCGCACGTCGTACAGGTTCACCTGGTGCAACAGTGACGCCACCAGATCCTTCCGCTCACCGGCATTGACCACGCCTTTGAGTGTGGCAAAATGATCGAGGATCGCTTCCGCCGGCATGTTCGGATACAAGCCGAACTCCTGCGGCAGATAGCCGAGCTGCGCGCGGAGCTTCTCCGGCTCCTTCAACACATCGATATCGCCAAAGCGAATGGATCCACTGTCCGGCGGCTGCAGCGTGGCGATGGTGCGCATCAGCGACGACTTGCCGGCACCGTTCGGTCCCAGCAAGCCGAACATGCCGGGAGCGATCGTCAGCGAGATGTCGTTGAGCGCGCGTACGCCGTTCGGATACGTCTTGGACAGGCGATCGATGCGCAGGGTCATGGGCGTCTGCTGAGAAGAAGGAGGAATTCAATGAACCGAGCGCTCGCACTACAACATGATGAAGATGCCGGCAAACCCCACCACCCACAGCAGCAGGACACCCGGCACCACGAAGCGTAGCCACCGTCCGTACGGCACATCGGCCTTGAGCAGGATGGCGAGCAGCGTTCCGCTAGTCGGGGTAATCAGGTCGGTGAGCACGGCACCCGTTTGATACGCCATGACGGCGGCGTCACGACTGATGCCGAGCAGGTCGGCGACCGGTGCCATGATAGGCATGGTGAGAACCGCTTGCCCGCTATTGGACGCGACCGGCACGTGAATGAGTGCGTGCACCGGCACCATGAGTGCCGCCGCCGCCAGCACGGGAATCCGTGACAGCGGTGCGACCAAGCCTGCCACGATCGTGTCGATCACCTGGCCCTCGGTGAGCACGAGACTGATGGCCCGCGCGATGCCCACGAACAACGCGGCCGCGAGCATGCTCTCCATGCCCTTGATGAAGCTTTCCGCCGTCTCGCGCCAGCTGCGTCCCGCCAGCAGCCCGACGGCCAGACCGGCCACCAAAAACAGCGACGTGAGCTCGTTGAAGCCCCAGTCGAAGGAGAGCACGCCGCAGACATACACGACGATGGGCAGTGTGAGCGTGAACAGCAGCAGGAAATCCTTCGCGGTCGCGCGTTGCGTGTCGTTGGGTGCGACATCGGGTCGGACATCGTCGCGCGACACGCTGGCGAGCGTCCAGCCGATCCACACCGCGACCGCGATCACGAGCAGGATGCTGCGCAGCCCGGCCATACTGAGCTGCGGGAGTCCCGCAAACTTGAAGGCAATGCCCGCGGCGAACGGATTCGACGGGCCGAAGGCTGCACCGACGGTCGCCGCTCCCAACGACATCGACAGCGCCGTGATCGCGCCAAAACCAAGTCCGCGACTGAGCAGCAGAAGTACGGGGACGAGCGCGATGATCTCCTCGTGGAAGTTCTCGAGCGCCCCCAACGAGGCAAAGACGACACTGATCAAGGCCACCGTGACGCGCGGCCGCGTGGCGCTCCCCGCGATCGCTCCCACGAGGCGCGCCATCGCTCCGGTGGAATCGAGCAGCGCGAAGGCACCGCCGACCACGAGAATCAGCACGACCACGTCAGCGCCGGCGATGATGCCGCGCGGCACGGCCATCACGGCCGCAATCGGAACCACCGGCGCAGGCGGCACGCGATGGTAACTCCCCGCGACCACCAGCACTCGTCCGCCGGACGGATCGGGTGCTCGTTCGTACGCGCCGGACGGAAGAATCCACGTGAGCAGCGCCGCGAAAGCGACGGTGCCGAGCAAGAGGATGAAGGGGTGCGGCAGGGGGAGTTTCATCGCCGCAATGGTAACGTCGGGCAGAGCGAGCAGCGAGTGGCGGGGCGCGCGTAGCCCTGTGCCTTCGTTCGGCGCCTACTTCCCGCGCGCCATAACTCGCCAGATCGCATTGCCCACGTCATCGGCCACCAACAGTGCGCCACGCGCATCGAGCGCGACACCCACCGGACGCCCGCGCGCATTGTCGCCCGCCAGGAATCCAGTGAGCACG
>NZ_JBDNFF010000315.1:0-6029 GCF_041689975.1 Gemmatimonas sp.
GAGCCGACGGCACGATGCTCGACAGCTTCTGGCGTGTTCAGCATGTTGCTTTCCTTGCCGCGATCATCATCGCCGGCATCGTGGCAGCGACCCTGCTCGCAGGTGCCTTCGAAGCGCGCAGTCGGGCGCAGGCAGATCGACAGGAGTCGAGGATCGAGTTCGAGCGTCGCGCATTGGCACTCAAGATCACTGTTGGTCTGCAGGGGAGCAAGTCTGCTTCGCCGGCGTCGATCACGGAGGCGCTTGCTCTTGCTTTGGGAGATCTGATCCAGGCCACGCGCGATCTCGGCGGTGCGGCGGCCCGCATGGAGGCCGCCTCAGTGGGAATCGATTCACTCAACCCACGGATTGCTGATCTCAATATCCATGCCGCCGAACTCGGGCGGAGCCTGACCAACGACGTCAACAGAGCAATCGACGACCTGGGTCGGTCAGTGGCGACGCTCGGCATCACGTTGGGCGGTGACATGCAGCGCTTCCTCACCGATGCGCTCGTGGGGCTCGAGGAAATCAACGATCGCCTGAGCCGAACCAGCGTGTCGGTCGAGTTCGGCACCAAACAGCTCCGCGATGACCTCGATGCAATGCATGGGCGTTTGTCGCAGGTGATTGGGCGCAGATCATGAGCCGGTAACGCCGTCGGCGCGCCACACGCGCCCGCCTGGATGATGGTGACGAGACGGTTGGCCTGGCTGGCTGGATGTACGCCGACATGCTGCTCAGACTCGTCGTGGTGCTCCTCGGCTCCATCATCGTTGTCACCCCAATGGTTGTGTTGGCTAACGAACCCCGCGGCGAAGTTGCCACGGTTGCCACCACCACCACCACCACCACCACTACCACTGCGGCACCCGTGCCGCTGTGCACCAGGCTGTACACGAGCCCTGCTGGCCAGAGCGAAAAGAAGGATGGCATCTGGATTGAGATCCCGAACGCCCTGAGAGGCGAGCAACTGAGGACTAAATTCAAGGAAGACCTGGAGTTGGAATACGCTGCGGAAACCGGAATCGAGGGTCTCACCACCAAGGGTATTGGACTCCTTCTCGGATACGGCGGCTACAACGCTGATAGCGAAGGACCCCAGGCAGGAGCGTCTCGGTCAACCGCCATCATCAACGAGATTCAAGCACTGTGGCCGGAACTCTTTCAGTCGACTGCTTCGCGTCCGTTTGGAACGAGGTCTGTCGGCGCCGGCTTGGTCGGTATCGAGGTGTATCCGCTCGTCGAGGGCCCCTGTAGCTGACTCAAGACGATAGCGAGCCGCCCAGGTCGATACGAGGTCTGCTCGGTCCGAGCGATGATGTCGGCGGACCCACCGGGCTGGCTCTGGTGCCGATGGTGGGACGGCCGCCAAACTTGAACAGTGACGCCAGAGCTGCGGACCAATCGGCTGCGGTTGGCCGCCCCGTTGGCTCGACGCTCGACGCGATCAGGTCCACGAGCGACGCCGGGATTGATGTTCCTGTGAGACGTTGCGTCACTTGTGCCCGTGTCACCGGAGAGTGTGCGTCGTGCGCCAAGGCCCGATAGGCAGCCACGCCGAGCTTGTAAATGTCGCTCTCGAGGTTGGTGGGACGGCCCGTGAGCACCGGGTCGACCCAGCCGGGTGACTCTTTGTGCGAGCACGCACCGCGCCGGCCGTCGAAGTGGAAGCTGTCGCAATCGATGATGAAGACACGATTCGGTGCGACGGTCCAGATCAGATTTTTGCCCGACATGTCGCCGATCACGATCGATTTCCGGTGGAGTATCTCGATGGTGGCAGCGAGATCCTGCAGAAGCTGGACGATGCCCTCCATCTGCACTCGCGGCATGTCGGATATCAGGTGAGCGGGCGTCGGAGCGGACGTCTGGTAGATGAGTTGGTTCCAGTCGCAGAGCACCCGTCGAGGGTTCGCGCGAAGCCCGTAGTGCCCGTAGAACGGGTCATCGATCTTTGCCATCAGAAACCCGCACACTCCTCGGTCGTCTGCGACGAGCGCAGACGGCCACGCCGTACGCGAAAACACGCGGGCCTTGTCTGGTGCGTCCCATTGATCGACGACCTGCACCAGTTCGCTGAGCGCCGCACCGTCGAGTTGTGGGCGCTGTGTCTCTTTGTACTGCTTCAACACCGTTCTCGGCATCGACGACACCAGGTACACGATGCCCTCACCTCCCGCAGCGATGCGGTCGAGATGCGGAGCCAGCGCGGCGTGTTGCATCGTCTGCATTCTCTTATTCGTCGATCCAGATCATTACAGCGGTGCGGTCGTCATCGGCGCTTTGTAGTTCGAACGAAGCATCACGGATGAAATCCAACATGCCTACGGGCCGCTTCCACCTCGACGCGATGTCGAGACCAAGGACGGTCTCCTGGTCCCCGTGGGTCAAGAAATTACCGATCCCGTCGCTGGTAAGCAGTAGGCCATCGCCTGGCTCGAGCTCGACACTGGTGATCACCATTGAGGTGGCTCCGAGCAGGCCATCAGATGACGAGCTCCACAAGCCCTCAAGATCCTTCGCTGGTTCGATGGGTGTGAGCCGAGCGTTTTGCACCAAAAACGCTGGGCTGTCCCCCACGATGCCGATCACGGCCTCACGCGAGAGAGTTGGCTCTCCGGTGGGCACGATGGCGAACGTCAGGGTGCACTGCGCATCGGCGCTGTCGAACTCGTTGGCGTCGACGGTTGGTGCGCCGAACTCGTTTGCCCGGTAACCGAGCACTTTCCGTGTGATCCACGACAGAAGGACTGCTTGGTGTTCAGTCAAATCTGCCATCAGTCCGTTGCCCGGCAACTTTGCGAGGAGCTCCATTAAGGCGCGCAGTGCATTTTGCGCCGCAAGCCTGGCACCAAAGCTGGAGTGTTTCGCTGAGCCCATGCCGTCGGAGACAGCAACCAACAGGTATCCCCGTCCGTCGTCGCCTGTGGTGTGGGCGATCGCATAGGAGTCGTCGTTGACTGCGCCCTGCAAACGGTGCTTGTTACCACGCAGCGACACCGCTGCGACTGCCAAGTCGGCGTACGTTCCCACCTGACACCTGACGTCGTTGGCCTCGCCCTCTGGTGCGAGCTTCCACCAGTCTTTCTCACTCCACCACGACACCGAACCGAACGTGGTTTTTTCTCCGTAGACGCGAGCGGTCAAAACGGCAGGTTCATTGCTCTGGTTGTTCCCAACCAGCAAATCGGGATCCCCGAAAGGCTCGTCAGGAAACCCGACGTCCGGCGCGGACGAGCGATCTGATCTTGGGGTCGACTGTGCTGGACCATCCTTGGACTGCTTGCCGAACAACGCCATGTGATCAGAGGTGATCGAGTGGGACCGTGTCGAAGCCATCGATGGACGCCGGCAAATCAATGTTGGCCGGGCCGGAGTGTGCGTTCGACGTTGACGTGATGATGGTGTTGCCGATCGAGGACATCACGTTGGCGAGGGCTCGGCCCGCCGAGGCACGGTCACGGCCGACGTAACAGCGCAACGTTGCGATTTTGGCCAGGATGTTCGCATCGGCGCCGTCGACGCCGAACGCAACGATGTGCGGTCGGTAGGGGTGGTTGATGAGGTCGTTGTACGCGTCCTCCCAGTGGTCCGTGGGCTCTCCATCGCTCATAAAAAACACGCATGCCCGGTAGACCCGATAGCCCTGGCTCTTGAGTCCGTCCACGTCGGTCTGGATCGCCTGGCCAAGCAAGGTGAACGCGGCGCCGTAGTTCGTGACACCTGCTTCTTGCACACCCGGCATGTCGGGGATGTCGGTGACCTTGCACATCGGCAGGATCATCTCAGCACCGTCAGAGAAGGCAATGATCGACAGACGACATTTGTCCACAACGAGTGGATCAGACGCCAGCGTTGCATGCAACTCCGGCAGCGCCTCGTTGATTGCTTCGATGCCCCCGTTCTGACCCATTGATCCTGATTCGTCGCAGACGATGTAAAATAGCAGGACTTCCTGGCTGGAATTTTCGTTCATGGTTCTCCAATCTGACGTCGCAGCTCATGGAAGGCTACGGCGAGCGCACTCTCAGCAATGAGAGTGACGAAACGCGGAATGGTTTACTGATTCGGCTTTGTCGGGAGCCGTGGCCGTGCGGTCGGGGACGGTGGCGACGGATGGTTGGCGCTCGAGGCCGGGCCACCGCCTGGCGCTATGTCAGGTCCTGGCGACGCTTGCTGCGTTGCCTGCGTGGCCGTCGGGCGGGGGCCGTACGAGCTGGCGTTCGTGGCAGCTGAGGGCGCGTTCACCGGTGAGTTATTTGAGGGTGCTCCGCGACGCTGGCCCACACGCAGTTGTGTTGCGCCGACTTGCAGTACGTCGCCGTTCCCAAGTGGACCCCCCGACGACGACACACCATTCACAATCACCAGCGCGTTCGTCTTACAAGTGAACGATGGGGGCGTTTGCGCTATTTCGAAATGGATCTCGGTCACTTGTCGGTCGCCTACGAGGCGGATCTGTGCCGTGCGAGCCGAACCAACGGTTACGCGTTCGTCGATCACCAGATACTGACGGCCCCTCATTTCACCTGTCAGGACCTCAAGCCACATGGTTGTTCGGGCCGTGTCGATCAGTCCGATCAAGACACCCATGAACAATCCGATCAGACAGATCGCAATGACTTGCGGGAGCGAATCGGAATCAGTGTCGAGCACGACGTTGACGAGGTCAAACAAGAAACCGCCAATCAGGCCACCGATCGCTCCGCCAATCATGCCGTTCTGGATCCGCTTCCACGAACGGAAAGACGCTCCAACCCCGGCTCCACCCAAGCTACCCGCCAGCGCCCAGCCCAGCATGCGAGCCGGACGCGCTTCGCTAGCGACGCATGCGCTATCGAGGCACTGGTCCATCGCGTACGGGTCGAGCATCGAGGCATAGAGGCCTTGAGCAAGATACCCGCTAATGAAGCCGCCGACGAGTAAGGCACCTGCTGCGATTGCGATGGTCTCAGCGGTGGGTTGGCGCTTGTCGGCCAGGTAACTGCCAGCGATAATGGCTCCGCCGATACCGACCATGATCAACGCGAACCACACACCCGTGGCTGTCTTGAGTGAAGCGTCTGATGTGGCTTCGGGGGCCATCTGTGACAGTACGAAACCGATGACGCCGCCAGCTAGGCCTGCCAGCGCTGCGGGAACGAGGCGTTCAAATGTTCGAATGCCAGCACTAGCGGCCGGAGGTGTTTCTTGCATTCCCATTGCTACATCATACTTCAGATTGAACTTCACGGAATTTACGGGTTCTTCACGTCTGAGGGTCGGGATGGTTAGCACTGTTGCATCGAGCCACTATGGGTCTGCCGCAGGATAAGGGACCGCCACGGGTCAACTCGGTCATGCTGACGACGCAGCGGCGTTGCGACGCAAGGGAATCACGTCGAATTGACGCGCGATCTATCTCGCGGCGGACCCTAAGGATCCGTCACAGGATTAGGGGCCGTGCGGATAGGTCGTGGTGACCATGCACCAGTCGTTGCTGTGTCTCGCGTTTGATGGCGAGTGCACTCACACCAAACGACCAGTGGAAGGCACTCATCATGGTACGCGCGCTGGACCCAGCCGTCATCTCTGATCTCTGGCAGGCGATCTATCACCACCTCCCCGAACACGTCGACGACCACCCGCTCGGCTGCCACCGCAAACGGGTTCCGGACCTGTTGTGTTTCCGTGGGATCCTGATCCGTCTGACGACCGGTTCGTCGTCGGAAGACGTCGAAGCGTTGATGGAGTACAAGGTGTCCGACACGACCTTGCGAGCCCGCTGCGACGAATGGATCGCAGCCGGTGTGTTCGCCGAACTCGAAGCCGAAACACGCGTCGGCTACGACCGCATCATTTGCTTCGACCGTGATCGTCTGGCTCAAGGTTGCACACGCCGAATCTCGGGTGAGCGGCGTCCCCATGCCAGTGCGCCGCCGGCTGTCGTGCTCGAGAGAAGTCGGTCCAAGAACCACTACTGAAAGCTGGGTCGAGGACGCCGCACGGCAGGATTCACTAGGACCGTGGGTCAGAATCCCCTTGTAGGGGTGTGGCGCGTGGAAAAC
>NZ_JBDNFF010000316.1:0-5682 GCF_041689975.1 Gemmatimonas sp.
AGTACGGCAGCAACAATGATGAGTGACCACTGGATTCGCGAACGTGTTCATACCCCAGAGCCACTGTGTACGTTCGATACGGAGCAAAGTTGCCGGCCATTCGGCTGCGTGACGGCGAGGTTCGTGCAGGTGCTTTCGTGATTTTCTTCCACTGGAGGGCATATGACCAGCGAGAACCCGACGCTCAAGGGGCCCGATTTCGGACGTGGCATCAACCTCAGCGACCTGACGTCGAATGGCATGCTGCTGGGCCACGCGAACGGCGAGGCCGTGCTCGTCTCGAGAACCGGCGACGAGGTGTTCGCGATCTCCGCGCACTGTTCACACTATGGCGGCCCGTTGGCGGAAGGCGTGCTCGACGGCGACACGATTCACTGCCCATGGCATCACGCCTGCTTCAACGTGCGCACTGGCGAGGCGTTGCGCGCACCGGCGCTGTCGCCCGTCGCCTGTTGGCAGGTTGAGCAACGCGACGGAAAGGTGATGGTGACAAACAAGATCGAACGGGACCCGCTCGCCCCCACGATGCGCGTGCCCGCGAACGCCGACCATGTCACCAGGCTCGAGCGCGTGGTGATCATCGGTGCCGGTGCCGCTGGATCCGCCGCCGCCGAGATGCTCCGCCGATCGGGATTCGAGGGGGAAGTGACGTTGGTGGATGTCGAGGAGGAGGCCCCGTACGATCGCCCCAATGTCTCGAAGGATTTTCTCGCCGGCAAGATGTCGGAGGAGTGTATGCCGCTACGTGCCGACGGCTTTCACGCGCAGCACGGGATCTCCATCATGCGTGGACGCGTCACGTCCATCAACCCGGACGCCAAGTCGGTAAGCGTGGCGGGACACGACGATGTGCTCTACAGCGCGCTGCTGCTCGCTACCGGCGCCGAGCCCATTCGACTGGACCTACCGGGCGACGACCGGCCCCATGTGCACTATCTGCGGTCGCTGACGGATAGCCGCGCGGTGATTGCCGCCACGGAGACGGCGCGGCGCGCGGTGGTAGTCGGGGCGAGCTTCATCGGACTCGAGGTCGCGGCGTCCTTGCGTGCCCGGGGCTTGGACGTGCACGTGGTGGCGCGCGAGTCGCTACCACTCGAGCCTGTGCTCGGGCCGCAGCTCGGGGCCGTCGTGCGGGATCTGCACGAGAAGCACGGTGTGTCGTTCCACCTCGGGCACACGCCGGCCAGGATCGACGACGACGCCGTCGTGCTCGATGATGGGACGCGCCTGCCGGCCGACCTGGTGGTCATCGGCGTCGGCGTGCGCCCTCGGCTGGAGTTGGCCACCGATGTGGGCATCGCACTCGATCGCGGTGTGCTGGTGAACGAGTACCTCGAGACCAGCATACCCGGCATCTTCGCCGCCGGTGATATCGCGCGGTGGCCCGACCCGCACAGCGGCCAGCGCATACGCGTAGAGCACTGGGCGTTGGCACAGCGCATGGGACAGGCCGCCGCGCGCAACATACTCGGCGCGCGCGAGCGATTTACACCGGTCCCGTTCTTCTGGAGCAACCACTACGATATGTCCATCCGCTACGTCGGACACGCCGAGTCCTGGGACGCGACACGGGTCGAGGGCACCGAGGACGACTCGGCGCTTGCGGTGAGGTTCGAACGTGACGGGCAGCTCCTGGCGCTCGCCACGGTCGCACGCGACGAACTGAGCCTACGTACGGAACAGATGATGGAGCGCGTCGGCGCAGTCGGCCGCGGGCCCTGAGGCACCACCTCGAACAAACTATTGGAGGAACATTGCCTTCGTCCGCCACCAACTGTCGCTCCGTCACCCCATACGCTGCAGGAGAATCCCCGCGCGCCGGTTGAGCGCGACGACCTCATAGCGAGCAGGAGGCCCAGCAACCGTTCTTCGGGCGGCAGCGGAAAGACATCCGTACTCATGGTGGTGAGCGTCATCGCGGTCCACCAGAGCGCACTTCCGTACCCGTTGATCCTACCGCCTACGCTCTCCCGCTCGATGGTGAGGATGCCTGCCGCGCCACGCAGGTTCACAAGCAGCGTGAGGGCGAGGACGTAGAAGGGCCCGCAGCGGCCCATCATCCGGCCGAGTGTCCGTATGCCACGGTATGCGGAGCTGATTACGCGAATGAGCCGTACGCCGCGGTCAGCGCGCGTGGCATGCACCACGCGGAGGAGGAAGTGCAAGACACACAGCGCCCAGATCGCTACGTTGAGCATTTCGAGAACCGGCGACAGCCCTGCGCGAGCTCGTGAGAATTGCGATGGAATAGTGCGGAATCATCGCTTTCATGTACGCAGCGTCGCCGATCGTCGATTGGCTGCGAGCAAGGTAAAGTGCGACGGCGAAGACGACGACTGCCCCACGGAGGATCGCTCCATTCACCGTCTTGTCGCGGTACATGCCCATGAAAAGTGAACGCGTGGTCGACCGCGCTCCGACCGCCCTACATGAGCGCGATCAGCCGACGGCACGTGAGAAGGATTCGTTGGAGCTCGGCGCCGGCAGTATCACCCGTACCGATTGGACAGCGGCTACTATGCCGCCTCAGGCCTGCACTGGGCCACGTGCTACGCCTCAGGCGGCACGATCTCGCCGGAGGCTAACCTTTCCCTACGTAGCGTTCGGCGCCCTGTACTCAACGGAATCTTAAAATGGGTCAACGGCCATACGTCCCAGGAGGCGTGCCCGTGGAATGTGACGTTCGCGTCACCGCTGATTGAGCTCACATTCAAAGCAAGACCCCTCCTTGATGGTGTTCATGCTGTCTCGCTGTCTCGCCGACTGCTCCCGCTGTCGCATCACGAGTTTACCGCCGCGTTCCGGGGCGCGCCGATGCAGCGCGCCAAGCGACGTGGGCTGGCACGCCATGCCGCCGTCGTGCTGGGCAATCGTGGCGGGGCGAGCGACGTCGAGCCGTTGTCTGCGTCGCTCGCAGACTAGGAGCCTCTGGTGCGTTCGCATGTCGCTTGGGAGATTGGATCCATCGGCACCGAACAAGCCGTCGCGGCGCTACGCGCTCGCGAACAGCGCCAGGCGCTGATGGCCCAGCACATGAATGTCATGCAGTACGGCGGAGCATGATGAACGGCATGTCCGGCGGTGACATGGCTAGCATGGGCGGCATGAAGGGCGATGCCGCGACCCCCCTCCAGATGATGGAAAAGCGCATGGATTGATACAGTCCATGATGACGATGATGATGGACAGCATGTCGCCTGCTCCGCCGAAGTGACAAGTCCGCAGTCGTGGACGGTCAGTGCCCGCGCGTGAGTTTCGCCGTCTACTTGCCTGCCATGCTGCGACAGGCTTCCGCGCACTTGCGGCACGCCTCGGCACACATCCGGCAGTGGTCATGCATCGCCGCATGCTTCTCGCATTCCGCCGCACACGCATCGCAGGCGTCGGCGCACGCGCCGCAGAGCACAGCTGTAAGAGGACCTCCGCGAGCCATCACCCGGATCGCCGCCGCACAGGCCTCGGCACAGTCGCGGTCGAGCCGGATGCACGTGGCCATCATGGCCACGTCCTTCTCGTCGAGGCAGGCGTCCGAGCACATCTCGCAGGCGATCAGACACTCGACGCATGCCGCAAGACACTCGTGGTTTTTTGTGGCGTTGCCTCTCAGATACTTCCCGAGTTCGATGGCGGACATGAACGACTCCAGCAAAGGTGGCCTACGGAGCGCGCGAGTGATTCACTCACTCCACACTCGGCGTAGCCGTCGCACATTTTATGCCGCATCAGTAGTGTCCCAACGTTTTGGCATTGGGACGGTGTAAGTCGTTGGTTTGCTTGGGAACGGGGTCGTTTTGTCTGGTCTCGACGTGAACGACGAGGCGCTGCATGTCGGTCTTTTGCGCGGAGGCGCGCGAGGCCGTCATGCACCGAAGAACAGCCACAACAGCATTGATGGTTCGCCGCGCCCCCGTCGGTCGGTACGATCCCCATTTCCTTCATTTTGCTGTTCTTCGCGTCGCTTCGCGTGCTCCGCGAGCTTCGCGCGAACCAGCTGGCTCTCCGATCACTCCGCGGCAGCCGCCAGCACCGCCGTTCACGCGAAGATCGCGAAGATCGCGAAGATCGCGAAGATCGCGAAGGCCCGCGAAGCACCGCAACACCAGGAGTGGTGTCCCCACGTGTTCACGGGTGGAGTGGCGCTTCCCGCGGATCACGCCGCACCGGTGCATCATGCAATGCGTGGGGACCTGCGAGCACGCGGTGAAGACGCACCGCACCTCTGGATCGCGAAGCAAGGTCTACCGCTTGCCCGGCAGAGCATGTACGAAATGCTACAGATCCTGCCGGTGGCCCTGTTCGAGCAAGTCCCGCTCCATCAACTACTTACGCTACAACCCAGTCATTCAGACGCTGATGTCGAGGCCATTCCACTCGTTCTCCTCTGAAAAACGTTGGGACATTACTGATGCCGCATCAAAGAATTTCCTGCGGTGTGGGCCTGCAGTTGGCCATTACAACCGAGGTAATGGTCGAGCGCGCTCACTCATCAGCATACGAGGATCAAGCCATGAGTTGTTGCGTAGATGTCGTGAAACCGATCGAGGTCGTGTGCGAGAAGCTGCACGAACAGCACGCGACGAGCCTCCCCGTCGTTGATAAGCCCAGCTCCTGCCGCGGGACCGTCAGCGTGCATCACCTCGCGCACGCGTGACGGTCCCGCAGCAGGGTACGCCGGTCTCAGCTTCGACTCCCCGCCCTCATTCGGTCATCCCATGATCAATGGCGATCACCGACGGCGAAGACGTAGGTGGTGCGCGACACATCCCACTCCGTCTTCGCTCCGCCAACCTTGGGGCTCGCAAAGGCGGAACGCATCAGCACCGGCCCGGCGGCGTACAGCGGCACATGCGCGACACCATTCTGATCGGTGACGTACGTGACGCGGGTGACGCTGGCATTGGGAGCGGCCGCACTGTCCAACCCAGCGGCGACTTCCAAGCCGTGGCCCATCAACGGTTGGCCGTTGCCCACGAGTTTGACCTGCAAGGTGTCGCCCACGTGCAGATGGTCAGGATCACTCAGCGGAACGAACGCCAGCCGGAGTCCACCAGTCTGCCCGAACGTGCGCGGCCCATCCGAACCCACTTGCGCGAGTGTCGCCGCATACGACGCCGCCGTAAAGATCACGCTATCGAGCCCGGCAAACGTCTGTTGGCGCTCGAGGCGGTCCGCCTCGGCCACTCCCCCTTCGGCTCTGAGAAATCGCAACACGCCGGCCGGTGTCTGTCGGTTGACCCGCGGTGCCAATCCGACCACGATCAAGTATTGACCCGGCGTCGTCGGTTTGTGTTGTAACCTCAGTGACGTGCCTTCGATCACCATGTCGGTGATCGTCGTTGTGGCCGTGGCGCCAATGATTCGCGCATCGACGACCCGCTCCACTGGCACCGCCGTCCCGGACGGGAACTGGCCACCGCCCTGTCGGCCATAGACCACCATGGTGGCATTCGGCGCGAACCAAAAGGCCTGCGGAATGATCCAGAAATCGTGCGCACTGGCGACCGTCGCGGAGGCGAGGGCGCAGAATATGGTCACGCCGCCCAGGCGTCGAGTGAAGCGCAATGTGCTCTTTCGGGGGACGATCGACATCATGGTCAACGCTCGGGCAAAACGTGGAAGTGTGTGTTGGCGTGGCGAACTCGGTAGACTGGCACTACTTTTACAGCTTGTAAAGATCCCGTG
>NZ_JBDNFF010000317.1:0-8297 GCF_041689975.1 Gemmatimonas sp.
ACCTTCCACTATCGTCATGATCGCGCAGCAACTTCACTTCGAACGTTGGGAAGGGATGAAACGTTGCCGCGCGCGGCACATTATCGCGCTCGGCCTCCCGCTTTCAATGGTTTTGATGGCCGGATGTCGTGATCGGGATGCGCAGACCTCAGCCGTCGATTCGCTCCTTGCGCGCGACCTCACACTGGCCGCCGGCGACGCGCCCGCTCGGTCCACGCCCGTGATCGGCGACACAGCATTATCTACCCCGAGCTCATCAGCTCCGGCGGCACCCAGAGCCACTGTTCCTCAAGCAATTCGCCCTTCTTCGCGCCCTTCGCGTTCCCCGCGGGCTTCGCGCGAACCTGCGGTGTCTGCCCCCGCGCCGGCGCCGGTCGGCGAGGCACCCGTGGCAACGCCTGCACCAGCTACCGCACCGGCTACCGCACCGGCTACCGCACCAGCTGCCACGCCCGGCCCGTCCCGCGGACTCACCGCCGGCACTTCACTATCCGGAAAGACGAACGCCGCCATCTGCTCGCTCGCCAATCGACCCGGTGACCGCATCGTGGCCGAGCTCGCCGTGCCCGTGAACGGTCCCGATGACGCGACCCTTCCTGCCGGCACCCCGATTCTCGTGGAAATGGCGCAGCCGGCCGCCGACGGCAGCTTCATCTTCCGCGTGCGCAGCGTGCAGGTGAACGGGGAGCTGGTGCCCGTGCAGGGCACCGTGCGCGTCGGCGACGACGTGGCCATCACCGAGCGTCAGGTCTCCAAGGGCGGCGACAAGGGCAAGGTCATCACCGGTGCCATTATCGGCGCGATCGCCGGACGCGTGCTCGGCGGCGGCACCCGTGGGGCGGTCATCGGAGCCGCCGGCGGCGCGGCAGCGGGAACTATTGCCGCCGCGCGCAATTCACAAACTGAGCGGTGTCTTCCGGCGGGAGCAACACTGTTCGTTACCCTCAGTGCTCCGCTCATTTTTCCGTAGCAATCACACTACGGACGGCGTCCTGAGCCCCCCTACTCCTTACTCCGTACTCCTTACTGTTTTGCGTGATTGACGTCATCGAGTACACCAAGCTCTACGGCGACACCGTGGCCGTGCAGTCCCTGTCATTTCGCGTGGCCCCGGGCGACGTGCTCGGACTGGTCGGTCCCAACGGGGCCGGCAAGACCACGACGCTGCGCGCGCTCGCCGGAATTCTGCAGCCCACGTCGGGAAGTATTCGTATCGCCGACATCGATCTGCACACCGATCCGGTGGCCGCCAAGTCGCGGCTCGCGTTCATTCCCGATGAACCACAGCTGTTCGACTATCTCACGGTCACCGAACATCTGCAGTTCGTGGCGCGTCTCTATGGCGTGCATGACGCCGCGCCGCGCATTCCGGTGTTGCTCGAAGAGCTCGAGCTCACCGCCAAGAAGGATGCGCTGCCCACCGAACTCTCGCGCGGCATGAAGCAGAAGCTGGCGATCGCGTGCGGCCTGCTGCATCAGCCGTCGGCGCTGCTACTCGATGAGCCGCTGACCGGACTCGATCCGGTCGGCATTCGCCGCATGAAGGAGACGATCACCGAGCGCGCCCGCGACGGTGCCGCCGTCATCTTGAGCTCGCATCTCCTGCATCTCGTCGAAGAACTGTGCACGCGCATTCTCGTGATTCGTCGCGGTCAGGCCGTTGCCCTCGGCACGCTCGCGGAGATCGTCGAGTCGCGCCCTGATCTGGCCGGTCGGTCGCTCGAGGAAATGTTCATCGCACTCACCGGCGACGACACGGTCTCGTGACCATGCCGCAACAGCCAGCACCCGTGCCGGCCATGCGCTTTCTGTATCAGCGCACCTTGGTGAATCGCTTGCGCCAACAGGTGGCCCGTGCCAAAAGCCCGCGCTACCTCGCGGCCGTCGTCATGGGCATGCTGTACATCTGGTGGGCGCTGTTCCGGAATGCGCAGCTCGGCGGCGGACCGCTCGCATCGCTCGTAAAAACCGACGTGGCCGTACCGATCGCCAGCGCCTTCATATTGCTATCGGCCGCGCGATGGTGGGTGTTCGGCGGCGAACGCAGCGCGCTCGCGTTCACTCCGGCCGAAGTACAGTTCCTCTTCCCCGCGCCCGTGAGTCGACGGCAACTGGTGCATGCGAAGCTGGTGCGCATGCAGCTCGCCATTCTGCTCAACACGCTGATCTTCAGCGTGCTGCTCCGCGGCGGCGGCGGCACCGTGGAAGGATGGCAGCGCGGCCTGTCGCTCTGGATGCTCTTCTCCACGCTCGCCTTACATCGCCTGGGCGCCTCGATCGTGCATGCGAACGCCATGGAGCACGTCGGCAAAGCCCGTCGCCGACTCATCCTGCCGCTCGTCGTGTTCGCGGTGGTGCTGCTGGCCGTCGTCTACGGCGTCGTGACGGCGTGGCCGCTGCTGCGCGTCGCGAGCCTGTCGGGCACCAAGGCGGTACTGCTCGCGATCACCGACGCACTCCGCGCACCAGTGCCGGCCGCCGCCCTCTGGCCAGTGCGCGCCGTGCTCGAGCCGGTGTTCCTCGGGAGCGGCGCGAAGTGGCTCATCGCCATGCCGTGGGCCGCGGCGATTCTGTCACTACACTACTTCTGGGTCGTACGGCTCGACAAGGCGTTCGAAGAAGCCGCGCTCGAAGCCACCCAGCATCGCGCCGAACGACTGCAGCGTTTCCGCACGTCGCAAATGGGCAACTCGCGCTCGCGAAAGGGCAAGCTGGCCAAGGTGCCGTCGCTCGCGCTTACCGGTCGCCCGGAAGTGGCGATCGCCTGGAAGAACGTGGTGGCCGCACTGCGCGGCGGCGCGTGGCGTACGCAGCTGCTCATGTTCACCGTCAGTCTCGCCGTGTTGGCCGCCGTCACGCGTTCCGCCTCCGATCGCGCCGGCGATGTGTTCATGGGTGTCACGTTCGGGTGGGGCGCGATGCTGCTGTTCATCGGCCCGCTCTGGATGCGCTTCGATCTGCGTCTCGATCTGCCGCGCCTCCCGATGCTGAAAACGATGCCGCTTCCAGGATGGCGAATCGTGGCGGCCGAGGTTGCCGCGGTGACCGTGCTGCATTCGGTCACGGTGTGGTCGCTGATGGTCGTGCCGTTGGTGATGTTCGTGCAAGAGCCCGCATTGTTGACCGAAAGCGGCGTCACTCTCCCTA
Organism: Gemmatimonas sp.; assembly: GCF_041689975.1. Lineage (GTDB taxonomy): Bacteria > Gemmatimonadota > Gemmatimonadetes > Gemmatimonadales > Gemmatimonadaceae > Gemmatimonas. Next base: position 3,148 of record NZ_JBDNFF010000317.1, read on the forward strand.
TTTTTTTGTCGGTGGTGGTGGGCGTGCCGATCTTCAACGCGCTCATGTTCACGATCCAGAACGGTACCGCACTGCTCTTTCCGGCCTGGGTGCGCTTGGGCACCGAAGCGCGCGGCTTCGAAACCATGGGCCAGAACCTGCTCACCACCGGTGCCACCACACTCGTGGCCGCCGTGGCCTTGGTGTTTCCGGTGGGTCTTGGCGCGCTGATCCTGTGGTTCACCAACGACTGGGGCGGCTGGTCGGTGCTGATCGCCACCATTTTGGCCTGTGTGGTCGTGGTGGCCGAGCTCTGGCCGATCCTCTTCTGGCTGGGCGGCGTCTTCGAGAAGATCGACGTCAGCGAGGTCGCCGCCACCTGACGGTGGCCAGTCCGCGCCCTTCCCGTGCGGAGGTTTGGTGCCTAACCTGCCATGCCGGGGTATGTCCCCGATGCAGGATTCACGAACCGTGTCCATGAGCCATGCCGGCTGACGAATTCAAAGCGCCCGACGACGAAACGCCGGACGAAACGCCCAACGACGACGACACGCCCGCGTCCCCCGACGAAAACGACGGGGATGATGACGGCGACGACGATTACGGGGTCACCGACAGCATCAACCCGAATGCGGTCGATGGCGGGACAAAGCCAGCCGTCTTCGTGACGACCCGTGAGCCGATCACGCTGGTGGTGTCACGCCTGGACGATCCGCGGGCCCCGGAATCGTCGGCCCTCGCCGCGTACATCGACGGCCGCCTGGTGGCGCGCAGCGCGATGCCGCCGGAAGCGATCGAACGCCTCGTGGATCTCAAGCTCTTCGAAGAACCAGTCCCGCTCGGCCTGTTCGCCTACGAAGAGGCTCCTGGCCTGCAGTGCCGCTTGTTCGCCCTTGTGCCGCGCGCCGCGCTGGAGGCCGACGCGCATTCGGCCGAACCGTGGAAGGCGAGCGTGCCCAGCTACGAGGCCATGCGCGACGCGGACGATGACGCGGACGATGACATCAACGATGACGACGACGAGGACGGCAACAACGAGTCACCGTACGAAACGATCCTCCTCGGCCACATCGTGCGCTTCGCCAAGGACCGCAAGTATCCGGAAAATCTGGCTGAAGAAGCGGTCGATATCCTGCAGCGCATTATCCACGGCGCCCAACCGCTGGAAGACGCCGACCAGAAAGCCATCGACGACTTACTGGGATCGCTGTAAAGGTGCTTTCGGACGGGTCGAAAACCTGCGGTTCGCGCGAAGCTCGCGGAGAACGCGACGAGACGCGAAGAACAGCTAAGAGCGCGTTTTATTTTTTTGAAAAGGAAATGACCTACCGTCGATCCGATCCGACGGTGGGTCATTTGCCGTAACTCACCGCTGTTCTTGGCGTGCCTTCGCGCTCTCCGCGAGCTTCGCGCGAACCAGTTGTTACAGAATCCCGGAAATCACACCGCGCCATCCATACGTCAACGCTGGCGCAGCGCGACAAACACACCGTAATGTTGCATTGAGAATTCAGCTGTTCCCGGCCGACCCCCACCATCAGCTTACTCCGCCCATGCGCATCACTCGCCTGCTGTCCGCCGCCGTTACCGTCGCTGTCCTCGCGATCATCACGCCGCGCCTGTCGCTGGCCCAGCTGGCAGACTCGAAGGTGCTCACCACCGACGCGGTGAAGAGCTTGCTCGCCAGCGCCGAAGCCACCGCGAAGCAGAACAAGTGGAACGTGTCGATCGCCGTGACCGACGCCGCCGGCGACCTGCTGGGCTTTCTGAAGCTCGACAATGCCAGCACTGGCTCCGTACAGATCGCGCAAGGGAAGGCGCGCACCGCAGCGCGGTTCGGGCGGCCCACCAAAGTGTACGCCGACCGGATTCTCGCCGACACGTTGACGTTTCTATCGGTGGACGGGCTCGTAGCATTGCAAGGCGGCCTCCCCATCCTCGTGGGCGGCAAAGTGATCGGCGCCGTCGGGGTGAGTGGAGCGACCAGCGCGCAGGATGAACAAGTGGCCGCGACCGCGATCGCCGCCGTCATCAAGTTGTGATCACATCGCAGTTACCGTCGGTTCGTGCTCATCGGTTCTCGTCGTGTCCGCGAAAACCGATGCGCTGATTCACCACGCGCCGTTCGTCGAGTGACATATACGACCACCCTCCGATCTCTGTGAGTGTGCGACGGCAACCACGACACTCCCCGCGCAGGTCGATCACGCAGACCTTGACGCACGGAGAGGTGGCCGGGAACGGTGGAACGGACGAATCGCTCATTCGCGCAATGTAGACGACGGCACCGGCTTCACCGCATTCCACGCCGGACACGACGGCGCCTGCCCAGCCGGTCGCGGCGCCCCTTCCGCGCGCGGCATCGTATCGGCGACCTGCATCAACTCCACGTCGAAGATTAGCGTGGCCTTTTCCGGGATCGTCGGCAGCCGCCCTTTCTCTCCGTAGGCCAACTGCCACGGAATGATAAGCCGGCGCGAACCGCCCACGTTCATCCCCTGAAAACCCAGATCCCATCCCGCAATCACGCGCCGGAATCCCTGCGGAAAGCTGATCGGATCCTTCGTCCGTCCGGCGTTGGTGGTGTCACGCGACGAGTCGAACTTCTTACCGTCCGTCGTCCACCCCGTGTAGTGCGCGTACACACAGCGCCCCGACGTGAGCGCCGTTCCTGTGCCCACGGCCATATCGATCGCCTCGAGCAAGAACAGCGGCCTCGCCTTCCCCTCCACCGGGGGAATCGGCAACATGAAGCGCGGTGCCCGAGCACACCCCACCACCCCAAGAACCATCGCTGCCAGAAGAAGTTGTTTCATACCTCGAATTCTAAAACGCTGTCATCAGAACGTCTGTCCGCAGAACGCTGAGCTCAGACCCTCTGATCACTGCCGTTAACCCACCACCCATCACCCACCACCCATCACCCATCACCCCCAGCCCCCAGCCGGTCGTTCGCTCCCCAGCCATCCCCATCCAAAAGCGGCACCAGGTTAGTCGCGGAGCCGCTCCACCCACGACAGTCGATCAAAGCCAGCGTCGAGACTCATGAGACGACGCACTCCGCGTCGCTGCATGATGGCCGCGTGCACCGCATCGCGTGCCGATAACGACGTCACGGAGAGCATTAGCACCTTCGCCTGCTCAAGATCGGCGACATCGACCGGATAGACCTCGTCGACCACGCCATGCAACGCGTCGAACGCCGCCTGAATCGCATCCGGGCGATGGATCGCGAAGTACCGATGCAGGATCTCCTGGAAGACCTCCGCGTCGGTCACAAGCCGATCGCCACGGGCGATCGAGCGCTCGAGCATGCGGCGAACCGCTTCCTTGTTCGGATGCGGCGCGCCGATGAGATACATCGGCACGTTCGAATCGATGAACACCGTGCTCTCCGGCCCGAGCACATCGCGGCTGATCATTCGCCCGACCCGGGCGCCGCGTCGAGATCGTCGAGCAAGTATCCGGACTCGATCTCCTCCAGCATGCTCGGGAGTTCGCCGACCGGATACGCGCCCTGCGCGGCTTCGCGAACAACCGACAGTTTCCTCCGCGGATCCCCCGCCGGGGAATGCTGCCGGGCCGTCCGCAGCGCCTGTCGCACCCATTCGGCAACCGTGAGGCGCTGATGCTCCGCCACGCGGCGAATCTCCGCGAACTCCTCATCGTCCAACAGAACCTGAAGTCTTTGAGTCATTCAATGAGTATATCTTACTCATTATTGATGAGTCAACAATAAGACCGATGGCGGGATCCTCAGCACGAGCGCCGCTGTAACGCTCCACCCGCCGCCGGCATTGATGGGGAAATCCTTCCTACCATGACTGCTCCCACCTTACCTCGCCGCGTGACCGAACACCCCACGCACCTGATCGATCGGGTGCGAGCCGGCAATCCGCACGCGCTCGGCCAACTCTACGACGAGTTCGCGCCCCGGCTGCTGCGCGTTGCCCGACAACTGCTCGGTTCCCGCGAAGACGCTGAAGACGCTGTGCACGACATGTTCGTGGGGCTGCCCAAAGCACTGCGGCGCTACGAAGAACGCGGCACGCTGCGCGCACGGCTGATCACGCGTACCGTGCGTGTGGCTCTCATGCGCCTTCGCAGCGCAAAGCGTCGTCGCGAAGACACACTCGCCGATACCGATCACGTTGCGCACCACGCATCGGCCGACATCGGCGTCGGCATGGCCGACCTCGAGCGCGCCATCGCGATACTCCCAGATACGCTACGCGCCGTGTTCGTGCTCCGATAGATCGAAGGCCTTTCACACCCCGAGATCGCTGCCCTGCTCGGCATTTCCGAAGGCAACTCGCGTGACCGCGCACTCACCGATCATGTGCAGCGCTGCGTCGAGTGTGAGAGTACTGTACGCTATCTCGGTAAGTTGCAGGTGCTCGTGGATCAGCTGCCGACCAACCCCGCGCCCAGTGGATTGCGCGAACGTATGCTGGCCTCGCGTGCCGCCGGCGTACGTGTGCTGGTGCCTGAGCACATCGACGCATTTGACGACAAGAGTGTCGACGAGGCGCGCTTTGACGACGAGATCTTCGACCACAACACGACCAGTTCGTCACCCGCCGCACACCATGCCGCACAGCCCTTGTGGCGTACCCGCTGGCCCATCCCGACCACCATCGCCGCCGGGATTGCCGCGTGGACAGTGATGTCACTGGCGAGCGGTACACCGGTGATCGAAGCCGGCATGATCTCCGGCACCATGACGCTATCCACCGCGTTGCCCAAAGCCGGCGAAGCGGTCACGGTGCGCTACAACACCGGTGCGTTGCTGGGACGTCCGGCGGTGTTGCGACTGCGCGCACGCATTCGCACGGTGCAGGGCGAGAGCTACAACGTGGGCGTGCCGGTGATCGAGATTGCCACGCTGCAACGCACCACGGGTAACGAATACACCGGGCGCTTCACGCTCCCCGACTCCGTGGTGTTCGCCGCGCTCGCGGTCGAAGACACCGCCGCCGCTGCCGTGGACGATCTTGGCGGACGCGCGTGGGAAGTCATGCGAGCCACGTCGAACGGGGAGCCGCTGCTATCAGCACTCGACCAGCGAAGCCACGATCTCATGGGACGTGGGTGGGAAGAAGGCCTCGCCACTACGCGTCGTATGATACAGCTGTATCCCGATTCACTCACGGCGTGGAAGTGGCTACACG
>NZ_JBDNFF010000318.1:0-2555 GCF_041689975.1 Gemmatimonas sp.
GATGGCGCGACGGTACCGCTGTACTACGAAAATCGCATCCCAGAAGTACAGCTCACCAACCAAGAACTGAACCGCGACCTCGAAGCCCTATTGGAAGCCGCGGAGCTGGACGAAGCGCAGGAGAAGAAGCTCGAGCGCGAGTTCGGCCGCGAGTATCACATCATCACCAGGGAAGATCGTCTCGAGGCCATCGCCAAGGACCTCGTGGCGCACTTCACTGGTCGTGGCTACCGCGGTAAGGCCATGATGGTATGCATCGACAAGGCTACCGCCGTACGCATGTACGACAAAGTGCAGGCGCAATGGAAGGTTGAGGTCGCGCGCATGCACGTGGCCGTGGGCGCCGCTACCGGGGATGCCCGCGATGCGCTGCTCGCTCGTATCGCGTTGATGGAATCCACCGACATGGCCGTGGTGGTAAGCCAAGGCCAAAATGAGGTTGCGGATCTCAAGGCCAAAGGCCTCGATATCGTGCCCCATCGACAGCGCCTGCTCAAGGAGGCGATGGACGAGAAATTCAAAGATGACAACGACAATCTACGCCTAGTGTTCGTGTGCGCGATGTGGATCACGGGATTCGACGTACCGACGTGCTCCACGATCTACTTGGACAAGCCGATGCGCGCGCACTCTCTTATGCAAACCATCGCGCGGGCCAATCGCGTGGCGCCCGGTAAAGAGAGTGGGCTGATCGTCGACTATGTCGGCATTTTCCGAGCTCTCCAGAATGCGCTCTCGATCTATGCCAAGCCCAATCAGGTGAGTGAAGGCGCGCGTGGTCCGATTCTCGACAAGTCGGAGCTCGTGGAGGCGCTACGATCCGCGTTACACGTGTGCGAGGAGTTTGCGCATGTGCGCAAGATCAACCTGAATACGATTGCCACATCGAGTGGTTTTGAACGCATCGCATTGATCGACGATGCGGTCGAGGCTATCTTAGCGAGTGAGAACGAGAAGAAGGAGTACCTGACGCTGGCAAGCCGAGTCGCGCGGCTCTTCAAAGCGGTACTCCCCGATCCGGCCGCGAATGAGCTGGCCCCGCTCGCCGTTCTGGTGTCCTACGTGGCCGCGAAGATTCGCGCGGAGACCGAGTCAGCCGACATCTCGTCCGTCATGAGTGACGTGGAGTCGCTCCTTAACGATTCCATCGCCACTGAGGGCTATCACATCGGCCCGACGAGCGAGCCGCAGGCACTGATCAATCTGTCCGAGATCGATTTCGAGGCGCTGCAGTTGAAGTTCGCACAGGGCCATCAGCGCACGGAGGCGGAAAAGCTCAAGCGCCTGATCGAAGGGAAGCTGGCGACGATGTTGAACTTGAACAGTGCACGCGTTGACCTTGCGGAGAAATTCCAGCGACTCATCGACGAGTACAACGCCGGCAGTCAGAACATCGAACTCTTCTTCGACGAGCTCAAAGCCTTCGTGGGCACGCTCACGGAGGAGGACCGTCGTGCGGTCGCGGAAGGGCTCACCGAGGAAGAGCTCGCACTGTTCGACATTCTCACCAAGCCGGAACCCGTACTTACCAAGGCGGAAGAGGCAGAAGTGAAGCGCGTCTGCCGCGAGCTGCTCGAAGCGCTGAAGCGAGAGAAGCTGGTGCTGGACTGGCGCGAGAAGCAGCAGGCCAAGGCGGCGGTCATGCAGACCCTGAAACTCGAGCTCCGGCGGCTACCGGAGAAATACACGAAGGATGTTCGCTCCGAGAAGATGGCGCGCGCATACGCGCACGTATACGACCACTACTTCGGCGCGGGACGGAGCCGGTACGCGGAGATAGCGGCTGCCGGGCAGTAGCGCAACGATTCAGCACCCTGAGGAGCGACGTGGTCGTCTCCGTGTATCCGCTCGCGCGCCCCTCCTGTAGCAATCGGCATCGCGATTGGTGCTCGACAGACGCATTACGGGCGGCGCTATTGCCCGCTGCCCGCAGGCCGCTCAAGAAGACGCTGGCGGATTAAGAGCTCAGCTTGGCGTCGAAACCAGTCGCGCCCAAAACGCGCGCGCGCTGCGTTCACGACCGTATGATGGCATGCCCCTAGCCGCCGTGGGCTCCCGCATGGGCACGCGCGCTTGTTGGCAACTCGTCGACGTTCGCCGGCCCGCAGAAGGAGACGTACGACGTTCGCTTTCTCCCCCACGCGAAAGAATCGGCGCGCATCCTCCTCCAGTCCGGCAGAGCCGTGCGCAAGCTCCCCAAAAGGCATCGTACCGGTTCGTGCGTGATACGCGAAGCCGTAGAGGTACGGCAAGACGACCCGCGTCATAAACGCGGGCAGAGTCGGCGCATCCTCTATGGCAACGCGTTGCATCATCGGCGAGCCGAGACATAAGGCGCCGTCGTCGAGATGATGAAACGTGGGAGGAATGCAGCCTCCCTGCTCGAAGACAGCGGGGAGTATCGCTGGGAAGCGCGATGGAACCCGCAGCTCCACGACGAATTCTTCGTTTATCTCGACCCCCTGTGGGCCGCACAGCCAGCAGCGCACCGCACCCGAGACCACCAGCGCGGCCTCGGCATTGGGCACCACGCGCAGCTTTGGCTGGTCAGTCAA
>NZ_JBDNFF010000319.1:0-4508 GCF_041689975.1 Gemmatimonas sp.
CTAGCCGACGGCCGATATGTCGAGCATTCTCCGTTCTTGTTTGGCGTGCACTCGCCGCGCGCTTGTCGCTGTGGTTGCGTTACTCTCGTTGTCACTCTTTACCGCGACGGGCACTGCACAGGCGCAAGCAGCACTCGCTCCCGTTGCCGTGGGTAGCAGTGCACCTGATGCCATGCTACGCACGCTGGATGGCACCGCCGTGTCGCTGAAACAGGTGATCGGCGGTCGTCCGGCCCTGCTCCAGTTCTGGGCTACGTGGTGCAGTACCTGTACCGAGTTGGCGCCGACGATCGCGTCGGTCGCCGAGCAGTTTCGTGGTCGGCTTGTCGTAGTGGGCGTGGCCGTGGCGGCCAACCAGACGCCGGCACGCGTGCAGCAATACGTCAAGAAACACAGCTTGCCTGGTGTCCATCTGTTCGACGCCGACGGCGCGGCGCGCGATGCCTTCGGTGTGCCCGGCACCAGCTACGTGGTGGTACTCGATCGCGCGGGAACCGTGGTCTACATCGGCATTGGCGGCACCCAGAATCTGGACCGTGCCGTGCGCGACGCCCTGCTGCCGTGAGTATGAATCGCCGTTCCTTCCTGTACCTCACCAGCGCTTCGCTCATGCTGGATGTGGCCAGACGGCGGTGGGCCTCACCGGCCATGGCACGACGTCTGGCGGCATATCCATTTCAGCTGGGCGTTGCGTCCGGTGATCCGGCGCCCGACGGCTTCGTATTGTGGACGCGCCTCGCGGTGGATACGACGCGTGGCGACGGTGGCATTCCACCCACGCCGATTTCGGTCCGCTGGGAGCTGGCGACCGATGCATCCATGCGCCGCATCGTCACATCGGGTATCGCCACGGCCACCCCGGAGCTTGGCCACTCGGTGCACGTCGAAGTCGCAGGGCTGGCGCCGCAGCGTGAGTACTTCTACCGCTTCATGACCAATGACGCGACCAGCGCCGTCGGCCGCTCGCGTACGGCGCCCGCACCCGGCGCCAAGATCGATCGGCTTCGGTTTGCCGTCGCCTCCTGTCAGAACTACGAGCACGGTTTCTATCACGCGCATCGCGACATCGCGCAGACGGACATGGATGCCGTGCTCTTTCTTGGCGACTACATCTACGAATACCGATCGAAAGATCGTCCGCGCGTACATACCTTGCCGGCCTTGCAGTCGCTGGATGACTATCGTACCTGCTACGCGCAGTACCACGCGGACCCCGACCTTCAGGCGGCGCATGCCGCACATCCCTGGATCGTGACCTTCGACGACCATGAGGTGGAGGACAATTGGGCCGGTGCCATCGATCGGGACGGCAGCTCTCCGGCGGCTTTTCTCCCGCGTCGTGCGGCAGCGTTCCAGGCCTTTTACGAGAACATGCCGCTTCGGCACACGTCAGTCCCAACGGGGCCTGACATGCAGAGCTTCCGTACCGTCGCGTACGGCCAGCTCGCCCAGTTCACCGTCATCGACACGCGACAGTACCGCAGCGACCAGCCATGTGGTGACAACTTCAAACCGTCGTGCGACGCGCGTCTGCTCGAATCAGCGACCATGTTGGGAGCGACACAGGAGACGTGGTTGGCCAACGCGCTCGCGACGTCGACGGCGCAGTGGAACATCGTGGCCAATCAGGTGATGGTCCAGCAGCTCCGCCAGCAGCGGAACGGCCGGGAAACGGTCAACATGGATCAATGGGACGGCTATCCAGCTGCCCGGACGCGCCTCACGGATTTTCTCGCCGCACGTCGGCCGAACAACCCGGTGTTCGTGACTGGCGACACCCATCAAACATGGGTGGGCGACGTGAAGGTGAACTTCGACGATCAGAAGTCGCGCACGGTCGCGACGGAGCTGGTCGGCACGTCGATCACCTCCGGTGGCGACGGGTCGATGAAGAACAGGTTCTCGGATGCAAACCTGGCTGACAATCCGCACATCGTGTACAACAACGATCAGCGCGGCTACTTCCTGTGTGACCTGACGCCCCGCGCGATGACGAGCGCATTGCGCGTGGCTGACCGTGTGACGACACGTGATGGACAGATCACCACGGCTGCGCAGTTCATCACGGAGACGGGTCGTCCCGGCGTTCATCTCGCAGGCTGACTGATTCACGGCCGATTTCCAAGCCTGTCGTACCGCCGCCGCATCGCGTTCTGCGGTCCGCGAAGCCGAAAAGGAGTTGGCGAATCTCGTGCCGATCACGAGGGTGTTTGCACAATTCGTGTCTCCTTTTCATTCTCCATCGTCCTCGTGTTGCTCCATCGTCTTCGCCTCCGGCTGAGCATTGTCGCATCGTGCCCCACTGCGGTACCTCGTCTCTTGCTGCACAGGCACTGCAAGTGCCCGAACCCACCGACCTCACCCGTCGACATCTGGTGGCCCGCCGAGCCGCCACGCAAATTGTCGTCGATGGCCGACTGGACGCCGCCGCGTGGCGTACCGCGCAGGTGGCCGGCGACTTCACGCAAGTGCGACAGGATTACGCGCCGACCACCCCCTATGCGTCGGAGGTGCGTGTGCTGTGTGACGACGAGTTCCTGTACATCGGAGCCGTCAACCGCGACAGCCTCGGACGCGACGCGCTCCGTATGCAGGGCCTGCGTCGTGACTTCGAAAGTTCGGAGAGCGATCTGTTCGCGGTCACCATCGGCGCACTCGGTGATCATCGCACGTCGTTCCAATTTCAAACCAGCCCGCTCGGCTCGCAAGCCGATGTGCAGGCGTTCGACGGCGGCAACGTCTCCAACGTGTTCTGGGATGCGATGTGGCGTGTGCGCACCACACGCAGTGACAGCGGCTGGGTGGCAGAGTTCGCAATCCCGTGGCGATCATTGCGCTACAGCCCCGACTTGCGCAGCTGGGACATCAACTTCGTGCGCAACACACGTCGGGCGCTGCACTGGAGTGCGTGGATGCCGTATCCGCGACAGTTCACTTCGTGGCGCCTGTCATACGCCGGCGTGCTCGACTCCATTCAGCCGCCGGCACCGCGCACGAATCTGCGCGTTCGCCCGTACGCGCTCGGACAGTCGTTGCGCGATGCGACGCCGGGCGCGGCCACGGGCGCAACCGGTGACGTGGGCGGTGAGGTGATCTGGGCACCGACCGCCAACAGCCTGCTCGAAGGCACCGTGAATACCGACTTCGCACAGGCGGAAGTGGATCGGCAGGTGGTCAACCTCACCCGCTTCAGCGTGTTCTTTCCCGAGCAACGTCAATTCTTTCTCGAGAACTCCGACCTACTCTCGGCGGGTGGGCTCACGGGCCAGTACGTGGTGCAGCCGTTCTTCAGTCGGCGGATCGGGTTGTCCGCTGATGGCACGCCGATCCCGATCGTCGGTGGGGCGCGCTACGCCTATCGAACCGGTCGCACGACGGCGGGTGCTCTCGTGATGCAGCAGGAGCGAACCGACTCGGCGGGCCGCGGAACCTTCGCCGTGGCGCGAGGGAGCCAGTACATCGGGAGCGCCACGCGGGTCGGTGCCACGGCGGCCTATCGCTTCGACGCAGAAGGACCCATCACGGCTGCCTCGTCCAACGTGGTCACGTCGGTCGACGCCACCACACGCGTCGGCGAACAGATCCAGCTCGATGCCACCTTTCCGACATCCACCGAAGACGGTCGCACCGGGATTGGCGCCACCTATTTCGCCGGTCGCGATAGCCCCAGGCTGTACACCGGCATTCTCGGCGCGCTGGTCACGCGCGACTACAATCCGCGCACCGGTTTCGTGTCGCGGCCGAATGTGCTGCTCACGAGCCCGGCGGTCGTTGGCACCCTGCAGCCTCAGTGGCGGCCGCGATCGGTGGTCTGGTTCCGGCCCGGCGTGACGACGTACTTCTATCAGGATCCGTCGTCGTTCAAGCTGCAGGCGGGGAGCATTCTCTGGCGCTTGGACGTGCTGCACACCAACGGGGCGCAGTGGCGGCCATTCGTGGAGCAGGCCTTGCAGCGTCCTGATCTTCCGGTGCGCCTGTTTCCCGGCGTGACGACGCCCGCCGGCCAACACGACTACAGGCGGTATGGCGTCGATCTGCGCAGCGATCAGAGCGCCCGCATTGCGGCGACGGGCAACCTGTCGACGGGCGGATTCTTCGATGGACGGCTGCAGCGCGCCGCGCTCACCGCACGATGGTCGCCGAGCCCGTTCTTCGCGCTCCGTGCCAACTATGAAGTCAATCGGCTCGCGTCACTGGGCACGGGAGATACGGCGTTCGTGACGCATCTGGCCGGGCCGGAGCTCCGTGTGTTCGCCTCACCCCGGCTGCAGTGGAGCGCGTTCTATCAGTACAACACCGTGCAGCAGCGCGGAACGCTGAACGCCCGCTTCAGTTGGGAGTTCTCACCGCTGTCGTTTCTGTATGTGGTGTACAATGATCGACAGGCGATTCAGAACGGTATGCTCCCAACGGCGCGTTCGTTGATCGTCAAGTTCAGCTGGTTGCGGCAAATGTAAGGTAGCTGCTGGCGTGATACCCCTTTGAGCACGGTCAGCCTGTTTGCTGCC
>NZ_JBDNFF010000320.1:0-4249 GCF_041689975.1 Gemmatimonas sp.
ACGCCGCTATATCCGCTGGTCCCGGCGTTGTTCTGTCTGGCCACGCTGTTCCTGCTGGTGAACGCGCTGATGGACGACGCGCAGCGCGTGCCGACGTTGGGCGTATTCGGGGTGATTCTGCTGGGGGTGCCGGTGTATTACCTCACGGTTGGGCGGAGGTCGGCGACGCGGTAAGGCTTACTCCCTAGGGAGCAGGGTACAGGATTTCAGGGGGCAGGGAGCAGCAACCGCGCGCCGGTCACCTGCATCCTGCCTCCTGAAACCCTCCATCCTGCTCCCTAGGGCGTAAAACCATCCGCCGCCCCGCCTCGTCGTGACCCACCGGTTACAGCACTCAGTTGCCCGTATGTGACGGCGACCCTAATTTTCGCCATCTCGGTGGCCGGTCTGGTCTGTCCAGCGCCGAGGGTCGTTTCCTTATCTATACCAAGAGACTGCACCTATGCGAATTCAACGTTGGTTTGGCCTCGCTGCCGCGGTGGCTGCGTTCGCCATCGGAGCGCCGAAGCCGATCGCCGCTCAGGGTCCCACCACGGGCGCCATCTCCGGAGTTGCTTCCGATTCGAGTGGCAATGGCCTTGAAGGGGTAACCGTGAGCGCCGTGAACCAAGCGACTGGTTTCAAGCTCTCCACGCTGACGAAGAAAAGCGGCTCGTACACGCTGCAGGGGCTCGAGACCGGGACGTACAATGTGAGTGTCCGGTTTATCGGGTATCGTCCGGAAGTGCGAAACGACCTCACGGTGCGCGTCACACAGAATGTGCGCGCGAACTTCGTGCTCACGCGGCAGGCGGTACAGCTCACGGAGCTCGTCACCACGGCCAGCTCCGGCGCATCCGACTTCAATCCGTCCCGCCAAGGCGCGCAGTCGCGCGTGTCGGATTCGTTGGTGCGCCGCCTGCCCAACCTCACGCGCAACATCACCGATCTCATCCAGACGTCTCCCTACGTGGCGACGAACCCGAACAGCGGTGGTGTGTCCAGCTTCGCCGGCCAGAACGCTCGATTCAACAACATTCAGGTGGACGGCCTCACGGCAGTCGATCGTTTTGGTTTGAACTCCGATCAGCAGCTCGGTGCGGCGGCGAGCGGCCGTGGTATCTCGCTGGAAGCGATCAAGGAGTTCCAGATCCTATTGTCGCCGTTCGACGTGCGCCAGGGCAACTTCACGGGTGGTCTCACGAACATCATCACCAAGAACGGTACGAACGATCTTCGGGTGACGCTGTCGGCGCAGTACCGCGACCAGCAGATGTCGGCCAATGACCCGGTCACGCGGAACACGAGCTTCGCACGACGCATGTATGCCGGCTCCATCGGCGGTCCGATCATCAAGGATCGGTTGCACTTCTTCTTTGCCGGCGACGTGAACTCTGAGGCCGCACCTGCGGGCGGACCCTTCTTCGGACAGGCCGCCAACGCGCCAGTTCCGGTTCCCGTGGGCCAAGCATCCATCGACCGCTTCAACACCGGCGTCCAGCGCATCTTCGGCTTCGACGGAGGCTCCGGCCTCGGCATCTCCAATGCCACGCCGTTGTACAACTTTCTGGGCCGCGTCGACCTCAAGATCAGCGATCAGCATCGCCTGGTGTTCCGCAACAACTACAACAATAACCAGACGCAGGACTTCGGCCGGTCCAACGCGACGGCCAATCCGTTCTTCGACTTGTCGTCGTGGGCATTCAATCGCAACGACATTAGCAACTCGTCGGGCCTGCAGTTGTTCAGCAACTTCTCGAACGGCTGGTCGAACGAACTGCAGGTCGGCTACAACGTGCAGCGCTTCGAGCGCATTCTTCCTGCTCGAGCCCCTGCGGTCATCGTCGAGAACGTGCCGAACCCGAACGGCGGTGTTGCACGCTTGCGCGCTGGCGCAGAAAACTCGTCACAGGGCAACAGCCTGGATCAGGATATCCTCGAGCTGAAGAACGATCTCACTATTCCCCTTGGACGTCATACCGTGACGTTTGGTGGTCGCGCGGAAGTGTACAAGGCCCAGAATGTCTTCACGCAGAACTCCTTCGGCGTGTGGACGTTTGCGAATCTCGATTCGCTCGATCGTGGTGTGGCCCGCCGATTCGAGGTCGGCGCTCCAGTGCCCGGTGGCGGCGATCCGATCGCACGCTTCACGGCTGCCACGTACTCGCTGTATGCGCAGGACCTCTGGAACGTGACCGACCGCATCAGCATCAACGCGGGCATTCGTGGCGATTGGGTCAACTTCCAGGATCAGCCGTTTGCGCTGCCGCGGCTTCAGTCCGACTTCGGTCGGAGCGGCGAGCTGCCACAGATGCGTATGCATGTGTCGCCCCGTCTCGGCATGAACTGGGACGTCACGGGTGATCAGAAGAATCAGCTTCGTGGCGGCGCCGGCGTGTTCATGGGTCCGCCGCCGTTCGTGTTCATGTCGAACCTGTATACGAACACCGGCAACAATTTCTCGCAGCTGGTGTGCGATCCGATCACCAACTCCGGCACTCGTGCACCGTTGCCTGCGGGCCAATACGTCACGACCACTCCGACCCCGCGCTGTGCGACCGGTCAGGAAATTGCGACGTTCAATCCGAACGGTAATGTCGGCACGATCAACACGATCGAAGACGACCTCAGCTTCCCGCAGGTGTTCCGCGCGACGCTCGGCTACGATCGTGACCTCGGCAACGAATGGATCGCGACCATTGAAGGTACGTATACCCGTGGCATCAATGATCTCTTCTACTCCAACCTGAATCAGGCGGCGCCGCTCGGCACCGACCGGAACGGCCGCACGATGTACGGCACCATTTCCACGACCGCGGCAACGGCGGGCATCCCGACACGGGCGCCGGGACGCATTGCGACGTATGTCGGTCAGGAAAACGGCGTCTTCGACGTGTCGAATCAGTCTGGCGCCTGGTCGGCTATCCTGGTGTCGCAGTTGCGGAGGCGTTTCGCCAACGGATGGGAACTCAACGGTTCTTACACGTACCAGCAGTCACGCTCGATCATCGATGCCACGTCGTCGGTGGCTCGCTCCAACTTCATCAATGGTCGGGTACTCTCCGGCAACGCACTCGACACCCAGCTCGGCGTGAGTGGCTTCCAGATGCCGCACCGCTTTGTCGTGACGGGCACCTACACGGCGCCGTGGAAGAAGGCGCCCACGGATATTGCCTTCAACTACACGGCGCAGTCGGGTACGCCGGTGGTGTGGACGGCAACAGGTGCGGGCTCCAATCGCGGTGACCTGAACGGCGATGGCTACGTTGGAAACGACGCGATCTACGTGCCCAACGATGCGCGCGTCGCCAGCGAGATGCAGTTCCGCGATCAATCGTTCTTCGTACCGTCGGCCGGCGCATCACGGTTATTTACGGCGGCCGAACAGGGCGCGGCCTTCGAGCAGTTCATCAACAGGCAGGCATGCTTGAAGTCGCAGCGCGGGCAGATCATGGAGCGTAACTCCTGCGCCAACCCTTGGTGGTCGACGCTCGACCTCAGCATTCGTCAGAACTTGCCTGCGCTCGGCGACAATCGCGTGCAGCTCCAATTCGAAGTGTTCAACCTGCCCAACATGCTGAACTCCCAGTGGGGAAAGATCCGAAGCCGTGGTGCGTTCCCCACGCAATCGATCGTGAACGTGGTGGGTGCGCAGCTTGACGGATCGGGGCGCGCGCAGCCGATCTACACGTTCGATCCGCGTGAAGCCGGCGAACCGTTCCGCGTGGTGAACTCCGTGGCGAACTTTTATCGACTGCAGGCGGGCGTGCGGTACAGTTTTTAAGCGTGGTTGTGGGTGTAGTGATTGGGCGGCGCCGGAGACGGCGCCGCCCTTTCTTTGGCTTGACGGCGTGTTTTTTGTCGGGGCGAGATCGCGAACTCCCTAGGGAGCAGGGGGGAGGGTTTCAGGGGGCAGGATGCAGGAGGGGACTGCGTTGAATCTGGCGTGACTGCGTGGTTTCGATGACACATGCCGAGAGCGCCGCGCTTATCGTGGCGCATGCAAGATCCCGCCAACATTCTCGCGTGGCATCGCGCGATTTCGCTGGCCGTCCGAGTGCACCGGATTGCACGCGGCATCAAGCGCACGCAGGCGCCGGGCCTCAGCACGCAAGTCACACGCGCCGTCGACTCCATCCCCACCAACATCGCGGAAGGGGTCGCTCAGCCCAGTGACGCCGATTGTGCTCGATTTCTCAGTTACGCCATCTCGTCGGCATTCGAAGTCGAGAGCCACCTCATCCTCGCGGACAAGCTCGGTCTCAAACTC
>NZ_JBDNFF010000321.1:0-12119 GCF_041689975.1 Gemmatimonas sp.
CGGTAGACACGACAACGCCCGGCAATGCCTTTCGGAAACGACGCGGGACGCACTCGTCGAGCAGGACCCGCATTAGGCAACCGCGCGCGCGAGCAATAACTCCTTGGCGAGTTCGAGGACGGCCACTGCTTGCTCGCGCGTTACACTCGGGAAGTCGATCAGGAACTCGTCAAGCGGATCGCCAGCTTCGAGATACTCGACGAAGGTCTGCACCGGCACGCGAGTACCGGCAAAGACGGGCGTACCGCCCATGATTGCTGGATTGCTCGAAATTGGTAACGTGTACGTGCTCATCGGTGGCCTCCGGGTATCTGAGGAACGTACGACAAAGTTGGTCGAATGTATCTAACAAGTTCCGGCTAGGCTACCGATCATTGCGTCCTACGAGACGATCGGCGCGGCGGGCGCCAAAGTCGCAGGAGGCAAAGGCGCGGAGTCGGTGCGTAATCGCCATGTCATGCAATGCACATCGACACGTCACGAACGCATCAGCGATCCGTCATGTCGCCGTCATGAAGGCCTCATGCTGCCATCCCACTGTGGAGTCGGACAGACGTGCTGTCCATTCCCACCTCATGGAGGCATGCATGTTTCAGACATTAATCGAATCGCGGGCCACACGCACGCGGTCGTTCGGAGGATCGATGGTTTCGGTGGTGGTGCACGCCGGCATCGTAGGGGCGCTCGTGGTCGCAACCGCGCAGGCGACGGTCGCACATGTCGCCGAGCAGCGCGAAACCGCGGTGAAGTTCTCGACGGTCACGCCGCTACCGACGCCCCCTGAACCGACCGCGCCGCAGATATTCACGGCCGCCCCGATCGCCAAGGGATTCACTGTGCTGCGCACCCCGATCGACATTCCCACGTCGGTGCCAGCGGTCAACCTGAACGTTCCGCCCACCAACCTCGATAACTTCACGGGGATCGGAAAGCCGGGCGGCCGAACCAATGGCGTAGAAGGGGCCACCGGCGTCGCGCCGGCGCTGAACGGTGTGTTCCTTGAGAGCGAGGTCGAACGGCCCGTGGCGGTGCTTCCAGGAACCGCAGGGCCGGCCTACCCCGAGGCACGCGGCGCTCGGGTCGCGCAACTGGTGCAGCAATCGTTTCAGTTCACGGTGCGACGCGACTGAGTGCGGTTGGTGGTGAAGACCAGCGGCGGCGGCGTTCAGCGCGTAAGCTGAGGTCGCTCCTCTATCTTCGCCTTTTGCGCCGTACGGTTCGCCTTCTTCAAAACGCCGCCCATGTCCGCTCCCGCGCTAGCCGTTCGTTTTCGTGCAGTGCCTGCCCTACTGCTGCTGTGCGCGATCACTGCTGGCTGCGCCGGAAAGACCGGAACAACCGCAGCGACCGGCGGCGATGCACACACCGCGAGCGCGACCGGTACGCCGCGCGTTGGCCCGCGCACTGGGTCGGTGATGGTGGTCGGTGGTGGGCAGCAGGGACCCGAAGTATTTGCGAAATTCATCGAACTCGCCGGCGGCCCCGATGCACTGATCGTCGACGTGCCCACGGCGGGCGGTGATTCCATCGATGCCTCCGACGGCGGACGGGGTCTTAAAAGCGCCGGTGCGCGCAACGTCGTGGTGTATCACACGACCAGTCGCACCCTCGCCGACGCCGACAGCTTCGTGGCGAAAATCGCGAACGCGCGCGGCGTGTGGTTTGGCGGTGGTCGTCACTACCGTCTCGTGAACTCCTACGCCGGCACGAAGTCGGAGCGCGCCTTTCAGGCGGTGCTCGATCGCGGCGGCGTGGTGGGTGGTTCGTCGGCCGGCGCGTCGATTCTTGGCGACTATCTCGTACGCGGGGCGCCGTCGAACGACAATCGCCTGTTCAATCATCCGCAGTACCTGAAGGGCTTCGCCTATCTGCGCGGCGTGGCCATCGATCAGCATGTGGTCGCGCGCGAGCGACTTCCCGATCTGCACGACTCGCTCACCTCACGCCGCCCCGACTTGCTCGGTCTTTCCGAAGACGAGGGCACCGTGTGGGTGGTGCGCGGTGACAGCGCCGAGATCATCGGACGCAACAAAGCGTTCGTGTACAATGGCCGTGATGCCAACGACACCGGCAAGCCGTTCCTCACCCTGCATCCCGGTGACCGGTACAACCTGGCCACACGCCGAGTGGTGTCGCGAGCGATCAGCGCGACGCCACTTACGCAGAAGTTCATAGACAACCTGTTCGCCTCGTATGGCGACGCAGCACGCGGTGGTGCGACCGTGCTCGTGGCGCAGGGTGGCAAGGTGCTGGTAAACCGAGCGTACGGCGTCGCCGTGCAGCGCCGCCTTACACCGGAAACCGGTGCGCCGAATTTCGCCCTCGGTGAGTTGTCGGCCGTGCTGAACGCGGCCCTGGCTAGTGACAGCATGGGACGGATGAGCGTGGCGTCGGTGCGTCGCGTGAGCAGTGTGGGCGGCGCGCAGCGTCTCGCGTACGACAGCACCACGAAGCAATGGTCCGGCACGGTGGACGATCTGTACCGCTTCGACCAGGGACGTTCAGCGCAGAACACCGAGCCCAAGGGATTTCGGGTCGACACCGAGCGCGGCGAGGTCGTGCAGCGCGTGTTCGGCATCAGCGACGGACACCGCGCGGCGTGGGTACGCTATCCCGGGCGCAAGACCACGATCATCATGCTCACGACTGACGATCGCTTCGACGCGAAGTCGACGGTGGAGCGGATTACCGAGCGGCTGTTCGCGCGGTGAGGCTGAGCGTCGGCCATCTCGCCGCCGCTTCGCCTGACCTGGCTGACGGTGCTCGCGTCGCGGAGGCTGTACTGCTGCCTCGTCATGGAGTTGTTGGCTCGGCCGCTAATTAGTGCGTAGTGCCGTCGTGCGGTGTATGGCAAATGCTTCTCGTGGAACAGGTTCTGAACGATCTGCGGTTGCTTCTGGCAGCGGACGAGATGTCGGCGCACGGGAGCCCTCATCTCGGCCACAGCATCACGCGAACGTCCGCCTTGTTCTCTGCCACGAACAGCTTCGCGAGACGCGAAGAACAACAAAACTGATCGATACGGGCATCACGCCGGCGGACCTGGCCGCGCCGAACCACCACTCCTGTGGTTGCTGTGCTTCGCGGGCCTTCGCGATCTTCGCGGACTTCGCGCGAACCGCGGTGCGTGCGGCTGCCTCGGAGTTGTCGGAGAGTCGGCTGGTTCGCGCGAAGCTCGCGGAGCACGCGAAGAGACGCGAAGAACAGCAACACTGATCGATACCGGCATCGCGTCGGCGGACCCAGGCGTGCCGCACCACCCCTCCTGTGGTTCCGGTGCTCCTGTGCGTGACCGTCCCGCGCGCCTCCGCGCAAACGACTGACATGCAGCGCCTCGCCGTTCAAGACGAGACCAGACAAAACGAACCCGTTCCCAAAGCACATCGATAACGCACGCCGTTCCAATGCCAAAACGTCGAGATGCTACTAAATACAATCACGAACTATTTGCTGCACTGATCAGCAACGAATCAGGCGTCGATCCGAGCCCGCAAAGACGTAGGTGAGATTCCGATGATGTTGGATCGCGTCGCGAACTTGACGCATCGCGCTGACATGCTGCGGCCCGCGGGCTGGCACGGTGAGTCCGCTTCGGCCGCGCCTGCGTGGTGTGTTGCCGTGGGCAGGAGCGCTTTCACTGCCGAGTCGCTCGATCTCCTGGAATTCATCACCGCCAAGCGCCTTGGCCGCAGCGGTGGCGAGGCGGGTCACCATGTCTTCCAAAGTCGAGGCGGTCCAGAGATGGACGTATACCACGGATCGAGTGCGTCGAGCTGTCGCGGAGAGGAGTTCGGCGGAACGACTCCCATTTCGAGCCATGCGGTCAGATGAGTGCCGATTCCTGTTTTTCGCGTGTTGCTCGGCGTTCTCTGCGCCTCTGCGTCCTCTGCGTGATCGGTTCAGCGGCCTGCTCGTCGCCACCCCCGGGAATCTTGCGCAGCGTACGGTGCGCACGCGGTAGTGGAACTGATCACGCAACGGCGCAGAGAACGCGGAGGCGCTCCGCCAAACCCTGCCGGATTATCTCGTTCTAGACAGATAGTTCTTCCGCTTCGAACTGGATGCCAAGATGCTCCAAGAGGCGATTCTCGATCGTTCGCTGCTGATCGGGGTCATTCAACTGCCCGATTTTCTCGAGTAGCCGCATCTTGGAGATCGTCCGAATCTGTTGCGGCATGATGATGCTCTCGTGCTCGGGTGTGATGAAACCGGCAGGGAGCACGACCTCGAACGGATATGCCCTTCGCTTTTTGCCTGTGAGCTTGGTGGCGGGAAGTACGGTGACCACGTCGAGCGACGCGTTGACGCCGTCATTCGACACGACAATAGCGGGTCGTTGCTCGACTCCCTGCTCGCTGCCGACATGCGGCTCCAGGTCCACCCAGAACAGATCCCACCGCTTCACGGGTCCCATGTACGCCATGCGCCGCGCCCTCAACGAACCGTGATGCCGTCACCCAACGTCGCGTCGAAGGCCCGCGTGGTCCCGGTCATGTCCGCTTGGCATGCTGCGTCCCTCGACGCCTCCGTGTACGCCACGTAGAGCTTTTCGCGACGCCGCTCGCGCAGCCGCGCGATGATCGCCTTCTCGATGAACGCATCGGCGCTCGGCGCATCACCGGTCGCGACCACGGATCGGACCGCCTCGGCGACTCGCGCGTGGAGCCGGAGCGTCACCTTCTTGAGCGGGTCGGCGGCGGTGGAGCGGCACGGAACCAACGACAGCGGATGCCATGGATCTTTGTCCGTAAGACGGCAAATAACGTCAACGAAACTGTACTGGTATGGCTAAATGTGTGGCACTTTAGCGACCCCTGTCAATCCGCCGTCTTTCAGTGGCGGAAAGTCGTGAGCCATGAATCACGAAGAGTTTTGGACGCACATCAGCTAACTCATGTTCGAGGCTCTGTTCCGTGATTGCGTGGGTATCGCGTAGAGTGCCCGGCAGCAACGTGACTCCGCCGCTGCCGGGCTGGACGGCAGTTCGCGTGGACAGCCGGCTGATGTGGATTGCCTTGACATCCAGCAACATGGCGGGACCGTGTCAGGGGTAGGGCTTGAGTTGGGCGGCCAGCGTTCCATCGCGACCGACCAGGACGTGACGGATCGGCGGCAGGGTCTGTCCCACCCACTTGAGCGCGTCCGCCACTTCCGGCGGTCCGGCGATCACGGGGTCGTACATGGACCCATGCCGCAGCTGACGAATCTCTTCTGTGTCGGGGACCAAGTCCCCAAGCGCGGAACCCCCGAGACCGGCGGCGCCGGCAATGGCGACCTCGTGGTGCCCGGAGCCGCCGCCGGTCCGGAGCCCATGCGCCGCGAGCAGGGCCAGCGCGGCCGCGTGCCCCGCATCGTACGCGAGGCGCACCGCGTTATCGCTCGTCAACCCGGTCAGCGCCGCGTCATGCGCCGCCCCCACCGCCTTCTGCCAGAGCGTCAACACCTCGGCGCGACTGAACGGCTGCGGCCGGAGGCGGTTCGCGTTCAGGAGCAGCTGCACCTGCGCGGGGAATCCCCCAGCCGGAGGCGCTCCGATGGCGCCGGCGCCTAGGACACCGCTCGCCGGCATGCCAGCGGCATCTGGTGGCTGACCGCGGGCCTTCTTGCCGTTCATGCGCCCACCAGCGCCGCGCTCCCAACCGAACCCGTGTCCTGCGACAATGCCGGTCAGGCCTGCCGCCGCCGCGAGCGGGCGGAGGCGATCCGCGCTCCCGGCGACCCACTGTTTGGGCCCGTCGAGCGCGGCGCGTGTGAAGCGATGCGCGGGGTGCGTGGCGTCCCCGAGCCGATCCGCGAGTGCTTGAGTCGTGTACCGCACCGCGTTCACTTCGCGGTTGAGTACGAGTCCGACCTGCGCCAGTTGCCGGTGGAGTGCTCGCCGGTCGACCGCTGGCGTCTCCACCACGAACACGTCGACGTCACTGTCCGGCCGAGCGTCCCCCCTCGCGAACGATCCGAATACGAAGGCCGCTTCGATGCCGGAGACATCGCACAGCGCATCGCGCACGATCCCCACAGGGTCGCGCGTGTCGCTGAGCAGGAGCATGACGGCACCCCAGAGCTTTGCCTCGAGGACGGGCCGGTAGCAGACCCGACGCCCGACTTCGACGCGCTCAAGGGCGTCGAGGGCGAGCAGGCGGTCCACCTCGCGCTGCAGTGAGGCCGAGCCGAGGCCGAGCAGGCGCTGGAGCGCACGGCCGTGCACGGCCATGGTCGGATGGAGGACGAAGAACCGCAGCAGTTTGGCGCTCGCTGGCGACGCCCCGAGCGCCGCCAACGGATCTGCCGGGAGCGACGCAGGGATGCGTTCATGCTGCGGCGGCAGGCCGGGTCGCGACGAGGTCAGGGTCAGTGAGGGCAAGCCGATATAGTAGCACGGCTGGCCGCTCCTTTCAACGGCGCGTAGGAGTGCACTAGAAATTAGGGCAGCAAGAACTGTTGGACGAAGCGGCTGGACGCGGCCGCTCGGAATCGGCGGCGGCGCCGAGCTGTCGGGACGCTCCTCACGGTCCTGCGGAGACTCTGCTGGCGCCGAAAACGCCATGACCTTGTGTCGCCAGCTACACGCCGTCTTGTGGTCGACGTCGCTACGCTCGCTGGCGCGCCAGGTTGAGAGCCCGTCCCGTATGGTGTCGGCGTACGCCTGCCACTTCGCGGGCAGGTGGGTACCGGCCATGGCGCCGCACGTGGGCGCTCGAGCACCTCAGTCACACGTAGCCGTGGTGGAATCGTCGTTCTCGGGCCTTCGGGAAATCAGCATGCGTGTAAGGACAGCGGCAATCGTGCCGATTGCCGCTGAATCCCTTTCGCATTTCTGGAATCGTCCAAGGGGAGTTCTTTACCGATCGGACACACGAGATCGCTCGGGTCGTCCAAACGCTCCGCGAGCCATCGGCCAAGCTGCTGGTGTCGGGTTACCGGCGCATGGGCAAGAGCTCCACACTGGCGCGCGGCGTCGACAAGGTGAACGACGAGGGCGGTCACGCGATCCTGGCCGACTTCTCGACCGCCTCCGCGGTGACCGACATGGCCAACAACCTGTTGGCCGCTGCCGGGAAGACTTTGGGCCGGCGTTGGAAGAGCCTGTTCACCGAATTGGCCGGCCGATTTCAGGCCTCCATCACGCTGACCCAGAACCCCAGCTCTGGCCTGACGCTACCCTCGCTGGATGTCGGCCTTCGCCGGGGATCCGTTGGCAGTGCAGCAGGCCACTCTCGCCAGTGTGTTGGACACCCTCGACGCTCTCGCTGCCGACAGGAAGACCACCCTCGGGATCGTCTTGGACGAGTTTCAGGAGATCACCCGCTTCGGGGTCGGCCGAGCGCGCAGCACGGGGAAGACGTCCGATGCGAGCCGGGACGATCAGCCTGAGTGGCACCTTCGCGGCGTCATGCAGCGACATCAACACCTCAGTTACGTGTTGGCTGGATCAAAGCCCGCCCTCCTCGAAGCGATGGCCGGCAAGAATGGCGCGTTCTACAAGATGCTCGACCCCTATCCATTCCGACCGATTCCGAAGGATCACATGGGCGCGTGGATCGACGAGCGCCTGGACGCCGTCGGGTTGCAATCTTTGGGTGCGGGACATTGGTGCCTCGAGTGGGGCGGCCCTCGTACACGCCACATCGTGCGACTTGCACGCAAGTGTGTTGATCGAGCAATCCCCGGCGCGACCATCGATGCCGCAGCCGTTGCCGCCGCCTTCAGCGAGATCGTCCTCGACGAGGAACACGAGGCAGTTCAGACGTGGTGGCAACGCCACTCCAGCCAGCAGCAGAACCTGCTGCGCGCGCTCGCGGCGGAGCCTATGGGGCCGACCACCAAAGAAATGAGGCGCCGCTTCTCACTGGATGGCGGCAGCGCCGGCAACACGCTCAAGTCGCTGGTGCAGGCGGGCGATCTGATTCGGAGTGCGTACGGCTCGAAGCACGCGTTCGACGACTCGTTTGTTCGTGGCTGGGTGATTGCGAAGGCGCTCCCTGATCTCGGCATTCGCGACAAGGCCATCACCCACGTCGCTACACCGACGAGCGAGTACGACGGGTAGGCCGAACGTCGAGTTGTCCCTACTTCTTCTCGATCGCGTCCCGCACGTCCAGCAGGATCTCGAAGTACAGCTGTTCACGACGATAGGCGAAGTCGAGCGACGCCATCGCCGCGGGATCGGCCGTTTCCTTGGCGCGATCGAACGCTTCGCGGTACATCTCTTCAAGATTGGTCAGGATCCGTTCACGGGAACGCGACATACGCAGGCCCTCGAGGGCTTTGTGGGTAAGGCGGGGCGGGACGTCATCGGGAGTCGCCGTGCTTTCCTCGGTGTCGAGGAACCTGGTCAGTTGATCAAAGATCATCCGACGACCCTTATCCGGGAGATTCACAGGAGGAGTGATGACAGGCAGAACCGGGTGAATCGCTTTGAGATCTTTGCGCGCGACGAGTTCCGCTGTGTGTATTGCGGAGTCGTGCAGGAACCGGAGGCTCTCAGCGTGGACCACGTCCAGCCGCGGATGCGCGGTGGCGACGGGTCTCACGGCAACGTAGTGACCGCGTGTAGGGCCTGCAACACGCGTAAGGGGGGCCACGCCCTCTCCCGCTTCCTGGCGGAGTTCCCGGAGGCCCGGCGGAACTTCTTCCAGTTCGCGCGGTATGTATGGCCAAGACACTTGACAGCGGTTGCCGAGGAGCTTGCGCGCCGGGGCGTAGTGCTTGCCTCAACGGAGCTCGTGGAGGGGATCCGGGGGCTGCGCGGCTCTGAGGCACCGTGACAGAGTAAGGGGTAGGGAGTCGGGGGTATGGGGTAGCGTGAGATTCTACTCCCGACCCCTCACTCCTCGCTCCGTACTCTGCCGTTATTGCGAAAGATGGCTTCCTCCACAACGCGTCCTTCTTTCAAATGGTCTACGACAATGTGCTCCAGCAATTCCGGGGTAACGCCGGCGTACCATATGCCTTCCGGGTACACGGCCACGATGGGGCCGCCGGTGCAGACGCCGAGGCACGGTGCTTCGCTGCGATTGGCGCGCGTGTCGCCGAAGAGTAGGCCTTCGCGCTGCAGCAGCGACGCCAAACGCGCATAGATCGCGCGACCGACGCGGTTCTCATGACAGAAGTTGTCGGTACACACCAGCACATGCTGGGCGTACTGCTCCATTTTGGGGAACTGCTTCAACTACTCGCTCCGGAAAACTCGGCTGCGCGACAGTATCGCGGGGTGCATTTCATGGCCACATCCTAGCGCTGGTGCGTCAGCCTCGCAGGAATGCCATCGCGATCTCGCCGACGATCAGCACCACGATGGCGATTTCCAGCGTCTCGCTGCGCGCCGCCTGAGCTTCGTCGTTCAGCATGGCGTACGTGTCCCGCAAGATGGCGAGCTTGCGGTCGATCCCGGCCCGCCAGGCACGTCCTCGAAACAACTCGAGGGCCGCGGAATACACGCGCGCCAAATACACATCGTCGGTGACTTTGAGCGCGTTTTCCACACGCTCCACCAATTCTGTAGAGTCGGCCACCTGCGCTTGCAGCCGCGATAGCAGCGCGGCAAACCGACGACCGGGAAATACCGATCGACGAGCACGCGCCGCTTCGATCGCGTCGTAGAGTCGCGGGAGTTCCGCGTCGAGCTGGGCGTCGTAGTAGCGCAGTTCGAGCAGCTGCGCATTCGCGAATTCGAGAATGTATTCGATGTCGGTGTCTTCCTCGCCGGGCTCGACCACGAGAGCGTTCTCCCAGGTCAGCAGCGCGAGGTCGTCGGCGTAGTATGTGAATCGGTGCGGCAGCAACTCGCGTTTCGCTTCCGCGCTGAGCGGCCGCGTTTCGTTCAACAGGAGCGGGACGACATCGAGCGACGCCAGCGCTGCGGCCGACAGCGGCGTGCCGTGTTCGTCGGTAATCTCCGTGATGCGGAAGACAGTGTAATCCTCGTGAACGCCGGCGACTGCTGGCCGCTCGATCGCGGGGCGCATGCGCTCGCAGAGCAGCTGCAGTTGATCCTGGACCAGTGCATTCATACCGGGGTGGTGCTCCAGTCGCTGGCCAAACGCCGTGAACTGCTCCCAGGAGCAGGAGGCCGACGGCCGGACGCGCACTCGGAGGGAGACGACCCCAAAATCGAAGATCCGCGCTGAAAGCTCCACATCGTGCGCGGTCTCATCAACGGCCAGCACAGCGCCGCCAAGCGATACCGTGATGGGTGGATTGCTGATCTGCAGAGCTTGCCCTTCACCGCGGGCGGGTCGGACGCGCTCCGGGGCGCTGGCCGACAACAGGGCGAGCGCTCGCTCGAGGTCAATGGCGTATCCCACATCGAACAATCGATACGCAATGGCGGACCCGATCACGGTGAGCATACGGGAATATAGCTCGGACAGACGGGCCCCGACCGCCCCTCGCAACCCCGGCGGCAAGTCGCTAGCGTCCATACATGCCCCCAATTTCTGCATTGCCCGACATCCCGGACGCCGGCATCGCCGCGAAAGGCTACGTGCACCCCGATCGCCTCGTCAGCACGGACTGGCTGGCGGCGCACCTCGATCACCCGTCGCTGCGTTTGCTCGAGTGCAACGAAGACGTGCTCCTGTACAGCGTGGAGCACATTCCCGGTGCGCAGAAGCTCGACTGGCACATCGACCTCAACGATCAGGTCGAACGTGACTACATCGCGCGGGCGTCCTTCGAAGCACTACTCCGCGCGAAGGGCATCGACGACAGCACCACGGTCGTGTTCTACGGCGACAAGAACAATTGGTGGTCCACGTACGCGTTCTGGGTCTTCCAGCTGTTCGGCTTCGACAATGCCGTGGTACTCGATGGTGGTCGCGCGAAATGGCTGGCCGAAGAGCGGCCGACCACGACCACTGTGCCGTCGTTTCCGCCCACGGAGTACACTGCACGTGAGCGCAACGACGTGTCGATCCGCGCCTTCATCGACGACACACGCGAGCACATGCAGTCGGGCAAGCCGATGGTGGATGTACGGTCGCCGCAGGAGTACACGGGCGAGAAGTTGCACATGCCCGATTATCCGCAGGAAGGGACGTTGCGCGGCGGACACATTCCCGGGGCTCGCAGCGTGCCGTGGGCGCGCGCGGCGGCGGCGGACGGTTCCTTCAAACCCGCCAGTGAATTGCGCGCGATTTATGAGGGCGAAATTGGACTCGCGCCCGGCGACGACGTCGTCACCTACTGTCGCATCGGCGAGCGTTCCTCGCACACATGGTTCGTGCTGACGTACCTCCTGGGCTTCGAGAAGGTGCGCAACTATGACGGGTCGTGGACTGAGTGGGGCAACGCCGTCCGCGCACCCATTCGCCAAGGGGGAGAACCGTGATGAGCGAAGAACAACTGAAGGACACGACCGCGATGCCGGTTGTCGGCAAGTTACCAGCCAGCGTGCAGGTCACGTGGAC
This sequence comes from Gemmatimonas sp., assembly GCF_041689975.1. Taxonomy (GTDB): domain Bacteria; phylum Gemmatimonadota; class Gemmatimonadetes; order Gemmatimonadales; family Gemmatimonadaceae; genus Gemmatimonas. The sequence goes on from NZ_JBDNFF010000321.1 coordinate 11,409, forward strand.
CGGCGATCACGTGTTCGAGGGCGTACGTCAGTCGGGCGGGCCATCGATCACGATGGACTCGACCGGCAAGCAAGGCCCGTCGCCGATCGACACGCTGCTCTGCGCCCTGGCCGCATGCACCGCAGTGGATGTTGTCGACATTCTGACGAAGCGCCGCACGCCGATGAGCGCGCTGTCGGTGGACGTGAATGGCGAGCGCTTTTCGGGCACGCCTGGTCGCGTCACGAGAATTCATCTCATCTATCACATCATCGGCTCCGGCGTGGAACGCGTGCACGCCGAACGTGCGATCGACCTGGCCGTTACGAAGTACTGCTCCGTGCGTGACTCGCTGGACGCGAACATGCCGATCACGTGGGCATTGGAATTGAACGGGTCGTACGAGGGGTAGCTGTGGGCTGTGAACTGTGAAGTGCACACTCCCTAGGTAAGAGGGGGGAGGGTTTCAGGGGGCAGGAAGCAGGTGAACCGCGTGCGGTTACTGCCTCCTGCCCCCTGAAACCCTCCCTCTTCTTGCCTAAGGAGTTCGCAGTTTTCAGTCTACTTGATTAACCACACCCGCTCATGCACCGGATACAGCCATTCCACACCCCGCTCAGCGACAATGGCGTCGTCTTCGAGCGGAATACGCACCTTGGCACCACCCCAATCGGGATTGGGCGTCCACGCGAACAGCTCTATCGAGAACGGGTTGTACGGTTTGATGGCGAA
>NZ_JBDNFF010000322.1:0-40005 GCF_041689975.1 Gemmatimonas sp.
AAGGCGAGGGGCACGCCGGGGCGCGCCGAGATCGCCGCCGCAGCCGCACGGGCAAGCTCTCGGAATCCGGTCACGCGCAGGTCACGAACGGAGGACACGTCATATCAAATCACGATACCACGTAGAGGCACCGCCACAAGAGGCCCGCCAAGCCAACGTGGCGAGCTCACGAATATCGAGAACATCCCGTACGGCGAGCAGTGGACCATCCGCTCAGACCCGTGAACCAGATGACGCGGAGGCGCAGAGGACGCCGAGGCGCAGAGACGAACGACAGAATTGTCCCTCTGCGTCCCCTGCGCTCTCTGCGCCTCCGCGTGATCAGTTCAAATATGCCATCCGCCGGCACAGATCGCCTGATCACACAGAGTAAAGGCGTCAGAGAGCAGAAGGTATCAAAGAGCAGAAGGGCAGAGCGCAAGCAAGTGCCCGCTTGCGAGAAAGCAAGTACTTGCATTACAATAACACCATGACCGACGACCACCGCCAACGCATTCTGCACGCCGCCGCTCGGGTCTATGCCCAACACGGCTGGCGCGGAGCCACTACCCGCCGCATTGCGGATGAAGCAGGCGTGAACGAAGTCACGCTCTTCCGCCAGTTCGGCTCCAAGGATGCCCTGCTCGACCTGATGATGCACGAGTGCTCGCGCGTAGAGCAGGATGCCACCTTCCCTGAGGAACCGGTCGACCCCGAGCAGGATCTGCTCGCCTGGGTCACCGTGCAGCACACCGCGCTCGTGAGCATGCGTGCCATCGTGCGTCAGCTGATGAGCGACGCTGAACACCGCCCCGACGCTGCCGATTGCGCTACGCACGGCCCCAGCGCTGCCATGGCCCAAGTGCGCGAATACGTGGTGAGGCTACGCCGTCACGGATGGATCACCGAATCCGGCGAGGTCTCGCCTTCCGACGTCCGCGCCGCGGTCACGATGCTCATGGGAGCACTTTATGCAGACGGCATGAATCGTGACCTCATGCCCACGATGTTCACCCAGCCTGTTCCGGAAACATTGCGTGCCTATGTACGCATTTTTCTTCGCGGGGTCGGTGCTTTGCAGGATCCAGCGCACCGTGCGGCACGTACGGCCGAACTGGACTCGACCTTCACCACTGTCCCCGAATGACCCCTCTCGACGGTGTGCGCGTACTGCGCCGCATATTCCCACGGCCCACGATCAACTTGGTGGCCGCGCTTGTCGCACTGGCAGTGGCGCCGCACCTTGCCCTCGCGCAGCCAGCGGCGCGAGGCAGCGCGCCGCGCCCACTCTCGCTCGCTGAAGCGCTGCAGCTGGCCACCGGTGAGAGCGAGCAGATCGCGATCGCCCGTGCCGGATCTCTCCGCGCGAAGGGGCAGCTCGGACAGGCGCGTTCGGCGCTGCTCCCGCAGCTCGCGACCACCATGAACTGGCAGAAGCAGCTGCAGAACCAGTTCGCGGCCATCGCCCAACGCTCCGGCGGCGGTGCGCCCAGCGGCGGCAGCGACACCACGCCCGTGGCCGAGAATCCGATCACTCGAATTTTTGCATCGCAGTACAACTTCAACGTCGGGCTGTCGGCCTCGCAGGCCTTGTTCAACGGTGGCCGTTCCACGGCGAACATCCGCGCCGCGAAGGCATCGCGCGAGTCGGCCGAGATCGGCATCACCAGCGCGCAGGCGCAGGTACAGCTCGATGTCACGCAGGCCTACTACGACGCGCTGCTCTCCGACCGTCTCGTGGCGATCTCCGAATCGTCGCTGGTGCAGTCCGAGCGCACGCTGCGTCAGGTGCAAATCACCCGCAATGTCGGTTCGGCGTCGGAGTTCGAGCTCATTCGGGCGCGCGTTACACGCGACAATCAGCGGCCCGGCTGGCTGCAGTCGCGCACCAACCGGGATCTCGCTTACGTGCGTTTGCGTCAGCTGCTGAACGTGTCGCCCGATCAGCCGCTCGCCCTCACCGACAGCATCGCCGAGTCGCCGCTGTCCACACCGGTAGCCGATCAGGCGCCGATCACCACCGTGAATGTGAACGTGGCCGAGGTGCTCACGATCGATCCGCAGGTGCAGGCTGCGGTGTCTCGTATCCTCGCAGGCAGTGACACCGGCATCGGTACGCGCGCCCCGGTAAAGCAGGCCATTAAGAGCGTCGAAGTGGCGCAGCAGCAGCTGCGAGCCACCAAGGCGCAGCGCCTCCCATCGATTTCGGCGACCACGAACTATCAGCGTCTCGCCTATCCCGTAGGCATTCTTCCCACGAGCCTCCTTGATTTCTTCCCGAACTGGACCGTCGGGCTCGGCCTCTCGTACCCGTTCTTCACCGGTGGACGTGTGCGTGGTGAAGTGCAGGCCGCCGAGGCGACGGTGATCGAAGCGCGCCAGCGGTTGCGGCTCGCGCAGGAAGGGGCGTCGCTGGATGCCCGTCAGGCGGTGGCGCAGCTCACGGAATCGGAAGCCTCCTGGCAGGCCAGCGTGGGGACCGCCGAACAGGCGCAGCGGGCTTATGACATCGCCGAGGTGCGCTTCCGCGAAGGAATCTCCACGCAACTCGAACTGTCCGAGACGCGAAATCAGTTGCAACAGGCGCTCGCCAACCGTGCACAAGCCGCGCGTAATCTGCAGGTCGCGCGCAAGCGTCTCGAATTGCTTCCTTATCTCCCCCTGTCGCAGGGTTCCACCCCGTCCACCGGCCCCACTCGATGAATATCATGACTCGCCGATCCGCGTCCCTCGCTCTCCTCGCGGCGACGCTGGTGGGAACCGCGTGCAGTAAAGACAAGGAAGCGCCGGCCGCCAACACGGCGGCCGTGGCCCAGAACATCGGTCCGGACAACATCGCCGTGGCGCGTACCGACACGTTGCGCAGCGGTCCGGCCATCTCCGGCACGCTCACGGCCGACCGCGAAGCGCGTATCCGCGCGGAGATGAGCGGAGCAGTGCTCGCCACCAATGTCGAACAGGGTGAGCCCGTGAGCGCCGGCAGCGTGCTCGGACGTATCGATGATGCGACGGTGCGTGACGCCGCGATTTCGGCGCGTTCCGCCGTGACGCAGGCCACCGTGGCGGCCGAACAGGCCGCGCGTGAATTGCAGCGTGCGAAGACGTTGGCGGCGGCCGGTGCCATCGCCGAGCGTGATGTGGAAAGTGCTGATCGCGCCAACCTCGGCGCACGAGCGCAGCTGGCGGATGCGAAGGCGAGGTTGTCGTCGGCCGAGAAGCTGCTGCGTAACACGATCATCCGCGCGCCGTTCACGGGCGTGGTCGCGGAGCGTGCGGTGAGCCCGGGTGATATCGTGTCGCCGGGTACGGCGCTGTTCACGGTGATCGACCCGCGCAGCTTGCGCGTGGAGGCGTCCGTGCCGACTTCGGCGCTGGCCGATGTGCGAGTGGGTGCGCCGGTGTTGTTCACGGTGAACGGTTCGGATCGCGTGCTGGAAGGCCGCGTGACACGCGTGAGCCCGATGGTGGATCCGCAAACGAAGCAGGTGCGTTTGCTGGCGTCGGTACCGAATTCCGCCGGCGGGCTGGTGGCGGGACTGTTCGTGGAAGGTCGTGTGGCCTCGCAGAAGCGGGTCGGTGTGCTGGTGCCCGAGAACGCGATCGACCAGACCGGCATCGTGCCGAATGTGATGCGCCTGAAGGGCGGCAAGGTAGAGAAGGTCGAGGTGCAGCTTGGTGTGCGTGACGAAGCGGCTGCCGCGTTCGAAGTGACGACCGGGATCGCCAGCGGCGACACGGTGCTGCTGGGTGCCGCTCGCGGCATCTCGGTGGGCACGATGATCACGGTGTCGGCGCCCAAGGACGCCACGCCAGCGCAGAAGAACGTGAAGAACGTGAAGAACTAGCGTCGGGCCGAACCATCTCTTTCAGGTTGCTCCATGTTCATTTCTGATTTTGCCATCAAAAAGCCGCTCCTCACGATCGTGGCGATGTTGGCGATCGCCGGCTTCGGCGTCGTGGCGCTCACGCAGCTCCAGACCGACGAATTCCCCGAGGTCCAGCCGCCGATCGTCGTCACGACGGCGGTGTATCCCGGCGCCTCGCCCGAGCAGGTGGAGCGAGAGGTACTCGAGCCGATCGAGGAGGCCATTCAGTCGATCTCCGGCGTCAAGTCGATCAATGGCGAGGCGCGTGACGGGTTCGCGCTGGTGCGTGTGGAATTTGTCTTTTCAAAGGATCTGCAGGAAGCGACGCAGGAGATCCGCGACGCGATCGCTACCAAACGACAGGACCTGCCGCCGGAGCTCGAGGAACCGATCATCAAGAAGTTCAACGACACCGACGGTCCGATCGTGACCTTGTCGATGTGGTCGAACTCGCTGAGCCCCGCGCAGCTGACGATGCTGGCCGATCCGGCGATCTCGCGCGAGCTGCGCGCCATTCCCGGCGTGGCCGACGTGGCGGTGACCGGTGCCGTGAAGCGCGAACTCACGGTGAATCTCGATCCACAGCGAATGCAGGCCGCGGGCGTCAGTGTACCACAGATCGTCGGCGCGATTCAGCAAGGCAATCTGGCGGTCCCCGTCGGTCGCGTGAACGGCACGCTCGACGAGCGGACCATTCGACTCCGCGGACGCCTCGAAGGGCCGCAGGATTTCATGCAGCTCGTGGTCGCTGAGAAGGGCGGACGGGTGGTGCGACTGGGCGACGTGGCCACCGCCGTCGACGGCGTCGAGGAGCTGCGAACACTGTCGCTCTTCAACGGTCGTGATGCGGTGGGCCTCGAGATCAAGAAGACCAAGGGCTACAGCACGACGGCCGTGGCCGATGCGATCATCAAGCGCGTGGATGAGCTGCGGCCCACGCTCCCCAAGGGTGCGAACTTCGAGGTGGTGAAGAACAAGGGCACGCGCGTCGAGAACTCCGTGGACAACGTGCAGAGTGCGCTGATCGAAGGTGCGCTGCTTACTGTGCTCGTGGTTTTCCTGTTCCTGAATTCGTGGCGCTCCACCGTGATCACCGGCTTGGCGCTGCCGGTGTCGGTGCTCGCGAGCTTCATCGCCGTGTGGGCGTTCGGCTTCACGCTCAACACGATGTCACTACTGGGCCTTTCCCTGGCGATCGGTATCCTGATCGACGATGCGATCGTGGTACGCGAGAACATTGTGCGCCACGTCGAGATGGGCAAGGATCATTACACGGCGGCGCGGGAAGGCACCGATGAAATCGGGCTCGCCGTGGCCGCGACGACCTTCTCGATCATCGCCGTGTTCGTGCCGATCGCGTTTTTGCAGGGACTGTCCGGGCAGTGGTTCAAGCCGTTCGCACTGACCATCGCCTGTTCGGTGCTCGTCTCGTTGTTCGTGTCCTTCTCGCTCGATCCGATGCTCTCGGCCTACTGGCCCGATCCGCATCTCGAGGAGCACCAGAAAAGCTGGATCACGAAGCAGCTCGACAAGTTCAATCACTGGTTCAACGGACTGGCCAACAACTATCGCAAGCTGATCGGTTGGGCACTCGATCATCCGAAGAGCATGGTCCTGCTGGCGGTCACCTCGCTCGTCGTGGCGCTCGCACTGCCCGCCACGGGCGTGGTCGGCGGCAGCTTCTTTCCGCTCGAGGATAACGCCGAGTTGACCTTGGCGATTGAAACGCCACCGGGGGCCAATCTCGACTACCTGCGACAGAAAACGCAGGAGGCCCTCGCTCTCACGGACTCCGCGAAGCACCCAGAGGTCCTGTACAGCTTCGTCAGTGCCGGTGGGGCCAGCGGGGCGGTGGATAAAGCCAGTATCTACCTCAAGCTCAAGCCGAAGGGCGAGCGTCTCAAGGCTGGCGAGTTGAGCGCCGAGGATCTTGGGGCCGTGATGCGTGAGGAAGTGAAGCGCATTGCCGGCGCGTCCGTTTCAGTGTTCACGAGCGACTTCGGCGGACAGCAGAAGCAGATCTCCCTCGAGTTGCGCGGCAATGACAAGGCGGCGCTCCAAGCAGTGGCCAACCAGTATCTGGCGGTGGTGAATTCGGTGCCGGGCGCGGTGGACGTGGGGCTGAGTACGAAGGGGCAGAAGCCGGAACTGACGGTGCAGGTGGATCGCGGGCTGTCCGGTGCGCTCGGTCTCAATGTTGCCCAAGTGGCTCAGGCGATTCGTCCGGCCTTCGCTGGCCTCGACGCGGGTGACTGGATCGACCCGACGAACGAGACGCGGAAGGTGATTGTGCGACTGTCGCCGGAAGCACGAGCTCGCACCAGCGACCTCGCGATGCTGCCGGTAGCGGTCGGCACGGGCCAGAATGCGACGCTGATCCCGCTCCAGCAAGTCGCGCGCATCAAGAGCGAACTCGGGCCGGCAGTCGTGAATCACCTCAATCGCGACAACGTGATCCGGGTGGAAGCGAATGTCGCCGGGCGGTCGCTTACCGAAGTGAAGGCCGAGATCGACAGCAAGACAGCCGAGATCACGATGCCACCCGGGGTTCGCCTGTCGTCGGGCGGTCAAGTACAGCAGCAAGAAGAGGTGTTCGGTAATATCTTCGTCGCGCTCGGTGTCGCGGTGGCGTTGATGTACCTCATCCTTGTGGTGCAGTTCGGATCGTTCCTCGATCCCATCGCCATTCTTATTTCGCTGCCGCTGTCGCTGATCGGTGTGATGGGCGCGCTCGCGATCACCGGCAACACGATCAACCTGATGAGCCTCATCGGCGTGATCCTGCTGTGCGGTATCGTGGCGAAGAACGCGATCCTGCTGGTGGATTTCGCGAAGGATGCCCGTGAGCGGCAAGGGATGCCGTTGCGCGAGGCGCTGATCGAAGCCGGCGCTATTCGTCTGCGTCCGATTCTGATGACGACCTTCGCCCTCATCGCCGGTATGATCCCGGTAGCCTTGGGTCGTGGTGAAGGCGCCCAGTTCCGCGCGCCGCTTGGCGTCGCGGTCATCGGTGGTGTGATCACCTCCACGGTGCTCACGCTACTCGTGATCCCGACGTTCTACGAGATCTTCGACAACATCCGTTCGTGGGTCTCACGGCGAGTTGGGCTCACACCGCCGCATACGGGGCAATTCCGGACTCTCGAATTGCCGGTTGCCCAGGCCGGCGACTGACGTAGTCGATTAGATTCGCGGGGTATGATCCCGGTGATTTCCTCGATCCTGTTCGCGACCACGCTCGCCCCCGCGCTCCTGCTGCGGGTGGCGAGCGTTGTGCTGTCCGGTAGCTCGGCTATCGGCGTCGCCGCCGCCATCATGGACGTCATGAAGTGGTTGGAGGCGGTCACCGACAGCTTCTGGACCTATGTGATCCTGGGTGGCTCGGCGATCGTGATCGAAGAGCTCTCGCCGATCTTCGGCGGGATCGCGGCGCATGAAGGCGAGCTGCAGATCGCCCGCGTGATCTTCTCGATCACCTTGGGCGGCTGGATCGCCACCACGCTGCTGTACGTGCTGGGCCGCTGGAGATGGGAATTCATTCGCCGTCGCTTTCCGCGGGTGCGCGCCACCGGCACCGTGGCCCTGCGCGTGGTGCGGCGGAATCAGCTCACGGCGTCGCTCCTGGTTCGCTTCGCGTTCGGACTGAGAGTGGTGCTGCCGATGGCCTGTGGTGCGGCCAAGGTACCGATTTATATCTATCTGCCGCTGTCGCTGATCGGCTCCGCGCTCTGGACCGCCACCTTCACGCTTATCGGATACGCCGCCGGTGAGGCCGCCGTCCGCACCCTCGGCCATCTCGATCGGGCTGGCGAAATCATCGGCGCCGTGGTGGTCACGGTGGCCGTATTGGGTTTCGTGCGCTGGCAACGCATCCGCCGCGAACGCAAAGCCGCGCGACGTACCAAAGCGTAAGGCGTCCTGAGCGGTCCGCTACGCCACCGGAGACGCCGCAGCCATGGTCGTCGCGGCTGCCGCAAGTAAATCAGCCCATGCTGTCTCCACGTGGCTGCGATCGGTACGGATGTTTCCGATGGCCAGCCGCAGCGTGTACTTCCCGTTCAGCTTCGTGTGCGACAGATACGCGCGGCCGTCGGCGTTCACGCGTTCCATGATCGCCGCGTTCACCCGCGCGATCTCGGCCTCGCCCATACCGGCCGGCGCATAGCGGAAGCACACCAGCGACATCGTGACCGGTGCCGTGAGCTCCCAGCCGCCGTTCTCGAAGTGCACCATGCCCGCGAAGTCGCGCGCGAGATCACAATGAAAACGTATACGCTCGGCGAGGCCCTCGGCGCCGTACGCGCGCATCACCATCCACAGCTTGAGTGAGCGGAATCGACGCCCGAGCTGTATGCCGTAGTCCATCAGGTTGACGGTCTCGGTCTGCGTGCTGGTGATCAGGTACTCCGGCAGCAGCGCAAACGCGCGACGGAGCGCGTCGGGATGCTTCGTGTACAGCACCGAGCAATCCATCGGCGTGAACAGCCACTTGTGGGGGTTCACCACGAACGAATCGGCGTCGTCGGTGCCATCCATGAGATGCCGCATTTCCGGCACGATCGCGGTCACGCCACCGTACGCCGCGTCGACATGCACCCAGCAGCCGTGTGCGCGCGCAATGCGCAGCACCGCACGCACGGGATCCACACTCGTCATGCTGGTAGTACCCACGCACGGCACCACCGCCATCGGGTGAAAACCCGCGGCGAGGTCGGCCTGGATTGCCGATTCGAGGGCGTCGGGGCGCATGCGAAAGTTCTCGTCGGCCGGAATCTTGACGAGGTTCTCGTGACCGAGGCCAAGGGCGATCACCGCTTTGTCGATCGACGAATGCGCGTGCTCGCTGCAGTACACCCGAAGCTTCGGCATATCGGCGCGGCCGGCCATGCCTTGCATGCGCACATCGTAGCCGGCCTGTTCACGCGCTGCCGCTAGGGCGTAGAACGTACTCACACTGGCGGTATCGGTGATCTGGCCGAACCATCCTTGCCCAAGTCCCATGAGCTGACGCAGCCAGTCGAGCGAGACCTGTTCGAGTTCGGTTACGGCAGGACTGGTGACCCACAGCATGCCGTTCGCGTTCACCCCCGCCGCGAGCAACTCACCGAGAATTCCGGGATACGACGCGCTATTGGCGAAGTAGGCGAAGAATCCGGGATGATTCCAGTGGGTAATGCCGGGCATGATGGTGTCGCGGAAATCGCGCAGCATCGCCTCGAGCGGCTCACCTCGCGCAGGCGCCGACGCGGGCAGTGCGGCGCGAATATCGCCTGGCTGCACCCGGCTCTTGACCGGCAACTGGGCGGCATGCTCGAGGTAATCGGCGATCCAGTCCACCGCGGCATGAGCCGCCGCGCGGAATTCGCCGGGAGGCAGATCGCCGAGGAAGGTGGAGTCGGTAGACATACTGGTAAGCTATCGTCGGGTCGTTTCTTTTGCTGTGCTTCGTGAGCCTACGGACAGGGCCGCCGCGCGATCGGCTCGCTCCGGCGAGCGTCGTGTCTGGGCGGGATCGTCGGTTCGCGCGAAGTCCGCGAAGATCGCGAAGGCACGTGAAGAAAAACACCAAGAGAAAATTGCACTGCCGTTCTTCGGGTCTCGATGTAACGCATGCAGGGCGTACATGCAGTAATGCAAGTTTTTAACATGTATTTTCACTCCCCCACGCCGTGTGCGCGAACCGGTGCAGGTGTATCTGGCCGCCGATGATCGGGATCTCCTGAATCGACTAACCTCGGAGACCGGACTGTCGAAGGCAGAAATCTTGCGCCGTGGGGTCCGAAGTTTTGCGAAGGAGCAGCAGGGCGTCGGCCTGATGTTGCAGTTTCTGGAGAGCCTCGGTGAGATGGACGCGCCGGACGGAACGGCGATGGACCACGACGGCGCGCTCGCCGAGTCATACCGTAGCCCTCGGTCGCGACGTATCGCGGTTGGCTCGAGGAGGGGCGGCAGTTGGTCACGACCAACCTGGTACTCGCCGAGATGCAGATTCTGCTGATGCGATTTCGCGGTGTCACCGCGGGTGCGCAGTTCCTGGACAGCGTGCACCAGGACCCGAGTCACGGAGCATTTCCCCGCAGCGGGTTTCGACGCGCTACCCTGATCACGGCGATGGGAATCTTCGTTGTTCTTCGCGTCAATCGGTTCAAGCACTCGTCCGTCGCACGATGCCTTCGCTTCGAGGAGCCTCGTGACGGGGCGGGATCGTAGGCTAACGCGAAGATCGCGAAGATCGCGAAGGCACGCGAAGAACAGCAAAAGAGCGAAATGGAATGTTGTTCTTCGCGTCGCGTCGCGTCCTCCGCGAACTTCGCGTCAATCAGCGATGGCAGCCACACGCCCCACGCTATCCGAAGCGCCACGCACGACGCACCACCTAAAGTTACGGGGCCAGCTGCAATCCCCAGTGCACCCGCAGGTACTGCTCCAACACTTGAGCCGTGACATCGGCGAAACGTTCGCGATTGGCGGCGTTGTCGCGCACTCCTGTAAAGTTGGCCTCGATCTGTACGCCGCAGATCAACCCACCGGTGGTGCCACCAAGCGGACCGGCCGCGCTGCCGCAGGAATGTCGACGGGTGTTGTCGCCACCGTTGAAATACTCGTCGCCGTTCGGACGTGGATCGCTGCTGCTCGGAATCGACGGGAATCCCTGAGCGGCGTAGAGCGTGCCGAGGCTGGTTGGGCCGCGCAACAGCGCGGAAAACGACAAGGGCGACGCCAGCGAGAGCGTGAGAATACTCGCGCTGTTCTCGATCGCGCTCGATGCATCGAGCGACGCGTCCGTGCCGTTGAGCTGCGTGGCCGTGAGCAGGTAGCCAAGCTCGAGACGCTGCACCGCGTGGCCATGTCCGTGCAGGTCCATGTACCATCCCTTGCCGAACGCGGCGATCACGGCGCTCTTGGCCGCGTCGATGTACCCGTGCCACTCCGACAGTGCCTGCGCCGCCTCCGCGTTTCCGCAGGCGGCTTCGGTTTGCAGGCGATTGGGGTCGAGCTTGCGTCGCGAGAGATGCGAGATGATGACGTGCGGATACTTGCCGAATCGCGCGGCAAAGCGCGTCTGCATGGCGCGCGCCAGTTCCAGCGTGTTGGCGTCGGTGACCGTGGTGGCCACACCACCACAGGCAGTGGCCGTACGGTCGGGAATCGACGACGGCGTGAGCGCTCCGCCGTGCGGCGCCGAGAGGATCACGGGAGTGTTCCCGGCGATGTACTCCACGTAACCGTTGCGCCCGAAGTACGACTGCCCGGCCACATACGTGATTGGCGCGACGGGTGGCGGCACCGGTGTCGGCGGCGTTGTGTTGGTGGAGCTCCCCGAACAGGCGCCTATGGCGATGGCGGTGGACAGGATGACGGCCACTCGACGCGTGTGGCGGATCGAACGAAGGAACGGCATGGCTACAATCTCTCGCAGGAGCACCTCGGGCGGAACGGGAGGTCTGCCGAACAGATTACACAGAGAGAAAGAGAACAAGAGGACAGGGAGGTCCCCCGTGATCTCCTTTCCTCCTTTCCTCTGTGTGATCTGTTCTGTCGACCCAGCGGACTTAGAACTGCACCAAGACGATGGCGTTCAGCTTCTGCGACAGTTCAACGGCCTGCTGCATCGCGGCCTGCGCGCCGGCCTCGCCGACCTTGATCGTCTTCGCACTCGGGAGCTCGGCGCCCGACTTGGCGCAAGTGTACGAGATCGTCATCGGCGAATAAAGGCCCCCTGTGAGGAAACCCGCGAGCCCATTCACGAACGACTGCTGTGTCTCCACTTTCGCGACGCCACTCGGGCACTTCTTGACGGTTTCCGTGATGGACGGTGGTACGAGTCCAAAGATGAAGCCGTGAGCCCACGGGGTCACGTTCGGTTCGCCGGCCGGCGCGCGGCCCGTATCGATTACGGCATGATAGCAGCCCGCCAACGCGAACACTGAGGCCGCAGCGACCAATGCAGAAAGACGACGCATGAGTACTCCTGGAATCGGGTGGAACACCACAAGGGACGACGCATTCGCGCCACCCCTTGGTACCGCAACATTACCAACACGAACGCATCAACGGTGTGGCTGATGCTCCTGTATTCGGATTGCGGACCGGCGGCCTGCCCACCGGGCGCCGATCGCCGGAGAATATACGAGTTCTCGACGCTCAGGACAATACAATCCCGGTCACATGTCGTGCACCCAGACCCGGTGCCCGATCACGCGGAGGCGCAGAGCACGCAGAGGCGCAGAGTCTCTCGATGTTTCTTGGCTCCTCCGCGCGCTCTGCGCCTCCGCGTCATCCGTTCAACGATTCCCGTCGGCACCGCTCAATTGCCTAGTCACACCGCCCACGTGTAACGGCGCGCCGCGATTGCGGGGGAGCGGCCAAGCCCGTACCGTCAAGCATGACCACACACCGCTCCCGTCGTGATTTCGTGAAGAGCGCGGCCATCCTCGGCGCGGCCGTCGTCGCCGCCCCCAGTGCCGCCGCCGCGCGGCCGTCGCCCACTCTGCCACGCCGCGACGTGCCGCTCACGCCGCATCCCGGTGCGCGGCATGACGTGGCCCGCGACGAAGCCTACTGGTCGCAGGTGGCCGCCAAGTATCGCACCACGCCACGCACCACGAACATGGAGGCGGGGTACTTCGGCATGATGGCGCTGCCGGTGCTCGAAGCGTATCACCGCTACATCGATCGCGTAAACAGCGAGAGCTCGTACTTCGCGCGCCGCGAATATCCCGCCATGATGCGCACCGCCCGTGAGCGCGTCGCCGCATTTGTGGGCGCCAAGCCCACCGAACTCGCGTTCTCACGCGGCGCCACCGAAGCATTGCAGGCGCTCATCGGACAATATAATCGCGTGCAGGCGGGCGACACCATCATGTACGCGGACCTCGATTACAACGCGATGCAGTGGGCCATGAATGCCCTGGCCACGCGCTGCAAGGCGAATGTCGTCACGCTCAATATCCCTGAGCCCGCGTCGCACGACAACATTCTCGCGGTGTACAGCAAGGCGCTCGACGCCAATCCACGCACCAGGCTGCTGTTGCTCACGCACTGCAACAATAAAACCGGGTTACTGCTGCCGGTGGCTGCCATCACCGCGCTGGCCAAGGCGCGCGGGGTAGATGTCGTGGTCGATGCCGCGCACTCGTTCGGACAGGTGCCGCTCACCATGGCCGACATGGGCGCTGATTTCGTGGGGCTCAATCTGCACAAGTGGATCGGTGCGCCGGTGGGCGCCGGTGCGCTGTACATCCGCGAATCACGTCTCGACGCGATCGACCGCGCGCATGCCGATGAAAGCGCACCGCTCGATCGCATCGAAAGCCGCATTCACACCGGCACCACGCACTTTGCGACGGTGATGACGATTCCCGATGCCATCGACTTCCAACTCAGCATCGGCATTCCGCAGAAGGCTGCTCGTTTGCGCTATCTGCGTGATCGCTGGGTGCATGCGGTGGCCGATGTGAAGGGCGTGACCATTCTCACGCCGGAAGACGCCGTCCTGACCGGAGCGATCACCGGCTTCCGTCTGCATAACCGTGGCACCAGCGAGGCGAATCGCGCGCTCGCCACCACACTGCACGACGAATTCGGCATTTTCACGTTCCAGCGCACCGGACTGGCCAAGGGCGATTGCGTGCGCGTCACTCCCACGCTGTACAACACCCCCGCCGACGCCGATAGACTGGCGGTCGCTATTCGCACCATTGCTGCCAGAGGCTGATTTATGAAGCGCCGTACGTTCCTTGGTCACGCCGGTACACTGGCGGCAATGCCGCTGGTCACACCGTATCTGTCAAACGCCTTTGCGGTATCGGCGCTCGCGCCGCTGCGCGTGAACGGCGCGCGGCTCAACGAGTGGCTCACGAAATTCGACAGCGTCGGTCGCACGCCTGGCGGGATCAATCGCGTGGCGTACTCCGAGGCCGATCTTGCTGGTCGCGCCTTTACGCTGCAACTACTACGCGACGCCGGATTCACACCGCGCATCGATACCGCCGGCAATATCTACGCGCGACTCGACGGCACCGACCGCACACGTGCGCCGATCCTGATCGGTTCGCACATCGACTCCGTCACCGACGGCGGTAACTTCGACGGACCGGTCGGCTCCTTCGGTGCCATCGAAGTGGCGCGCACGCTTCGCGAACAGAACAGGCGGCTGCGGCATCCGCTCGATGTCGTGATCTGGCAGAACGAAGAAGGCGGCACCACCGGTAGCAAGGTGGCCATCGGGGAGATGACCGACGCCGAGTTGTCAAAAGTGGCGCGCTCGGGCAAGACCATCCGTGACGGTATCGGCATCATCGGCGGCGACGTGTCTCGTCTCGGCGAGTCCGTGAAGAAAAAAGGCGACATCGCCTGCTATATCGAGCTACACATCGAACAGGGTGGCCTACTCGAGAAGGCCGGCAAGCAGATCGGTGTGGTGCAGGGCATCGTGGGCCTGCGCTGGTTCGAGGTCACCATCACCGGCTTCGCCAATCACGCCGGCGCCACGCCGATGGACCAGCGTCAGGATGCCATGCTCGCCGCCGCCACGTTCACGGTGGCGGTGAACGATGCCGTACGCGCCGAACCAGGACGACAGGTGGCCACCGTTGGCCGCATGGTGGTGTCGCCCAACACCACCAACGTGATTCCCGGACAGGTCGTGCTCACCGTCGACTTGCGTGACCTCGATCAGAGTAAGATCGAGCATTTCACCGAGGTCTTCGAGAAGCTCGCCCGGGAAATCGGTACCACGACCAACACCACGTTTGCCTTCAGGCGGCTCACCGACAGCAAGCCCGCCGTGTCCGATCCGCGAGTCATGAACTGGATCGAAGCGAGTGCGACCGCGCTCGGGCTGTCGTCGCAGCGCATGCCCAGCGGCGCCGGCCACGATGCACAGGAGATCGCGCACATCGCACCGATGGCGATGATCTTCATTCCGAGTGTGGGCGGCATCAGTCATTCGCCGAAAGAATTTTCGCGCGCCGCCGACATCACCAATGGTGCCGATGTATTGCTCGATGCCGTGATCGCCGCTGACGCGCAACTGGCCGCGCCGACGGCCACGCCGAAACCTCGCGACGGTCGCTCGTGACGGTCGCTCGTGACGGTCGCTCGTGACGGTCGCTCGTGACGGATAGCGGCGCGCTGCGCCGCGTGATCGGTCCGGGCACGCTCGCCCTCATCTTTGCCAACGGGACCATCGGGGCCGGCATCTTCGCCCTGCCGGGTCTCGTTGCCGCCAGCCTCGGCAGTGCCACCGCGCTCGGTTACGCGATCTGTGCCGTGCTGGTGGTGTTGATCTTTCTCTGCTTCGCCGAAGTGGGCAGTCGTGTACACGACAGCGGCGGCGCGTATGTGTATGTGGAAAGGGCGTTCGGTCCGTTCGCCGGCTTCATCGCCGCCAATCTCATGTGGTTCGGCGTTGGCGCCTGTGTCGACGCGGCGCTCGCCGATGTGCTCGTGAGTACGCTAGCTACTGCGGTGCCGACGCTCGCGCAGCCCGTTCCGCGTGCGCTCACCCTCATCGCGCTGTTTGCCTTCATGGCTGGCGTGAACATCATAGGAGTGAAGACCGGCGCGCGACTGGTCGTCGTACTGACCGTGCTGAAGCTGCTGCCGTTGCTGTTGCTACTCGTGGTCGGCATTCCGCACATCACCCTGTCGCACGTCATCCCGTCCAGCATGCCGGATGCGTCCACACTGGGCCGTGGAGTACTGCTCCTGATGTTCGCCTTCATCGGCGGCGAATCGTCGCTGTCGACCAGTGGTGAGCTGCGGAATCCGAGTCGCACCGTCCCCCTTGGTCTGCTCATGGGCGTCGCGACGGTGGTCGGGGTGTACTTTGGGCTCCAGCTGGTGGGGGAAGGCGTGCTTGGCGCCGACCTCCCGCTGCAAACCATCACCCCGCTGGCCGCGACCGCCGAGAAGTTGCTGGGGCCGTGGGGGCGCACGTTGCTGCTCGGGGCGGTGTCACTGTCGATCTTCGCCCTTGTGAATGGCGACCTGCTGCTGTCGCCACGCTGCCTGTACGCCTCTGCCAAAGACGGTCTGCTGCCGGCGCCACTCGCCAAAGTGCATCCGCGCTTCCAGACGCCGTACGTGGCGATTCTCGTATTCGCCGCGATTGCCTGTGCCCTGGCGGTGCTGGGGGCCTTCAAGCCGCTGGCTATTCTCGGCACGTCGTCGGTGCTGCTGGTCGACGTCGCCGTTTGTCTGGCGGTGCTCCGCTTGCGACAGCGTGGAGTGCAGACCGCCGATTCCCCGTTTGTCATACCGGGTGGACCGCTCGTCCCGATTCTGGGGGCTGCCGCGTGCGTCTGGGTGCTCTCCAACCTCTCCCGGGACGAGCTGCTGGGCCTCAGCGCTCTGGTCTTCTTCTCCGGTGGCCTGTATCTGCGCATCCTGCGCGCCCGCCAAATGACCGCGCGCCGGAACGCCGCCCGCGCGTCGTAGGCGGATTCACACGTCCTGATTCGCCAACGGACCGCGACGGTGCGATATTCAAAAGTCCCCTCCGCACCACCTGCATTTCACCACAAGGACTTCACGAATGCGACATGCCTTCATGTACGCCGGCAGCTTCGAAAAGAACTTCATGAAGCTGACCACCACCACCACGTCTTTCGAGGGCAGCGATGGCCAGCAGCACGCCTACGCGCCGTGGCCGGACGGCGTGGACGGTCTGCGCATCTCCTTCATGGAGAAGACCGGCAAGAAGTTCGTCGTCGTCCGCATTGCCGACGGCACGAGCGACGTCGTGCTGCACCACGAGATGGTGCTGGTCCCGGGTGAGCATTTCGGCTTCGGCGTGCACCTGCAAGGCACGCCCACGGTGGTCGAGGACAACATCGCCATCATGAAGCTCCTCGAAGACGCGACCAAGAAGAACGTCGGCCACAGCGACGAACTCCTGCAGATCCGCGCGCGCTTCAAGGCCGCGAACACCAAGCACTAGTCCAGAACGACGATGGGCGTGCGGTGCCGACGCAAGTCTGCCCCCGCACGCCCATCGTTACTCCGTACCCCCCACTCCCGACTCCCTACTGTTTTCTACTGTCCCTTCGGTTTCGCCACCTGCGCCCGCACCGTAGGGTATTCGATGCCCAGCTGTTCGAGATACGTCTTGAACTTCGTGGGATCGTAGTAGAACTTCTGCAGCTGTGGCTTGAAGCGCGCCATGATGTCGGCGTTCAGGTAAATCGGCGGCGTGTCCTGCGCGCGGATGAACGGCTGATACTTCACGTCCTTCGTCTGCACGGTCTTGAAGTAATCCCACGCGTCGGCCACGACCTTCGGCGTGAGCATGATGTCGAGCATCGTGAGCGCCTGCACCTTCGCACCGGCCAGTGCGCCCTTGTGCGCGATCGGCGTGGCCATCGAAATCGCGTTCGCCCAGTTGTGACCCGGCAATCCCGGAATGTTCGACGGAAAGCGCAGCGTGATCGTGGGCATGTTCCACGACACGTCGCCGATATCGTCGGAACCGCCACCCATCCAGTTCTGCGGCGTCTCGGCGCCACGCAGTTCCTTGTTCACCTGGTCCGACAAGCCGAAGTCCGGCGAACCGAGCTCCTTCTGAATGCCCTTTGCCAGCGTCTGGTCCTTGTCATCCCACTTGGGCATGCCGACCGTCTGCACGTTGGCGTGCATCGCCTGCGCGATCGGCTTGCTGAAATGTCCCGACCAGCCCGAGCCGAGAATGAGAATGGTGTCGAGCTTGGTGTCGGTCATCATCGCCGCACCCTCGGCTACCTTCTTGCCGATCTCGAACAGCGCCATCGTGCGCGGATAGTCCTGCTCACGGAAGTAGAACCAGATGCTCGCCGTGCTCGGCACCACGTTCGGCTGATCGCCGCCGTCCTTGATCACGTAGTGCGAGCGCTGCTGCAACCGCAAATGTTCACGACGGAATTCCCAGCCCTGACCCATCAGCATCACGGCGTCGAGGGCACTCTGACCGCGCCATGGCGCACCGGCCGCATGCGCGCTCGATCCCCTGAAGCGGAACTCGGCCGACAACAGCGCGCTCGATCCACTGGCGCCCCATGACACGCCAAGGTCGTTGCCCACGTGCGTGAACAGCGTGACGTCGGTGTTCTTGAACACGCCGGCGCGCACGAGGAACGCCTTGCCCGCCATCTGCTCTTCGGCGATGCCCGGCCACAGCAGCAGCGTGCCGTTGATCTTGTCGCGCTGCATGAGCTGCTTCACGACGATCGACGCCACGATGTTCACCGCCTGACCCGCGTTGTGA
Organism: Gemmatimonas sp.; assembly: GCF_041689975.1. GTDB lineage: Bacteria > Gemmatimonadota > Gemmatimonadetes > Gemmatimonadales > Gemmatimonadaceae > Gemmatimonas. The sequence goes on from NZ_JBDNFF010000322.1 coordinate 18,091, forward strand.
CCTTCGCCGTGGCCGGGCCCCCCGGTCACCATCGGATCCCTGTAGCCCACGCCCGGCTTGTTGCTGGCCTGCGGAATGCCGTCCACGTCGGAGCCGAGGGAGATTTCCGGCTTGCCGGTGCCGTAGCTCCACTTGGCCGTCCAGGCCGACGGCATGCCCGCCACGCCCTTCTCGATGGTGAAGCCTTCCTTCTGCAACAGCGTGGTGAGGTACCGCTGCGACTCGAATTCCTGGAAGCCGAGCTCCTGGAACGAGAAGAGCATGTCCACGATTTCCTGGACTTGCTTGCCGCGGGACTCCACCATCTGGAGCGCCTCGGCTTTGAGTTTGGCCAGGCGTGGGTCCAGAGGAGCAGATGACGCGGCCGAGGCGGGCGTTGCCGCCGTCGTGGTATCCTGCGCCGATAACGACGCGGCCGGCGCAGCGGCCAGCGTGGACATTGCCAGCAGCAGGGAACGAGTGGAACGAAAGCGGGTCGGATGCACGGCGGACTCCCAGGGTAGTCGGCGAATCTCGGAAAACGCTCGCCGGCGGCCGTGACGAACAGGGCAACACAGGCGAGACCGGAAATTACGTTTCAGACGGGGAAACCGCTCGCTCCGAACCCCCGTACGGTCACCAAGACAGCGGTTGTGGTCATCCTTTCCTGTTTCCCGGTTCATGCGTCTCTCGAATTCGCTCCGTACCTTCGCCCTGTTCGGGGCCATGAGCCTGATTTCTGCCGCGTGCCCCGCGTCGCTTTTGGGGCAGACGCGACGCGTGCCACCGGCCAAGCGCGATACGCTCACGGCCGAAGAGCGAGCGGCGGCACGGGAAGCTACACGCGACGCGCGCTCCATGGCCCGCCGCCAACTGTCGCCCGATAGCGTGGTGCGACGCCTGCGGGCCGACTCCGCCAGCGCCACGGCCTTCAGCGACCCCGAGGCCATGCTTATCCTGCTGCGGGCCCGCGAGGCACGTGTGCGGCAGGACAGCGCGCTTCGCGCTTACAAGGCCACCGCCACGCAGCGCATTTCGATGGGCCTGGGTGCCAAACGCCTGGGGCTCGAGAAGCTGCTCCTTCGTGGTGACAATGTGGCCGAGATCTCGTGGCGCCGCGATGTGGGTGTACGGGTACGGCCTATCGGGTCGCGCATGACCGCGCCGATGGCGTCGCGTACGACCGGTGACTTCAGCAGTGCGATTTCGATTCCTTATTTCCCGGGGCGCGAGTCGCTGTGGTTCCCGTCCAGCAACTTCGGTGTGGTGAAGAGCGACATCGACGAGCGGGAAGTCATTCATCCGCTGGCGAACGGTGCGGAGACGTACTACAAGTACGCCACGGGCGACTCGGTGGACATCACGCTCGACGGTGGCCGCGTGATCAAGCTGCGCGAACTGCGCATTACCGCGCGCCGCCCCGATTGGCGGGTGTTCGTGGGTTCGTTCTGGTTCGATCGTGACGGCGGGCAGCTCGTGCGCGCGGCGTATCGATTAGCGATGGACCTCGAGATTTGGGATGTGGCATCGGAAGAAACGAAAGCCGATGCCAAAGTAAGTCTTGAAGCGGATCGACTGCGCGATTCCATCGCTCGCGCGCGCATGCCGCGCGAGCTGTACGTAAAAGACTCGACTTTGCGGGCACCGTCGGTACAGGCGCGGGCCGATAATACTGGTGACGACGAAGACGTGCCGTTGTGGGTGAAGGCCACCTTCCGTCCGGCCAAGGCCAAGCTGGATGCGATCACCGTGGAGTACGGTTTGTATCAGGGCAAGTTCTGGTTGCCGCGTGCGAACAGCGCCACGGCCTCCATGCAATTGGGCTTCATACGCACGCCGTTCAGCATCGACGAAAAGTTCACGTACGACGAGGTGAACGGCGACTTCTCGCTGGCCGCTATTCCGGCGGCGCGACTCAGCGGCGTGGCCGGTGACTTGAGCGGGCGTGACACCACCGTGGTGACCAGAGGTGGCGGCGATCTCACCGTTACCATGGGTGGCTTTGGCTCGGCGACACGTACGGAGGTGGATACTATGAAAATGTCTGCGTCGGCGCGTATGCGGTATCGGTTGTGTCAGAAAGATTCGACGTACACGCGTGTAGAGTCGCGTTACGAAGGTGCGTTACGCGTGGCGTACGACATGCCGTGTGACGCGTCGAAGCTGGCCAATTCGCCGGCCTTGCCGCCGGCCGTGGCGTCAGACGAAGAGCTGTTCGACCTCGAGAGTCGCGACGAACTGCTGGCCGCACTCGACCTGTCGCTGCAGCCGGGCTTCATGCCTCAGATGCCCAAGATTCGCCTGGGCTCCGACCTGCTGCGTTTCAACCGCGTGGAAGGCGTCTCGGCCGGCGTGAACGTGTCGCAGGTACTGGGCGCAGGCTACACACTGAACGCGGTGGGACGTATCGGGCACGCCGACCTGCACGCCAACGGTGAACTGTCACTGGCGCGCAGCAACGGCGCGCGTACCGTGACCGCCACGGTGTATCATCGCCTCGCTGCCACCAACCCCGAATGGGGCGGGGGACTGAGCTTGGGTCCGTCGCTGCCCGCGTTCATCTACGGACGCGACGAAGGGTTTTACTACCGTACCATGGGCGCCGAACTCGGTGAACGACGCGAGCGTCGCAGTGGTGTGCTCGAGTACAAGCTGTTCATCGAGCGGCAGTGGACGGCGGGCGACACCAATGTCGTGAACACCTTCTCGCTGGCCAAGCTGGTTGCCGATCGCCGCTTCCGCCGCAACATCGAATCGGAGCAACTGAGTGTGACCGGAGTCAGTGGCACGTACTCGCGCGTGCTGCTGGAACGTCCGAAGGGACTGCGCTTCACCACCGTGCTGAACGGCGAAGCCGGTACCGGCACGTTCCAGTACGCGCGGGCGTCTGTGGAAGGTACCGCCACGCGTCCGGTGGGCCGATTCGCCACCGCATTGACGGGCGCGATCGGCAACTCCATCGGCGACGTGCCGCGTCAGCGCGGCTGGTTTGTGGGGGGAGTGCGCACCGTACGCGGCCAGATCGCCGGCACGCAGGACGGAGATGCGTTCTGGCTGGCCCGCGCGGAAGTGGGCACGAAGCAGGGCTTTTTGCGACCGGTGGGCTTCTTTGATATCGGTTGGGCGGGGATTCGCGAAGCGTTCGGCAAAGTGCAGCCGCAGCGCGGGGCGGGTATCGGCGTGGGATTGCTGGACGGATTGATTCGCGTGGACTTCTCGCGCGGGTTGTATCCGCTGAAGCAATGGCGGACGGATTTTTATCTGAGCGCAGCGTTGTAAGGGGGGCTGTTGCCGATGCCGGAGTGCGGCGCGTGTTAGCTCGGTCGAGCTAACCCGCTAGCGTGCGAACGGTCGTCGTGCATGAAGGTGATGCGGATCATGGATTTGCGGCGGCGCCGCGGCGGCCGTGTCCTTTGATAGGTGGACGACTTCGCTGATCTATCGTACGATAGGTCGGCGAGCTAATGGGCGTTCGGCGGACCTGGGTGGATTGACGGTCATCCCAAGAGTGATTACTTTGTATGTACAGGAGGCATTCTCTATGAAAGCACGACTTGTGCGCATCGGCAATTCTCGCGGCATTCGGCTTCCCAAACCTCTCATCGAACAGGCCGGACTGACTGATGAGGTCGAGCTTCGTATGCAGGCGGGCGTCATCACTATTCGCGCGGCGCCGGGCGCGCGCGCTGGCTGGGCAGAAGCCGCCAAGCTGATGCGCTCTCGTGATGATGATCGCTTGCTGGATCCGCCGGTGGCCACCCGGTTCGATGAGGACGAGTGGGAGTGGTGACGCCGGCAAATGTGAGGCGCGGCGACGTATTTCTCGTGCAACTGGACCCGACGCATGGCGGTGAGATTCGTAAATCGCGCCCCTGCGTAGTCGTGTCGCCGGATGACTTGAACGCCCATGTTCGGACAGTCATTGTTGCGCCGCTGACGAAAGGCGGACACGCGTATCCGTTTCGCGTCCCCTGCAGATTTGGTGGGAAGGACGGTTCCGTTGTCGTGGATCAAGTTCGTGCTGTCGATGTCGAACGATTTTCCAAGCGGCTCGGCCGCCTGTCTCCCGCTACGCTTGCGCGCTCCCTCGAGGTCCTTCAAGCGATGTTTGCCGCGTGAAGAGCCGCATAACATTCGGTAGCAGTTGACAGCGCATGGCGGAAGGCGCGCTGCGCGCGCAATTTTATGACAGCGCTGCAACTGAACCAAGCGTTATGCGGCGTCTCGACGCGCCGAGGTCAGGCCAATGCCTAGCATCGGGGTCGCGTGTACGAGTAACGCATTCGCGCCGGGGGGCGCCGTCCGCGTGTTCTACGTGGCCAGGTTCGCCGAGGGCCTGTACGTGTTGCACGCGTTCCAGAAGAAGACCCAGCACACGGGGCCCCTTGATGTGCCAATCGGCGCCAAGTGGTATCGCGAGATTCTAGCCAGCGGTCGGACCGCTGAGGAGCATCAACATGGCCATCATGATCACTCGCGGCAGCGGCAACGTCTTCACCGATCTGGGCTTCCCGCCCGACGAAGCCGCGAATCTGCAGCTCCGATCGGATTTGATCATTCAACTGCGGAAGCGACTCGCGACACTTGGTGAGACGTAGACCGACTGGGCCGAAATCCTCGGGGTGTCACAGCCGCGCGTCAGTGACCTCCTGCGCGGCAAGATCGAGCGCTTCAGTGTCGACACCTTGATCGCCTTCCTCGGCAAGACCGCCGCAGAAGTCCGGCTCACCGTGCGAACCAAAATACAAGCCGCATAACGGGGCTGTACAAAAAGTCCCGCTGCGTGCCGAGGTGGAAACGGAACTCAGTGCGCTCCACCGTGTTCGCCTCGAAGAGAATGTGCCGTGCGATTGCCCTTTCGTCGAGGCCCGTGATGGCGCGCTACAAGCACATCGACACGAACCCGAATACCAAGTGGGTGCGCACGCCAGAGCGCGTGACGGTCTTCGACGCATGGGGCGTGGCGTCTGAACGTGGGCAGTGGGTGGGTACCTGGACAGAGCCCGATGGGCCGATGGTCATTGGCGGCAACTACGAGGCGCAATGGCGCGGGGGAAATGGATTGTGGCGCCTTCAGGGAGAACTCTTCGTCCCGATGCGCTGTGACGGCGGTGCGTATTGCCGGGCGCGACCCTGCCGGGATAGCATCGGCTGCATGTCTTCACACCCGCTATGATTGCGCCGCACGGTACACGGTCGCGTGGTGCAGCCCGCAGCCGTGGCGGGAGGCCGTTCGACGGCTCCGCCGCCGAGACCTATAGGAATCATGATTGATTAGCCTTTGACGCGCTCGGCGCTCCGCCTTGGCTCAATCCGAATGGCGGCACTCGACGGCCGGGCGCTGGAAGCGGCGCCTGCGGCGCCGCATTTCGTTTGATCGGTCGCAGCACAACTTGAGCGTTGATGCTGTAGGAAAAGGTGATTTCGCTGCCGCCGGACGTGGTATACGGTCCTTGTGATCGCATCGATCCTATACGCCGCGACCGATGATTTTCAGTTGCTACCACATTCAAGACGTGGGTATGGCGATACTCGTGTTCGGAATGAACCAGTCCCTGGACGGCTATATTGAACATCTCGCGTTTGCGCCCAGCCCCACGCTCTTCCGCCACTTCACCGAGGAAACGCAGGGGTACGGGGCAGTGTGTACGGGCGACGTGTGTATGAGATCATGCGGTATTGGGACGACGACTATCCGGAATGGGATGCCGCCCAACACGCCTTCGCGGCGGCGTTGCGCAAGCAGCCGAAATGGGTCGTGTCGCGCTCGTTGCGGTCGGTCGGCCCCTCTGCGATTCCAGTAGCGGATAATCCGGCGGGCGCGATCCGCGCTTTGAATGCTGAGCGGTACGGGGAGATCGAAATCGCGGGCGTGGCGTTAGCGCACAGTCTCACCGCACTCGATCTGATCGACGAGTATCGCATCTACCTGCACCCCGTTGTGCTGGGTCGAGCACGCCCTGTCTCCAGCCTCGAGAACGGCCGCTACGCGCACGAATACCCGTCCAGTTGGCCAGTGTCGCGACCCATTGCGATTGGTGAGTGTACGTCTGTTCACGTCTCTCGCATCGAGACTATCCAGTCGCTTCACACCACCGAGTCTCCCATGTCGCATCCCGACACGCACGAAAGTTCAGCGCAGTCGCCTCACGCCGAGCCGCTGTCGCTCACCGCCGTCTCGGATCAATTGGCCAGTGCTGTCGAACACGCCGCGCTTTCCGTTGTGGCCGTACATGCCCGCGAACGGCTGGCGTCAACGGGCGTCCATTGGCGCGACGGTCTCATCGTCACCACCGACGCCACAGTGCGTCGCGAACAGAACATCACGATCACCATTCCCGATGGTCGCCGCGTCGCCGCCACGTTGGTGGGGCGCGATGCCGCCAGCGACCTGGCGGTGCTTCGCGTCGCGGCCGGCGTCTCCTTCGCCCCCGCAACGATTGGTGATCCCACGACCCTGCGACCGGGGCATCTCGCCATGGCGGTCGCTCGGCTCGACGACAGCGGCCCGCGCGTGTCCTTCGGCGCTATAAGCACGATTGGCCATGCATGGCGCACGTGGAAAGGCGGTGAGTACAGCCGTCGCATTCAGTCGGGCTTCGCGCTCTACCCAGGTTTCGGTGGCAGTCCACTCGTTGACGCCGCGGGCCGTGTGCATGGTATCAACAGCGGCGGTCTGAGCCAGCAATTGGCAACAACCATTCCGGCGGACACGGTGGAGCGTGTCGTGTCTCAGCTGGTCGCGACGGGCTATGTGCCCCGTGGATGGCTGGGTGCAGCGCTGCAGGCCGTGCGCGTAGGCGAATCGGCCAAGGTCGCGGCACAGGGACGCGAAGGGGGGTTGCTGATCATCGGCGTGGCCGAGAGTGGGCCGGCGGCGACCAGCGGGTTGTTGGTGGGCGATATCGTGTTGGCCCTCGACGGTGCGGCGGTACACGAGCCGCACGATGTGTTGGACGTGCTGCAACACATGGCACCGGGGCGTGCCGTGTCGTTCGACCTGCTGCGCGGTGGCGTGTTCGTGCGCGTGATCGTCACGATCGGTGAGCGTCCCAGTGGCCATGATGATCGGCGCTCGCGCCGTGGCGCGCGGTAACGATCATTGACCGAGCGTCCGCGTGCGGTTCGGGTCTTCGTCGACGTTTCCGATCCATGGAAGCGTCGCGTGTTGCGCGACGCACTCGGCGCCCACGCCGACGTCCGCTTCGTCGCAACCGCCTCGGCCGCCGATGTTCGCGTGGTCGAAACGAATGACCGTACGGACGCCACGCCGTCAACGCTCTCCGATCGCGAACGTGAAGTGCTGCAGGCGTTGTCCGAGGGTTTGAGCAATGCCGCCATTGGTGTACGTCTTGGCATCAGCCGAAGTACTGTCAAGTTTCACCTGGCAGCCGTCTTCGAAAAGCTCGGCGTGCATCGTCGCGCCGAGGCGGTAGCCGCTGGCATTCGGCGCGGCGACGTGCTGCTTTAACGAATCGCGGTCGTAGCTGCGGGATTCGACGGCCCGCCACCAGACGCGACACGACCGCATCGGAAAGACACTGGCTGCGTCGTTCCGGTGACTTACATCCGGCCGAGTGATCGCATCGTGTACCATGCTCCCTTGCGCAGATCCCCTTGCTCTCGACACACTATGGCCATGCCCGCGTTCGAGCCCCGACACTGGACAGCCGCAGAAGTCCAGGCGCTCCCCGACGACCCCTCGCGTCGATACGAGTGCGTGGACGGGGTCTTGCTCATGAGTCCGACGCCGCGCGCGGCACACCAGTCGGCTGTGCTCTTGCTGGCCATGGCACTGGAAACGCTCGTCCGTCCGATCGGTCTCGGCGCCGTGTTTGTCGCCCCCTCAGAATGGGTGCTCGATCCGCGTACGCTCGTGCAACCAGACGTATATGTCGTTCCTCTCGCCGCCGGCCATCGCCCCCGCACGGACGATGAGCGCGGGACCCCGCTGCTGTTCGTCGAGGTGCTGTCGCCTGGCACCGCACGGTACGATCGCGTGGTCAAGCGGGGGCGTTACCAGCACGCAAATATCGAGTACTGGATTGTGGATCTCGACTCGCGTCTCGTGGAGCGGTGGCTGCCCGGCGAAGAACGGCCGACCATCCATGCGGAGCGGATTGTGTGGCAGCCCGCTGGCGCGGCGCAACCGTTCGTGATCGAGCTGGAGCCGTTCTTCTTCGAGGTGTTGGGGCCGGCGTAGCCCGACGAACGCGCCTCGGTGCTGAAACCGAGAGCCGCGGTTCCTACAGTGGCTCGAGTCTCGTTGTAGCCGCCGCCAATATCACTCCGGCACCAGTGTCGCGGTCGCCTGCAGCGCGATCGATCCATCCGGCGCCAGCGCGTGGCAGGTCACGGTGTCACCATCCGGCATCGCGATAAGGCGGTACGGCGCGAGATCGAACAGCGGTGCCACGCCGCGAAACGAGAAGGCGGCCAGCGGCCGCCCCGCATGTTGCCGCACGAGATTGGCGAGCAACACCGCCGTGAGCGGTCCGTGCACGACCAGCCCGGGGTACTGCTCGACACGCGTGGCGTACTCCCGGTCGTAGTGAATACGATGCGCGTTGAACGTCAGCGCCGAAAAACGAAAGAGCAAACGTGAATCTGGAGTGATGTCACGGGTCCAGGCGTGCGTGGGCGCCGACGGCAGCACGATCGGTATTGGTGCTACCATCGGCGCGCCCTGTTCGCGATACACGATGTCCTGCTCCTCCTCGATGCAGAGCACTTCGTTCTGCCAGATCCTGTAGCCCATGGTGACGAAGGCCAGTCGGCCCGACTTCCCCTCTTTCATCGTGACGTCGCGAATCACGCCGACGCGCTGCGCTGGGGTATCGATGCGGAGCGGCGCGTGAAAGACGGTGCGCGCGCCGGCGAACATCCGCCGAGGCAATGGCACGGGCGGCAGGAATCCACCGCGCTCAGGGTGACCGTCGGATGCGAGGTGATCTTGCGCAACGAGCGGCAGGAAATAGAACCAATGCCAGAGCGCGGGAATCATCTCCAGCCCTGCCAGAGAGAAAGCGGCATCGCCGAACGTGGCGGCGGCGGCCAGCATCTGCGTGGACGCCAACTCGTCGCGCACGGTTTCTGACCGTCCGTGCCAGTCGGTATATTCCAGGGTCGTCATGCCGGTCTCGTCCTTGATGCGGAATGGGCCACGTGGGTTCTCCTGAGTTGCTTGAAGTGAATGCCGTGGCGTTGGTCGTAGGTGAATTTGGCGCCGAAGTGCTCGAGATCGCATACCCCCATATCGACCGGCGTCAGCAGCGCGTGATCTGACCGCCGCCATGTCCGGAATTCCCGCGGGATTGCGCGTGATCGAGGGGTCCGCATTCGTGGCGGCTCCGCTGGGCGGGATGACGTTGGCGCAATTGGGCGCGGATGTGATTCGCTTCGATCCGATCGGCGGCGGCTTGGACTATCGCCGCTGGCCAGTCACCCGCAACGGCACGAGCCTGTTCTGGGCGGGCCTCAACAAGGGCAAACGATCCATCGCCGTGGATATCCGATCGCCGCGCGGCTAGGAGCTCCTCACGCAACTCATCGCGCTGCCCGGGCCCGACACTGGCATTTTCAGCACGAACGTTCCGGCCCGCAGCTGGCTCGCGTACGACACGCTGCGTACGCATCGCCACGATCTGATCATGGCGCATCTGGTCGGCCGCCGTGATGGGGGGTCGGAGGTCGATTACACGGTGAACCCAGCGCTCGGGTTTCCGGCCCTCACCGGCGCCACCAACGACGACCGCCCCGTGAATCATGTGTTACCCGCCTGGGATGCGATTGCCGGTAACATGCTCGCCGTCGCGCTGTTGGCTGCGGAGCGATACCGCTCACGCGGCGGAGCTGGTCAGTTGGTGACGTTGGCGCTCAAAGATGTCGGACTCGCCATGCTGGGACATCTGGGATGGTGGCGGAAGTGGCGATCAACGATGTCGATCGTGCGCGCTATGGCAACGATCTGTACGGCGCCTTCGGACGCGATTTTGGCACCTGCGATGGTCGTTGCGTGATGGTGGTCGGTCTCACGGATGTACAGTGGCGGACGCTCTGCGCGGCCACCGACATTGCCGCCGACATCGCGGCACTCGAGCGCCCGCGTGGACTCGACCTTACGCTCGAAGGCAATCGGTTCGAGGCGCGCGAGACGATCGCCGATCTCCTCACCCCGTGGTTTTCCGCGCGGTCGTACGTCGAGGTGGCGGCAGCGCTGGATGCGCAGCGGGTCACGTGGGGGCCGTATCGCACGGTGCGCGAGGCGATGGCGCTCGACGATGACTTGTCGGTGGCCAATCCGATGTTCAGCGAGATCGATCAACCCGGCGTGGGCCGGTATATCGCGCCGGGGTCACCGCTGGCGTTCGGCGCCTGCGATCGCGTGCCCGTGCGACCAGCGCCCCGACTCGGCCAACATACCGACGAAATCCTGCTGACTCTGCTCGGGCTGTCCGAGTCCGCCGTCGGCGCCCTGCACGACGCGGGGATCGTGGCGGGCGTTACGCCGTAGCCGTCTCCCACCTCATTGATTTCTTCGACTTCTACCCCTCCGTTCATGCGTTTCCCAAACAACTTTTATAAGCCCCTCGCGATCGGCGCGCCGGCTCCGTTTCGTGAACGTCCGGTACGCCCGGAACGCATGATCCACTTCTTCCCGCCGCATATCGAGAAGATCCGCGCGCGGATGCCGGAGATGATCGCGAAAGCAGACGTGTTGTGCGGCAACCTGGAAGACGCGATCCCAGTGGCCGACAAAGAGGCGGCCCGTGCGGGGTTCATCGAGGTGGCCAACGCCAACAGCTTCGGCACGACGGCGCTCTGGGTGCGCGTGAACTGCCTGAACAGTCCGTGGATTCTCGATGATCTCGAGCACATCGTCCGTGAAGCGGGGAACGTGGTGGATGCGGTGATGATCCCCAAGGTCGAAGGGCCATGGGACATTCATTTTGTCGATCAGTATCTGTCGCTGCTCGAGGCACGTTACCACATCACGCGCCCGATCCTCATTCACGCGCTGCTGGAAACCGCCGAAGGGGTGAAGAATGTCTAGCAGATCGCGCAGTCCAGTCCGCGTATGCACGGCATGAGCCTTGGTCCCACCGATCTCGCGGCCTCACGCGGTATGAAGACCACGCGCGTGGGTGGTGGACATCCGTTCTATGGCGTGCTGAGTGATCCGGGCGCGGAGAACACCGCGCGTGCCTTTGCCCAGCAGGATCTGTGGCACTACACCGTGGCACGGATGGTCGATGCCTGTGCCGCCAGCGGCATCGGTGCGTTCTACGGTCCCTTCGGTGATCTCAAGGACGAAGCGGGGTGCGAGGCGCAGTTCCGCAACGCGTTCATCATGGGATGCAGCGGGGCGTGGTCCCTCGCCCCCAACCAGATCGATATTGCTCGCCGCGTATTCAGCCCCGACGTGAACGAAGTGCTCTTTGCCAAGCGTATTCTGGATGCCATGCCCGATGGGAATGGTGTCGCCATGATCGACGGCAAGATGCAGGACGACGCCACATGGAAACAGGCCAAGGTGGTGGTCGATCTGGCGCGCCTGGTGGCGCAGCGCGATCCGGCGTTGGCCGAAGAGTACGGTTTGTAATCGAACGCCAGCCATGACCAAAACGCAGCCAGGTAATTTCTTCGAGGATTTCTTCGTTGGCCAGGAGCTGGTGCACGCCACACCGCGCACGGTCACCGACGGCGATGTGGCGATGTGGCGATGTATACGGCGCTGTACGGTGGCCGTTTCGCCGTGCATTCATCAGCGCCGTTTGCACAGGCTCTGGGTTACGTGCGCGCGCCGGTCGATTCGATGCTGGTGTTCCATATCGTGTTCGGCAAAACCGTACCCGACATTTCGTTGAACGCGATCGCGAATCTGGGCTACGCCGGCGGACGCTTCGGCGTGCCGGCGTATCCGGGTGATACGCTCTCCACGATTTTACGCGTCACGGGCGTCAAGCAGAACCGTGACGGCACGACGGGCGTGGTGTACGTGCATTCGGTCGGTCGCAATCAGCACGGCGACATGGTGGTGGAGTACGCGCGGTGGGTGATGGTGCGGAAGCGCGACAGCGCCGCGGCCGCGCCCGAGGTGGTGGTTCCGGAACTGCCCGCGTTCGTGCCGCCCGCCTCACTGCACGTACCGACCGCGTTCGCGGCCGGCGCGTCTGTTTCAGAACACGGCGCGGGTGCACTTCAATCAGCACGTCGAGCGCGAGGGACGATTCGGTCGTCGGATCGTGTACGGGGGACACATCATCAGTATCAGTCGTGCGTTGTCGTTCAACGGACTGGCGAATGCGGTGGGAATGGTGGCCATTCATGGTGGGCGGCATACGAATCCATCGTTCGCTGGTGACACGATCTATGCGTGGTCCGAAATCCTGGCGACGGATGCACTCGACGGCGTGGCGCATGTGGGCGCGGCCCGGGTGCGCACGGTGGCGCTGAAGGATCGTGCCGCGTGTGACTTCACCGATCGCGACGCGGCGGGCGCGTATGACCCGTGTGTGGTGTTGGACTTCGACTACACCATCCTCATGCCGCGCCGCTAGCGCGTGGGGCGCCAACACGACGCAGTTACATGAGGATGGCGATCTTACCGGCCGTCTCGTTGCTCTCCATGCGCGTATGGGCGTCGGCTATCTGCTCGAGTGGGAACGTGCAATCGATACGTGGCTGTACCGCGCCGTTGGCGAGCCACGGCATCACCTCGCGGGCAAACGCCTGCGTGACGGCGATGCGCTCTTCGATGGGCCGACTACGGAGCACGGTGCCTCGCACCGTGAGTCGGCGCGACAGCATGTAGCGCAAATCAAGTGTGCTTTCGAGACCGGCCAACGTGCCGATCAACACCAACCGTCCTTTCGGCGCCAGCGCGGCCACGCTTTCGCGCACGTAGTCGCCGCCGAGCAAGTCGAGCACGATATCAATTCCTCGGCCGCCGGTCCACTCCTTTGCGGCTAACGCGACCCAGCCGCGTTCCCCCGGTGTGGCGCCCGCCGTGAGCCCCAAGTCGCGGGCGATGTCCAACTTCGACTCGGTGCGGGCCGTGCCGAACACAGTCGCGCCCAGTTGGCGCGCGATCTGCACCGCCGTGAGTCCCACGCCGCTGCCTACGGCGTGAATCAGCACCGTGTCGCCGGGGCGTATCTGCGCTTGGCCCACCAGCGCGTCGTGCGCCGTGATGCAGGCCTCGGGCGCCGCGCCCGCGATGGCCCAGTCGAGCGCGTGTGGCACGGCCGCGACGGCCCGTTCGTGTGTGACCAGGTACTCCGCGTGTGCCCCGCCGCCAACCAGACCGCATACGCGCGCGCCGACTGACCACAGCAGCGCATCGGGACCGTTACCGACCACCTCGCCGGCGAACTCGAGTCCCGGAATATCGATCGGCACACCCGGTGGCGCCGGATAGCGGCCAGCGCGCTGGAGTACGTCGGCACGATTGAGGGCCGACGACCGGACGCGAACGAGCACCTCACCCGGACCGGGCGTCGGCACTGGTCGATTCTGAATGGCCAGCACATCCGGCCCGCCCGCCCGCGTGATGACGGCGGCGCGCATCTCTGTTGGAATGGTCATGGGTGGATTCTGGCGGCTGGGGCGGGCAACACAAGCGGGAATCGACGGGGAGTTAATGACTAGGCCGCCAATTTGTTCGTAGTGCCGTCGTGCGGTGTGCTGCACGTGCTTCTCGTGGAACAGGTTCTGAATGATCTGCGGTGGCCTCTGGCAGCGGACGAGATGTCGGCGCACGGAGCCATCCTCTCGGCCACAGCATCACGCGAACGTCCGCCTTGTTCTGGGCCACGAACAGTTTCGCGAGACGCGAAGCACCACAAAAATGATCGATACGGGCATCACACCGGCGGACCTGGGTGCGTCGAACCACCACTCCTGTGGTTGCTGTGCTTCGCGGGCCTTCGCGATCTTCGCGGACTTCGCGCGAACCGCGGTGCGTGCGGCTGCCGCGGAGCTGTCGGAGAGTCCGCCGGTTCGCGCGAAGCTCGCGGAGCACGCGAAGAGACGCGAAGAACAGCAACACTGATCGATACGGGCATCGCGTCGGCGGACCCGGGCGTGCCGAGCCACCACTCCTGTGGTTACGGTGCTTCTGTGAGTGACGGTCCCACGCGCCTTCGCGCAAACGACCGACATGCAGCGCCTCGCCGGTCACGTCGAGACCAGACAAAACGACCCCATTCCCAAGGCACATCGATAACGGAGGCGGTTCGAATGCCAAAACGTCGGGATGTTATCATAGACAATCCAGAACTATTTGCTGCACTGATCAGTAACGCCGCAGAGGCTGTCTTACGGCATCCGTTTGTACTTCCGCAACACGTCTACCAACCGGTCGCCTGGCAGGCCCATCACGCGCAGCCCATCGGCACCCACCATCGTGTCGGCCGCGAGCATCGCGTTCACGACGGCTTCTTCGGTCGCATGGATCGTGGCACGGAAATACGGATCCAAGGCATCGTTGGGAAGCATGCGGATCTCGCGTTCTGATACGTCGTTGGCGGTTGCACGGCTCACGGTGGAGAACGCAAGAAACAGATCGCCCGATCCGTTCGTGGCCGCGCTTCCCAGCTTGCCGAGTCCCATACCCGCGCGTTTGGCGATGCGCTCGAGTTGATGCGGCAACATCGGCGCGTCGGTCGCAATGATGATGATGATCGACCCGCGCCCGGTCACGGTGTCGTCATCGTCATCGTCATTGCGTTCGGGAGCCATGGCCTTGCACTTGGGAACAAAGCGCAGGAACGCGCGTGTCGGCGCACCGTGCAGTACCGTGCAGAGACCGGAAATATCCTGTAGCTCGCGGCCAACAGGTGCGCCGAGGACGGCGAGGTCGCCGCCGTAGTTGCATTGTACGAGTATGCCCAGCGTGTAATGACCGCCGCCGGCCTTCGGAATCTGACGCGATGACGTGCCGATGCCGCCTTTGAATCCGTTACAGCTCATGCCGGTGCCGCCACCCACGCCGCCCTCGCGAACTGCGCCCGTTTTCGCCGCATCGAGTGCAGCCCACGCGTGTTCGCGCTTCACATGGGCGCCGGTCGCGTCGTTCAGCACATCGAACGTTTCCGTGACCAGCGGATAGGTGAAGATGAATTCCCGACCGTTTCGAATCTGCCATTCGATGGTCGCGTCACGCACCGTACCGACGCTATGTGTCCCGGTCAGCAGAATGGGTCCCTCGAGAAAGCCCGATTCCTTCACCCAATTGACGCCCGTCATATCGCCATTGCCGTTCTGATTGAACGTGGCGGCCATCACGAAATCCCAATCCCCTTTGGCGCGCGGCAGAATTGCTGTCACTCCGGTGCGTATCGGTCCGGTGCCGCGCACTACAGGTCCGGGATCACCACTCACGAGTGTGGTGTGTCCCACGGCCACGCCAGCGACGTCGGTGATCGCGTTGAGCGGCCCCGGTGTGCCGGGAAACGGAATGCCAAGCTCGCGTCCGCGCGGGCGTGTTTGCGGTTGCGATTGCGCGGCAAGCAATGTCGGGGCGAGGAGTGCGACGAAACGCAGGAGATACGATGCGCGCATGAGAGGAACGATTGGAAAGGTGGGTATTGCGTGACCCCGCAGGCTGATCCTGACGTTGTGTCAGAGAAACGATCATGGACCGTCCCACCTCGCTCACGACCTGAAAGGTCACGCCGGATCCGTTCGTCCGGCAAGGTGTCTGATTATCTGGGCTGCGGCACCGTGCACGTGGCCGATTTGCGGCGGGCTGCACTCGACGCGGGCATTGGCGAAGCGGCGTTCGAGACCGCACTCCGTGAGGCGGCGTCACCACTGAAGTCCAACGCGCCAAAGCCGCCCTGGATCGTGCGCGTGACGCTCATCGGCGTACCGAATCGCGTCGTCGCGTGGGGGTTCTACGCCGTCTTTTCCTTGGCGTTACTCTCGACCGGCGTCGCAGCCGTGGCGGCCAAGGCGGGAGCGACCGTGCCGCTGGCCCAGGACACGCCGCTCCTGCTCTTCGTCGCGCTCTGGTCGTTCTTCTCGCTGTGGAGCACCGCAAAGGCCATCCGCTGGGCGGATACGCACGGCTGGGATAAGCTGCCGTGAACTCCCCGGGCATCGGGTGTGTCGAAACTCGCCGTTGACAGAGAGCGACCACATTGACCCCGTCTCACCTCGAAACCTGCCGTCTCTCGCCTCCGTAGCGAATACCTGACGCCACGGTCAACCACGCGACCGCCCCGCCCTAAAGCGGCGTCGATCCCATTTCGAGACGAGACTCCGCATGCGTCTACGGACACCGGTGTTGGCGACAGTGGCCGCGTTGTTGGTGACGAGCGTGGCGGCATTGGGTCTGACAATCAGCTACGACGCCGCGTGCCCGACGACCGCACCCTCGGCCGCCACGGCCTCGACCATCAAAGCCTATCGTTACTCTTGCTACGGGTCACCGACGGTGCTGCAGATGCGCGACGTAGGTAGGCCGACGCCTGCGGACAGTGAGGTGTTGGTGAAAATCCACGCGGTGTCGATCAATCCATTGGACTGGCACTACATGCGCGGGAAGCCGTATCTCATGCGCATCTCATCGGGAATCGGTGCGCCCACGAACCACAAGATCGGTTCCGACTTCGCGGGCACGATCGAAGCTGTCGGCGCTGCGGTTACGCGCTTCAAGATCGGTGATCGTGTGTTCGGTTCTGGTGATGGGACTTTTGCAGAGTTCAGCACGATGAACGAAGGCGATGCCATCGCGATGATGCCGGACAGTGCCACGTTCGAACAAGCAGCGGCCGTCGGCATAGCCGCCGTCACGGCGCTGCAAGCCGTTCGCGACAAGGGGAAAGTGAAGGCCGGGCAGCGTGTTCTCATCAACGGCGCGTCCGGGGGCGTCGGGAGCTTCGCCGTTCAGATCGCCAAGTCTTACGGTGCACACGTGACCGGTGTAGCGAGTGGCCGCAACATCGCACTGGTCAAGTCGTTCGGAGCGGATAGCGTGATCGACTACACGAAGGACGATTTCACCAAAGGCACGCAGCGATATGACGTGATCATCGACCTCGTCAGCAACCACTCCGTGCGAGCCGTCGCAGGTGTCATGCCGCCATCGGGAATTTGTGTGATCGTTGGTGGTACGAATGACAACCGGTGGATCGGTCCGGGTATCCAATCGCTCGAAGCGATGATCGTTGCACCGTTCGTCACGCCGACATTCGTCTCGATGCTCGCGTCGACGAACCAACAAGAACTCGAGGTCCTTCGCGATCTCATGCAGGCTGGCAAGGTCACGTCGGCGATTGATCGTCGCTACCCGATGGCCGAGCTACCGGCGGCGGTGGAGTATCTGGAGAAGGGTCGGGCGCGCGGCAAGGTGATCGTGAATGTTGTGCCGAGCCAGTGAAGTGGCGTGACGTGGCGTGGCGGCGGATGGATCGCTCATTTCCGTGGGCCACGTGGAGCCTGATGCTGGCGCCGGTCACGATCGTGCTCCACGAACTCGGTCACCTACTCGTCGCCCGCGCGGTCGGGTTTCCAAATCCGACACTCCACTTCAACAGCGTCGACCCTGGTACTGCAGCCGGTCTTCCGCCGGCCGCGTTGGGCCTGGCCACGCTCGCCGGACCGCTTGTGAGCGCGGCGCTCGCCCTTGGCGCCTGTGCCTGGATCTTCTGGCGTGCTGCTTCTCCGTGGGCGACGGCGTTGGCCGTCACCGCCGCGTCGCGTTTCGTGGTCGGCGTGCCATACACGATCGTGAATGTGGGGGCGTGGCTCATCGGCTCCCAGCTCGCGCCCCCCGAGTTCGACGAGTACAAAGCCGGTGTGGCGCTCGCGTGGTCGGGTGACGCGCTCTTGGCGGGCACGTCGCTCATACCGGTTGTCGTGTTCTGGACCGTGAACCGTCGTCTTCGCGCGGGAGAGCGCGCTGCGGCGTGGTCGGGGCTCCTGATCGGGACCACCGTCGGCTGGGCGATCTGGCTGCTTGGCGCGGGCCCGGCACTCCTGCCGTAGTGCGCATGATCGAGTTTTTCGACGGTCTTTGTAGCACGATGCGGGGTTCCGCAGCACGCCGGAAATTCTGAGAGAGAGACATTTCCGGTGCGAGTAGCGCAGACGCTTTTGTGGATTGACTGTAGTGCAGGATTCCTCGGCGGTGTCGCCATGCTCGCGCTCCGTGGGTAGTTGAGCGGGATCTACGCAATGCCGCCGTCACTGCTGATAGCTATGGCGATGGCCAACCTGACATACGGTCTTTTTTCGTTCTCCCTTGCCATACGCCGCGTGCGTCCGCGCGCCTTGATCGTGCTATTAGCTGTCGCCAACGCGACATGGGCCATCGCGTGTGGCGTCGCGGCCCTCGTACTTGCCTCGACCGCCTCGATGTTCGGCCTTGCACACCTCCTGATCGAGGGGCTGTTGGTGGGTGCCCTTGCCGTCTTCGAATGGCGGTGGCGGGAACAGCTGCTCCGGGCACCGTGAGGGGCGCCGAGTCGAGGGGGGACTCCGCGCGCCGCCGGGTACGGCCGTGGAGACGCGGGTGCGCAGGTTCGTGAGGATCTGGTCGATCACGGACCGTTGCGTGATCACAGCGACGATCCGCATGGGGCCATGGCAGGTCGGTTACGCGAGCGTGTCGACTTCAAAGATTGACTGCGGCGTCCGTTGCATTCCGGGCCGTTATCCAAGTTGATCACCAATTGCTTGACCAGTGCGAACGCCGACTGTCGTTCTTCCCACCACAGCAGTAGTCGATCAACCATGAAATCGCTGGTCCTGTTACTGCTGCCGAAAAACACGAACGCTCGTCCGGTCACCGGCTCCAGAATGCCTCCAGGCACATTTTTTCTTTCGGTCGCATGTCATGATCCCATACCGCGATCGCGATCCGCCCTCGGGATTGACCGCGTCGGGAATACGCACCGACATGCACCGTCGCCCTGGTAGCCATACTGATTCTCAGGATGGCCGGGTCGGCGTATACCTGCGCATTCGTCAGACGGACGTTGGCGAAGATCGCGGCGGTTGCGCTGTTTTTTCGAAACCTTCGTCTTGGCAACCGTCCGCAACCGATACTCCTGGCGATTGAGCATGTTGGAGATGGTCCGCACGGTTGGCAAGGCATGGTCAGTCCATCCCTTGGCCACGAGTGCATCGTGCATCGTGCATCGTGCATCGTCTGAGCGGTCATATTCTTATAGAGCAATGTCGTGCGCAACCGCGGTTCCGCTTGGTTCTGCGGCTCCATGATGGTCTGCATATCGGCCAATAATTCAGGTGCCTTGTCTCTCGTCTCGCGTTTTGATGCGCCGCTCGTCCGGGTGGAGCAGATCGCGAGGGAGATGGCCGCGCGCGCGTAACGGCGTGCCGGGTCTTTCCAACGTATCGGACTGAGGGGTCACGGCCGTCGTGGTCCGGACGTACATCAGCGATTTGCCGTTCGCGCCCTTGCGAAGAGACGGATGCGGCTGGATCGTTGCGGTTCAGTGAAATGCGGCGATCTCTGTGAGAGCGGTCGGTCGAGTGCACATGAATTCTATCGCCACAAACCACCATATGAGAATCTGGCTATCCTTCGTCGCCACGGCGATCGCTTTTTCCTCGTGCGCCCGTCCCTCCGCGCCGAGCGAACCTGCGCTGGCGGCGGACGTCCTCGGTCGGATCGAGGCGCCCGCTGGTGTAGTCATCGCGCACCGCGCGGAGACGTATGCGGTGACCGGCACTGATCGCGCTACGATACGCGCGCAGCTTCACGTGCCCGATGGGACGTTGCTGGAGCGCAACTACGCGGGCCTCTACAAGTGGCA
Organism: Gemmatimonas sp.; assembly: GCF_041689975.1. Classification (GTDB taxonomy): domain Bacteria; phylum Gemmatimonadota; class Gemmatimonadetes; order Gemmatimonadales; family Gemmatimonadaceae; genus Gemmatimonas. Next base: position 37,857 of record NZ_JBDNFF010000322.1, read on the forward strand.
GCTCACGTGGCGTTACGAAACTGGTCGGGAAGGCACACTGTGCCGCGTAACACGCGCAGCTGTGACGCTGACGTCGATCGTCACGCTGCCTGAATGGACCGCTGCTGCTACCGCAGATCCAGTTATCGTGACCGAGTGGGCACGCTTCCGACGTGCGCTTGCCGTACATGAGCACGGACACCGCGAACTCGCGTACGCGGGAGCGGGGCGCGCGAGGAAAGCGATCGAAAGCATACCGCAACAAGCGTGTTCCTCGATTGACGCGGATGTGCGCATCGCAGCGGAGCCGATCCTGAATGCGATGAAGCTCGAGCAGGCGCGCTATGATCAGAGCACCAGTCACGGAGCGACGCAGGGCGCGACGTTTTAAGCGCCTTCTCTCCGGATACGGCGCTTTGCATCAGAGTCTTCGCCACGCTTTCGTTACCGCCGCCGCACCCACCGGAACCCGACCCCGAGCGTCGAGATATTGGCCGCGCGTCCACGCTGGTTGCCGAGCAGGGAACTCGAGAAGAACAGCGTCGGCGTGAGCCCGTTGAGGCGCGGTGCGGCGTAGTCGATGCGAAGCTGTGTACCGACGCGGAGGCCACTGCCCTGCACACTGTATAGCGCGGGCCCCACCATCGCGCGCAGGATGGTCGAGCGGATGTCGACGGCGCCGCCCGTGAGGAACGACACGCGCTCGGTGAAACGGCGATCCTGGCAGCCCGGCGTTGCCGACTCGTCGACGCATCGGTCAGAGTTGCCCAGCGAGAGCACGGTGCCGCGCACCCCGACAATCCACGCGCTCTTGCGTCGCTGCACCAACCGGGTGGTCAGCAGCCCCGACACCGCAACCGAGGGTGCCTCGGCGAACTCCGACGTCGAGTTCACCGACCCGCCCTCGAGATCGAAGGTCCGGAGACCGGTCGTGGTGTAGAACCCGAAGTTCTGGCCGGGCTGCCGCTGCGCATCGGCCCGCCGCTGTGGCACAGCGAGCGACAGGACGGCGAGTGCGGTGCACGCAGCGAACGCAACCATCGGTCGACGAAAGTGCATGTGTATGGCTGGAGAGCGATTGGAGATCGGGGTCGACGAAAGCTAACGAGGGGAGTAGTTTGCCTCACCATGAACGATCGTCTTCGCCGCGCTGCGGCCCTCTGGACGTGGACCGGACAAGCGCGCCCGCCGTTTGCACTCCCGACAGGCGAGGGACAGGAGTCGGTGTGGGACTACCCCCGCCCACCGCGTGTTGTTGCCGATTCGCGCGAAGTGATCGTGCGTGTGGGCGTCGTCGAAATCCTTCGCACGCGAAAAGCGTTGCGTCTGCTCGAAACCGCCAGCCCACCATCGTTCTATCTGCCATTCACCGACGCTCTGCGTGCGGCGTTCGTGCCCGCGTCCGGGTCGTCGCACTGTGAATGGAAGGGTGCGGCGCGGTACTGGACGTTGGTTGCTGGTAACGTGCGACTGGAGCGTGCGGCGTGGTCGTACGACGTGCCGCTCGATGGTTATGAATCGCTCCGCGATCATGTCGCGCTCTACCCTACCCACGCCGAATGTCTGATCGATGGGGAGCGTGTTCGTCCCCAGGACGGTGGGTTCTACGGCGGGTGGGTGACGGCTGAAATCGTGGGACCCTGGAAGGGTGGACCGGCCACCGGTGGCTGGTAGCGCGATCCGCCTCCCAAAGGGTTTACGCCAATAGCACCTCGCGCTCGAGTCGCGCGTAGCTTGTTTCCACGCCCGTGGTCATGCCGGTGTCGAGGATCATGTCTCGCATGGCCTTGTCGGAATACGTGATCACCAAGCTGAGCAGCGTGCCGCCCTGCGTCTCAACGAGTGTCATCTCGTTGCGCGTACTCGGACCGGGTGTATCGATCATCCGCTCCGAGGTCACAGCACGGTACGGCGCCGTCTGCTCGAGCAGCTCGCCTTCGAAGCCGAAGCGCCGCGTTCCATCGGCGCGCGCCCATTCGTAGCGATAGGCCGCACCTATGGTCGTGGCGACGTCACACACCGGCATGGCCCAACCATCGGGGCCGAGTAGCCATTGTTGCAGGAGCGCCGGCTCGTGGTGGGCACGCCAGACCTGCGCGACGGTACCGCGGATGACTCGGCAGATGCGCACCTGCGTGTCGCTGAGCAGCTGCACGTTCGTCGCGAGGTC
>NZ_JBDNFF010000323.1:0-4809 GCF_041689975.1 Gemmatimonas sp.
CGCACAGTTCTGGACAAACCCGGGCAGCACTGCGAATACGGCCACCGTCGCCACTAGCGATCCACTGGCTGAAGCATCGATAAGGCGCCTTAGCAGGTTTGCACCTTGCAATACTCGGCGAGGCGGCACCGCTCCTCTGAACACGAAAGTCTGCTCATTCTCATCGAAAAGGAGGAGCGTACCGGGGATGCCGAGTCGAAACAGCGCGGCAAACAGCGTCTTCACCACCAACTCCGCGTTCCGTCCTGACAGGGAGTGCTTAACGCCGGTTATCCCATGTGCCTTCAGTCGTGCGACACTCACGCGCTCACCCAACAAAAAACGCACAACGAGGTCGCGGCCTTCACCGCTAACGGAATCCGGCTCGCTGAGCAGGCCGATTGCGCGGGCGAATCCTTGGTGTGGAAGGCTCGACGCACCTAGCTTCTCGACGTTTAGGCGACCCTCTCGCCCCATTGCTTCCAGGACCCTCGGAAGCGAACTGACCAAACCTGATTCTGTCTGCACCTCGATATGCTGTAAGATATGCTGCGCAATCAGGTGCCAATCCTCGAGACTGAGTGCTTGAGATAGATCCGTTTTTACAACCGCCATTCCTTTACTTAATGCCAAGTCGTGCAGCAGATGCAGAAGATGTGTTTTCCCGCTGCCGTACGCTCCCTCGAATAACTTGCACGTTGCCCCGCCGCGACAGACGAAATCATCTAGTGTCTCGCGCTCGAAGTACCGCAGGAATTCCGCACTCCCCACGTCGAGTAGTCGTGCGGCACCCTGACTGGGCACCCCATACTGCGCCAGTTGCTCTAAGGCATCGACCACTTCGTCTCGAGGTGGAAAGTCGGCTCTTGTCATTGGAGAATCGCTTGAGCGGCGTACACGTAGCAGTATGCCTTGTAGTCCGCATTGGGATCGAGCCCATTCGCAACCATGGCTAGCCCCTTCTGGTGGTCATGTTGGCTGCCAGTTTCGAAGCTGAGCCGACGCTCTGCTGGCAGATTGGGCAGCAACCTCCGGTAGCGATCAATGTTGTAGAGGAAAGCCCACCGCGGCAGCTCCGTGCGAGAAAGCTTGCGATCAGGTTTACCGCTGCGGAGCTCCTGTCGTGTTAGAACCACGCGGACTTCCTTATACAACTCAAGCAGCGGGAGGCGCCCCGTCCCGCCAGTCGATCGTGCGCCAATCGTCCGCAGGTACTCGTAAGCCTCCCATAGCAGATCCGGAAGATCGGACTCTGGAATAGCGGTGCTTTCGAGGCTCTTCTTAGCGCCCGACAAAAGCTTGTCGAGATCATCTCGAACCCCGATCGCCCTCCATTCGGTTACGGGTTCGCGGTTGTACGATACCCGTGCCCGTGAACTCTCTCTCTGGAGTTCGAGCTCGAACATACCAATCCTCCACGAGCTGTTGCCAGCCTCGCGAAGAATCACGCTGGCCTCGCGCTGCTGTTTGATGAAGGCACTCTCGATGGTACCGAAGAGGCCCGCGCGGGCCCCGCGCGCTGACGAGAGGGCAGCGCTCGCGCGTGTACGCAGCTCATCAACGGCGCGTCCGATCTGCTCGCCGGTCGGTAGAGCCTTCATGGCCTTTTCAAGCAGATCAAGGGCATCGGCTTCGCCAGCCTTTAAGTTCGCAAGCGCCTCAAACTGTGCTGAGATCGCATTCGCGTCGCGCCGAAGCGACTTGATCGTACCTGGTTCATCCAAAAGGTCAGTAGTCACTTGCTGGTTCGCATCTAAAATGGGATCAATTGAACGATGCTTTAGATTCACATCGAGCATGTGTGCCTTCCGTTAGAGAAGAGGCCCTGCCGCGCGTTGAACGATAGGCGGCAAAAGGTACAACCAGTCTTGCTGTTCAGCCAGCTATCCACTTGTCTCCACCAAACGAAGACTCCGTCGTAGGAGGGCACCTGTTATGGTACCACACCCCACTGACAGCGCATTGATCAGCTGACGAGTACACCTTCTTTGGTAGGAGCTGATGCCCATACATTGAGCTTACGGCGTAGGGAGTACTACGCGCCGGACTCGTTGCCACGGCATCTGTATCCTACCGCCACCGAAGCGTACGGATCACCGTCCCGATGACGCGGTGTGGGCCGCCATGTCGCCCGAACCTCCGGGGACATCTCGAATCCGAGGCGGTTTCAACCGGTCATCAGTGGACACCGCAAAACCGGCCACCACGCCGGCGCGCTGAGACTGGTTGGCGGTGTGTAGTGACCGGGGATTCGGCCGCGGCGTGAAGTTTCTTGCGCCAGCTGCGCGGGCCGCGGGTGAGGACATGCGCGGTATGGAGCAGCCGGTCGAGCATCGCGGTTACGGCGGTAGTGGGTGAGAGCTTCCGCATCCTGGGATCGTCGATGATCAGCAAGGGGACGGTGCTGAGCACCTCAAAGACTTCTCGCGCGTGCTATCGAGCGTGGAGTCGGTCAGATCTTCGAGCAGCGTGTGCGCTTCGCGGTAGAGCACGCGATGCCCCCTGCTGAATCACCGCCTAGCCAATCACTTTCGCCAAGTGCCTTTCACGCTTCCGCGCGGACCTGAGGCACAATGCCCGTCAGCATAAAGTGTCCATTGCGCATTCCTCGATTAAAACCGCGATTGACACATGCGGCGATCGCGGTCCGGCGATCGATGACAGCAGCAGCTCCTGGGGTCGGTTTCAAACAATCGCCAATTCACTTAAAACCAACGGAGCCCCAGTCACTACTCACATACGGCAGCCAACCGCACGTGGTGAAGCCACTGGACATGGCCATCCGCGCCTTGTCTCTCGAGCACGTCGTGCTGGATCACAAGCTGCTCACGGGACCGCCTGGCCTCGGCAAGACATTGTTCTCGAAGGTGATCGCTAACGAGCTACAAATGCGAGCGCAACTACACGGGCTGACGCCACCGATGTTCGTGGAGACGTATGGCGCCAACTTGAACTCGATCGCGGCCCTGGACCAAGTGGTGCGGGAACTCGTGCAACACCCGGCGTCGATCTGGTTCATCGATGAGATCCACGTGGTGAACAAGGAGCTCGCCACGAAGTTGTACCTGCTCATGGAGGAAGGTCGGTATCCGTTCGAAGGCTCGCTCAACCCTGCCCCGATCCCACACGTCATGGTACTTGGAGCCACGACCGACTACGGATCGCTGCACGCGGCCTTGAAGCGCCGGTTCGGCGAAGGGTTGATGCTCCGCACGATGACGCGGGAAGAGCTTGAGACCTTGGCGACGAAGCTCGGGTTTGCCATAGCACCCGACGCGGTCACCCACTTGGTCAGCCGGTGCTGGCAGTCCGGCGCTCCCTACGAGCTCAAAATCTTGTTTAAGGAGTGCGCCATCTTCGCGACGGCCCAAGGGCACCACGCAATTACCACGGACATCGTAGAGGACGTGTTCGCGACGTTCGAGATTGACCAGCACGGGCTGCGGCCTGCGGATCGGAGCGTCGTGCAGGCGTTGTTCAAGCGCCCCCGGTACCGCGGCAAGGACCAAGCCTTTTACTGCTACGGCGGCTCCGAGAGCGACGTGTGTGCGGTCACGAAGCTGGACAAGACCGAGTTTCAGGAGACCATCCGCCCACGGCTTATGAGTCGCGGGCTGCTGGAAGTGCGCACGGGCGTTGGGCTGGCGCTGACCAACTTGGCGATCAGTGCGTATCCCGAATTGAACGCCTAAACCGCACGCACCAGCACTCTGGCACGAACGTCTCGCCGTCGAAGACCGACTCCTGCTTGCTCACGCCACGCTGTCCCTACATGCACATTGCTACCAACACGCTGCGTCTCCTTGTTGATGATGCTCTGGAAAAGGCACTGATAGGGTTCTCACACCGCACGTACACACTCGCAGAGCTCACCCACTGTACGACCACGCACGCGCTTACGACCACGTTTGGACTGGCGCACACGGTGACTCTCGATATCGACAGCACGGCGGTCACATCGGTTGCGCGCATCGCACACGACGGGTTACGGGCACCCCCACACGTCGTCGTCGTGCCAGTGCCTCTGGCGGTAGCCGATCAGCACGAGCTCTTCACGTTAGGAAAGCATGGCGTTCGCGATACGCCGACGGTCACGCACGCTTCCAACGTCATTCCCGACGCGGTCAGCGACAAACGCCGCACGCAGACGCTGGTCTTCATCGGCATGCAGTGTGGCGGCGCCAGCATCATGGGCAATCCGTTGCTCGCGGGCCGCATTGCCGCCATTGCAGTGCCGGTCGCGCCACTCGACGCCAACGTAGAGCGGCTACCCCGACGACCGGTGCCGATCAACGTCGACGCGAGGGTGCCGAAGAGGCCACCTGGCAGGGCATGCAGCGGTTCGGGACAGAACGGGACCGGATGGTGCGGATTGAGTTGGACTGGTCCCACTGACCGCACGACCTCACTTTCGCGGCGTGGCAACTGGCCGCGGCGAAAGTGGTGGACTATTCGAGGAACTAGGCAACGATCACGGCACTGGAACACTTCCCCAATCGGACTGGATCGCCTTGGTCTAGCGACAAACGAACGAAGAGAGATCGACAACGAGCCACCCGTTCGGTAGCCAATTGTCTCCTAAAATACCGCCCGTCCGCTCCATTTGGATACAAATTTGGATATGGACATTCGGAGCATTTTTGAGCGCATCCATCGGCGTTGCCTAAATCGTTAATTCCTAACTACTTAACGGATGGAGTGAGATTCGAACTCACGGAACGCTTTCACGTTCACACGCTTTCCAGGCGTGCGCCTTAAACCACTCGGCCATCCATCCTTACAACCGTGCACTGCTTCCTGATAGACGAACGCGCCGGCGCGGGCTTCCAC
>NZ_JBDNFF010000324.1:0-22224 GCF_041689975.1 Gemmatimonas sp.
CCCCAAAAGCGTGAACGCGGCTACGTGCTCGAGCAGGCGGTACATCGCCGGTTGCGACATCTCCACCTGCGAAGGCGCCAGCGCCACGATCCAATGCCATACAGGCGTGACCGCATCCAGCGGCCAGAGCGACGAGAGCGCCAGATACGCTGCGAACAGCGGCAGGACGAGCCGCAGTGTAGGCAGTTCGAAGCGACGATGCGTATCGACGGCGCGGTCGCGGGTAGTGGCGATGCTGCGCAGTAGCGCGATCCCGACGGTGAGCGTTGCACCGGCGCAGATCAGGTCGATGTCACCGCGTGCACCGGGGACTACGGACACGATCACCCAACCCAGCGCCATTGCGACCAGCCATCGCCGCTCCTGATGCCGCTCGGGCGCGAGATACGCGGCGTGTACGGTGCCCAGAATCGCACCGGCGAAAGCGGCCACGGGCAGCACGAAGATCCGACGGGCTCCGCCTTCGCTGCCCAGTCCGATCAGCCAGCACAGGGGAATGAGTTGATACACCAGCCCCATGAGCGGCTGCTCGAGGGCCAGCGACTGCACAGCGGTGTCGTCTTCCAGGCGCCGTGCCAGCCTGGCAAAAATCCAGGCGCCGATTGCCGCGCCGGCAGTGTTGGTGGCCAGGTCCAGCAGCGACGTGTAACGCGTGGGCTCGAAGAGCTGCAGCGTCTCGATGCCGCCACTGAGGGCGGCGCCGAGCAGCACGACCCGTGGCCAGTCGGGCGGCGCGCCACGAGGCCGCGTGAGCTGATACACGAAGCCGAACGGCACGAACATCAGCACGTTCATGATCAGGTCTGACCAGTTCCAGATGGTGGTCAGGCCGTGCGCCGGTATCCACTGAAAGCGGAACGGCGCCACGGTAATGATCGACGTGATCAAGGCGAGGTAGCCGAGCACCGCCCGTCCGAGACGGAGAGCGGTGAAGTCGGCGGTACGCCGGAAGCGGAAGCGAGGTGCAAGCATGCTCCGGGGAGTATAGGCAGGTGGTAGCTTTTTATGGTCCATCTTCCACCCCTGCCAGGCGTTCCCCGATGCGTTTTTCGATGGGTTTCTCCGCACTTCTGACTCCGCTCGCCTGCGGCGTCCTGCTTCAGACCGTGGTCGTTCCGTCGGTCGCCGGCGCACAGACGTCGCGCGCTGCTTCCGGACCCTCCGCCGGACTGTCGGCGCTCGACTCGACCACCTTCACCGCGCTCTCGTGGCGCAACATCGGCCCGTTCCGCGGGGGCCGCTCGGTGGCCGCCGTGGGTGTACCGTCGCAGCCGCTGACGTACTTCGCCGGCTACACCGGCGGTGGGTTGTGGCGCACCGACGACGCGGGCAACAGCTGGCGCAACATCTCCGACGGGTTCTTCAAGACGGGGTCGGTGGGCGCGATCGCGGTGGCACCCAGCGACGAGAACGTGATTTATGTGGGCATGGGTGAGCACGCCATCCGTGGTCAGTCGTCCACTTATGGCGACGGGATATACAAGAGCACCGATCAGGGCCGCACCTGGACCCATATCGGACTCGCCAGCTCCCGGCAGATTTCGGCGGTACGCGTACACCCGAGTAATCCCGACGTGGTGCACGTCGCGGTACAGGGCGATCGCTGGAAGGGCACGAGTGACCGCGGCATTTATCGCACGACCGATGGCGGCAAGACGTGGACGCAGCTGTTGAAGGGCGAGAACGCCTTCAGCGGCGCGAGCGACCTGTCGATAGACGCTACCAATCCGCGCATCATGTACGCGGCGTTCTGGGATCATCAGCGCACGCCGTGGATGGTGCGCAGTGGTGGCGCCGGCAGCGGCATCTGGAAATCAGTGGACGGTGGCGACACGTGGAAGCGTAGCCAGGAAGGACTGCCGAAGCTGGTGGGCAAGATCGGTGTGTCGGTGTCGCCGGCCAATTCCGATCGGGTGTTCGCGATCGTGGAAGCGGAGAACGGTGGTCTGTTTCGCAGTGATGATGCCGGCAAGACCTGGCGGCAGATGTCGGGCGACCGTCTGATTCAGACGCGTTCGTGGTACTACATGTACATCACCGCCGATCCGAAGAACGCCGATGTGGTGTGGGTGATGAACGCGCCGGTGATGAAGTCGATTGACGGCGGCCGCACGTTTGCCAGCGTATCGGCTACGCATGGCGACAATCACCAATTGTGGATCAACCCGACCAATCCGAACTACCTGATCAACGCCAACGATGGCGGCGCGTCGATTTCGCTCGATGGTGGCAAGAGCTGGAGCACGCAGGACAACCAGCCCACGTCACAGTTCTACCACGTGGCCGTCGACGACGGCTTCCCGTACAAGCTGTACGGCGGACAGCAGGACAACAGCTCGGTGATCATCCAGTCGCGGAGCGAGGGGGGAAGTATCGGCATTCGCGATTGGACGGAAGGCCCCGGCTGCGAGAGTGCCAACATGGGCGTGAGCGCGAAGAATCCGCGCTACGTGTACGGCGGCTGTTATCAAGGACTCATCGACGAGATGGACGCGACGAACGGTTTGTCGCGCACGATCATGCCGTGGCCCGAGATGAACCTCACCGAGCCCACCGACAAGACGAAGTATCGCTTCAACTGGACGGCGCCGATCGAAGTGTCGATGCACGACGACAAGATCGTGTATCATGGCGGCAACGTGCTGTTCAAGACCACGACGCGCGGGCAGAGCTGGACGCCGATCTCGGGTGATCTCACGCGCAACGACAAGACGCGTCAGGGCTGGGGCGGTGGTCCGATCACCAACGAAGGCGCCGGCGGCGAAGTGTACGCCACCATTGTCGTGATCGAAGAGTCGCCGCACGATGCGAACACGATGTACGTGGGCACAGACGATGGTCTGATTCAGCGGACGCGTGACGGCGCCAAGACGTGGACGAATGTCACGCCGCCGGCCTGGGGTGATGGGCTGGTGAACGAGATCGCCATCTCGCCGCACGATGCGGGCACGCTCTACGTGTCATTCCGCAAGGATCGCATGGGCGATCCGACGCCGCACATCTTCGTGTCGAAGGATTACGGCGCGACGTTCACGCGTATCGTGAATGGCTTGCGCGACGGTGAGCCGGTGCGTGTGGTGCGTGAGGATACCGAGCGGAAGGGACTGTTGTATGCGGGGACGGAAACGGGCGTGTACGTGTCGTACGATGCCGGTGCGCAGTGGCTGCCATTCCGCGGCAATTTTCCCGTGGTACCGGTGACGGACCTGCAGGTGAAGCACGGCGATCTGATCGCAGCCACCGAAGGGCGTGCGTTCTGGATTCTCGATGACCTTTCGGTGTTGCGTCAGCGCGCCGATGCGATCGAAAAAGCTGCGGTGCATCTGTACGCACCCCGCGCCGCCATGTTGGCCGGCGGCGGCGGCTTCGGGACGCCGCGCAGTGCCGGCAAGAATCCGCCGTTCGGTGCGGTGGTGAATTTCCGCGTGGCGGCGGCGCCCGATACGGCCACCTCGTTGCTGCTCGAGTTCGTGGATGCGAAGAACATGGTGGTGCGCTCGTTCGCGACGAAAGGCGACTCGGTGAACAAGCTCACCGTGAAGCCGGGGCTCAACACGTTCAACTGGAACTTGCGTCGTGCCGCACCCGCTCGCCTCGCTGGCGTGCTGCTGTTCGGGGCGCCGGGCGACGGTGGTGCACGCGTGGTGCCGGGCGTGTACACGGTGCGTCTCACGATGGGCAGCACGGTGCTCACGCAGAAGCTCGAGGTGAAGCAGGATCCGCGGCTCGACGTGCCAGCACGTGTGGTGGCCGAACGTGATTCGGTGGCGAATCTGCTCTCGAACCGGATCAACGAGATTCATGAAGCCGTGCTGCGTGTGCGCGATCTGAAGGCACAGGTGCAGGGCTACGTGATGCGCGCCAGGGAAACGAGCGCACCGGATACGATTGCCAAGGCGGGCCGCATGCTCACCGATAAGCTGGGCAAGCTCGATCCGCGCATGACGACCAAGGCCGGGAACGGGCAGGACATCATCAACTACGCGAACGGGATCAACGGCCAGTTCGGCTTCCTGCTCGGTCAGGTGGAGGGCAACAGCGAACTCACGCAGCCGGTGAGAGATCGCCTGGTCGCGCTCGAGAAGATGTGGCAGACACTCAAGGCCGAGGTGGAGCAGGTGGAAACGGTGGACGTGAACGCGTTTAACGCACTGCTGCAGAAGAGCAACGTGCCGGGCGTGATCGGCGTCGCAAAGAAGAAAGGACCGATTGCATGACAGCAGTTATGAGTTCTGGGTTTCGAGTTTTGAGTGTTGGGACGCTGATGGGTGGGCTGGCGATGCCACTGGCGGCGCAGAAGGGGCGTGTGGCGCCGCCGCCGTATGTGCCGCCGGCGGGGGCGTGGGAGCGTCGATCGCCGAGCGCGATGGGGATGGACTCGGTGAAGCTGGCGGAGGCGATCGCGTACGCGATCGAGAAGGAGAGCAAGACACCGCGCGATCTCGAACTCAATCACTATCAGACCTTCGGTCGCGAGCCCTTCGGGGCCGCGATCGGACCGTTGGCGCCGCGCGGTGGCGCGACGGGTGTGGTCGTGCGGAAAGGGTACGTGGTGGCTAGTTGGGGTGATCCGAACGCGGTTGAGATCGCGAACAGCGTGACCAAGAGTTTCCTGAGCACGGTGGTGGGACTGGCCTTCGATGCGGGTCGCATTCGCAGTGTGGACGACACGGTGTCACAGGTGATGCCGCCGATCTTGCGCGCCTACCCCAACGGCACGGGCCTCGGTGCCGACTGGCCGGGTGATGCCAAGTGGCTACGTCCGTTCGACAGTCCGCACAACAGGCGGCTCACCTGGAATCACTTGCTGCGTCAGGTGAGCGACTGGGAAGGCACGTTGTGGGGCAAGCCGGAGTGGGCCGATCGCCCGTCGCCGCAGGTGAACACGTGGACCACGCGTGCGCGTGTGGAGCCGGGCACGGCCTACGAGTACAACGATACGCGCGTGAATGCGCTGGCGCTGGCGGCGCTGCAGGTGTGGCGCGAGCCGCTGCCGGAGATCTTGCGGACCCGGATCATGGAGCCGATCGGTGCGTCGAACACGTGGCGCTGGTACGGCTATGACAACTCGTGGATCGTGCTCGACGGCAAGCTGGTGCAGTCGGTAAGCGGTGGCGGCCACTGGGGTGGCGGCATGATGATCAATGCCTGGGATATGGCGCGCTTCGGTCTGCTCACGCAGCGCCGCGGTGTGTGGGGCGGCAAGCAGCTGCTCTCCGAAGCGTGGATCGTGAAGGCGCTCACGCCGACACCGGCGCAACCGACCTACGGCTACATGAACTGGTTCGTGAACTCTGATCGCAAGTATGTACCGGCAGCACCGGCGCAGGCATTCGTACACGTCGGAGCCGGCAATAACATCATCTACGTGGATCCGGTCAATGATGTTGTTGCAGTGGTGCGCTGGATCGACACGAATGCGTCGGTGAATGGCTTCGTGGAACGCCTGCTGAGTTCGCTCGCGCCGGCCAAGTAGGTCACGCCTATTCGCCCACCGACTCGATTAAATTTCAGGTTATGGCTACCGATCGAGTCGTCAGTGTCCGCGAGGAGTTGGCCAACGCCGTGACACACGGCGTTGGCCTCGTGCTCAGTCTCATCGGGATGCCCATCCTGGTGCTTGCCGCGCTCGACCGCGGTGAGCGGCTTACCGTGATCGGCGCCAGCGTGTTCGGTGCCACCCTGATCGCCCTCTACGCGGCGAGTACGCTGTACCACGCCATCCCGCACCCTAGGATCAAGCAGCGGCTACGCGTGGTCGATCACGCCGCCATTTACCTGCTCATTGCCGGCACCTACACGCCGTTCACGCTTGGCGTGCTGCGTGGCACCTGGGGCTGGACCTTGTTCGGCATCGTGTGGACGCTGGCCGCACTCGGTGTGCTGTTCAAGGTGGTCTTCGGCAGCGGTGCGATGGCGAAATTGTCGACGGCCATTTATGTGGCGATGGGCTGGGTGATCATCATTGCCATCAAGCCGCTGATGGCGTCGATGGAGTCGGCGGGGTTGATGCTCTTGGTAGCCGGTGGGCTGTGCTACACCGGCGGCGTGATTTTCTATGTCGACCGTCGTCGCGCCTGGACGCACCCGGTCTGGCACCTGTTCGTGATGGGCGGCAGCCTCTGCCATTACTTCGCCGTGCTCTGGTACGCAGCGCCGGCGCGATGAAGCCTTGCGCTCCGCGCGCGTGATCCCGTGGGCCGTACTCGGTCCGGCAGTGGTTTTCCTCAGCTCCGGCATCCTGCACTTCGTGATGCCGGGCGTCTTCGATCGCATCGTGCCACCATGGGTGCCGAACGCGCGTCTGGCTACGTACGTTAGCGGCGTTTTCGAAATCGCTGGTGCGATCGGATTGCTCGTTCCTGCCACGCGTGTTGCTGCCGCGTGGGGATTGATTGCCCTGCTGGCGGCCGTTCTGCCGGCGAACGTCCACATGCTGAATCAGGCACGGGCCGCGAATGCGTCGGTCGGGTACATCGCCGGGCTGTGGGTCCGACTGCCGTTGCAGCCACTGCTGATGTGGTGGGTCTGGCGGATCGCAATTCGCCGCTGAACGGGGGTCCATCGCACGGCTTATCGGTGCTTTTCTGTGTAATCCGTTGTCTCCGTGTTCCGGCCGTAGCGATCGCGCGGATCGGCAGGCGGCCGAATGGGCGGCCGGGTCGAGAATAGCCGGAACACGGATACCGCGGATTACACCGCAACAACACGGATCTGCTCCGATCGTGCGACAATCACCGTCGGCTCGGCGGCGTTCTGGCTGTTTGTTGTTGAACAACAAAGAACGATCTCGCTGGCTCGATCGGCAGCCGTTCCCGACACTGCACGGCTTATCCGTGTTTTTTCCGTGCAATCCGCGATATCCGCGTTCCAGCTGGTGCGATCGTGCCGCTCGGCAGGTGGTGGTGGAACTGGACAGCTCGTGAACAGCCGGCACACGGATGCTACGGATTTCACTGTAACAACACGGATCTGCTCTGCTTGCGCTACGATCGCCGGCGTGGTTCACACCGCGATCACCTCGCCATCGGCGATCACGAACAGCCGATCGTGCGGCACCGGTTCGTACATTCCTGTCCCGGTAAAGCTCGAGAACGCGGGAAGCACGCCGACGTTGGGGCCGAAGACGAAGGCAGGGAGGCGCGCGTGCTGACGGCCTCGGCCTCGTACGGAGACGCACGGGTGTAGGTGGCCTGACAGCACGTAGCCCGCAGGGTCAGTTTCGGGTTCATGCACCCCGATGAACGGACCGATCGGTAGAGGTGCATCGACACAGGTGATGCCGAGCGACGATGGCGGGTCGCCGGCGTGCGCGTCGTGATTGCCGCGCACCAGTGTGATGGCTACCGCGCGATGCTGGTCGCGCCATTCAGCGATCGCTCCCAAGGTATCGGTGTGTCGGCCAGCCCGAGCGTGCAGCAGATCGCCGAGCACGATAAGTGACTCGGCGCTGGTTTCGCGCAGCACCTTGGAGAGTCGAGTGAGATCGCGTCCCGTCGTACCCGTGGGCACCGGTACGAACGCGGCGCGAAAGGCGGCGGCTTTGCCCCAGTGCAGGTCCGCCACGATCACCGCGCGGCGCGCGGGCAGCCAAAGCGCGCGATCGGCGAGCAATACCAGCAATTCGTCGGCAACGGTAAGCGTGAGTGCGCCAGTCGGTATCACGGAAGTGGTCACTCAGCGTAGTCGCGTAGCACGACCATCGTGCGTGCGAAACTCCATGGCATTTCCCGAGCGCGTGGACTTCTCGGCCGAGACCGTCATACGGCGCACACGATCGGCAAGCTTCTCGGACGTCACACGGGATCTGGTGGAATCCACGAGTAACGGGAACGCGAGCGGCGTGGGACGTTCCACATCGACGACGCGCACCGTGCTCTGTGAGAGCCGCGCGAGCACGCGACCGAGTCGGCCCGACTCGAGCTGTCGCTCCAGCACTTCGCGGCGTGCTTGGCGAATCAAGAGGTTGTCGGGATCGTAGTTCACGAAGACATCATACAGGAGACTACTCGAGGCCTGCATCTGTTTGACGGACTTCGACTGCCCTGGATAGCCGCCAAAGATCAAGCCTGCCACTCGCGCGATCTCCCGGAACTGCCGTCGCGCCAGCTCGGCGGCGTTCAGACTCTGCGTGATATCGTGCAGCAGATGCTCCGTGGCCAGCAGCCCAGACTCCAGCGCTTCTTCCAGTGGCGCCGGCTCTGCGGTGAGCAATTCGAAGCCATAGTCGTTGCACGAAAACGAGAACGTGGACGGGGCCAGTTGCGCCATGCGATAGGCGAAGAGCGCAGCGAGCCCCTCGTGCACCAGACGCCCCTCGAACGGATAGACGAAGAGGTGATGACCGTCTCGCGTTTCACAGCGCTCGATGAGGAGTTCATCGGGGCGAGGGATAATGCTACGTGCGGCCTGCAGCATGAGTACAGGCTTGACCGCCTCCATTTCGTGGCCATTGAACACGCCCTGTCGCGCCTCCTCGAGCTTGAGGCGCACCGCGTGGGAGAGTTCGGTGCTGAGCGGCATGCGCGCGCCTTGCCAGCGAGGAATCGCACCTGAGATGCCCTTCGCTCTGCGCACCCAAGCCGTCAGGTCGCGCAATCGCACGAACTCCAACGGCGTACCGGCGAAGATGAACTTGTCCCCGGGCGAGAGGCGTGACACGAAGCTCTCTTCGACCGTGCCGAGTCGACCACCTTTCAAGTAGCGCACCGCGATAGCGGCGTCGCTGACGATGGTGCCGATGTTGAGCACATGCCGCAGTGCCACCCGTTTGTCAGTCACCTCGTAGCGCTCGTTCACGAGCTGCACGCGGGCATATTCCGGATACGCTTTCAGCGCATCGCCGCCACGGGTGACAAAATCGATGACCCAGTCGAGCTCCTGCTCGGTGAGTAGCCGGTAGGCGCGCGTGCTTCGAAGCTCACGCAGCACGTCGTCTCGCGTGAAGCCGCCACCCAGGGCAAGCGTGACGAGATGCTGCGCCAGCAGATCGAGAGGGCGATCGAGCGGATCGCGACTCTCGATCGAGCCCGCGGCGATCGCATCCCGAGCAGCTGCTACTTCCACCAGCTCGAAGGCATGCGTCGGCACGCAGACAATGCGCGACGCTCGTCCCGGGGCGTGTCCCGATCGGCCCGCGCGCTGCATCAGACGCGCGACGCCCTTCGGGCTGCCGATCTGCATGACCAGATCCACCGGGGAGAAGTCCACGCCGAGATCGAGCGAGCTGGTCGCCACCACCACGCGATAACGTCCGGTTTTGAGGCCGTCTTCAACATCTTCGCGCTGCGCGCGCGACAGCGAGCCGTGGTGAATGGCGGTGAACTCGAACCAGGTCGGGTTCGCGGCAATGATGGATTGAAACCAGATTTCGCACTGCGAACGCGTGTTCGTGAATACGATCGCGCTCTGCGCCGCTTCCAATCGCTGCATGACTTCAGGAAGCAGTTTCGTATTCAGATGGCCAGCCCACGGAAAGCGGTCCATGGTTTCCGGAGTGAGTGCCTCCACGTGCGTGTCCTTCGGCACCGCACCGCGCACCAGACGCCGCGGTGATGACTGTTCACCGGCACCTATTCCGAGCAACGTGTCGGCGGCCGTATCGAGATTGCCAAGCGTCGCGGACACGCCCCACGTGCGCAGCTTCGGACAGACTCGTCGCAATCGCGCCAGTGCGAGTTCCACCTGCACGCCGCGCTTGGTGGAGAGCAGCTCGTGCCACTCGTCGACCACGACGCAGCGCACATCGGCGAAGATCGCCTCGTGATCCTTCCGGCACAGCAGCAGCGACAGCGATTCCGGCGTGGTGACGAGCGCCGTCGGCAGTCGCGTGCGCTGCCGCGCACGGGTTGCGGCCGTCGTATCACCGGTGCGCGACTCCACCGTCCAGGGCAGTCCCAGCGCTTCGATGGGCTCGCGTAGTGCCTGCTCGGTGTCTGCCGCCAAGGCACGCAGTGGCGTGATCCACAGTACACGCAACGGTGCACCATCGCTGCGCTTCCGCATGGCGGGTTGCCGCATGGCACGCGGTTGCGCTGGCTCCGCCAGCGCTTCGAGCACGGGCCCCACAAACGCTGCGTACGTCTTGCCGGTACCGGTGGCTGCGTGAATCAGGCCGGACTCGCCGCCTGCGTACGCACTCCATACCTCACGTTGGAAGTCGAACGCGCTCCATCCACGCGAGGCGAACCACGCATCGACGCGCGACCGCGCCACATCCATGGCGTCACTCACAGCAACGCCTTTACCGTATCCAAGGTATCCGCCTCGCTGGCCGGCTTGTCACGGCGCCAGCGGACCATGCGCGGAAAGCGTACCGCGATGCCACTCTTGTGGCGCGTGCTCCGCTGAATCCCCTCGAAGGCGAGTTCAAACACGAGTTCCGGCTTCACCGTGCGTACCGGTCCGAACTTCTCGACCGTGTTGCGACGAATGAACGCATCCACCTCGCGGATCTGGGCGTCGGTCAGTCCGGAGTACGCTTTGGCGAACGATACCAGCGCATCGCCATCCCAGATTGCGAACGTATAGTCGGTGTAGAGGCCGGCGCGCCGACCGTGACCCGCCTGCGCGTACACCAGTACGGCATCGACCGTGAGTGGATTGACCTTCCATTTCCACCAGTCGCCGACCTTTCGCCCTACGCCGTACGGCGAAGCGCGGCGCTTCAGCATCAGTCCTTCAGCCGTCATGGTACGCGAGCGAGCACGCGCCTCGTGCGCGTCCTGCCACGACACAATATCAAGCACCGGAGACAATCCAATCGCTGCACCGCCCGGTAGCCGCGTCACGATCGCCTCGGCCATCACGCGTCGCTCGTGCATGGGTTGCTCACGAACGTCGGCGCCGTGGTACTCGAGACAGTCGTACACCAGCAAATGACACGGGACATCCGCCAGCAGCTTCTTGCCTACCGTTTTCCGACCGATGCGCCGCTGCAGTTCACTGAACGGCAGTGGTGCGCCATCGCGCCAGGCCAGCAGTTCACCATCGAGCACGGTGCCATCGGGTAACCACTCCGCACTCACCTCGACTTCGGGGAAGCGATCGGCCAGCAGCTCTTCACCACGGCTCCACAGGAATGTGCGTCCCCGACGACGTACCAGCTGCGCCCGGATGCCATCCCATTTCCACTCGAGTTGCCACTCGTTGGGAGCGCCGAGCGATGCCAGTTCGGCCTCGAGCGGATAGGCGAGGTAGAACGGGTACGGCCGACTCCAGTCGGCGTCGGTCGTTTCAGTGGCAATCAGCTGCGTGTACCACGCCGCGCTCGGCTCCCACTGCCCCATGAGACGATGCGTAATCGATTCGGCGGTGATGCCACTCACCTGCGCGAGCGCGCGCACCACGAGACCGTCGGATACTCCCACGCGAAACGACCCCGTGAGCAGCTTGTTGAAGAGGAACCGCGACGTGCCATAGAGTTGCTGCCACGCGTGCAGCAGAGCAATACGCTGCGCGTCGGGCGCCATCCCGGCGAGGGGGAGCAGCCGGTCCATCACCCACCACGCGAGGGCGTGATCGTCACTGGCGTCGCTCTCCGGCACCAGCAGCGAAATCGTTTCGGCCAAGTCGCCCGCCTGCGCGTAGCACTCTTCGAAGAGCCAGGCTGGTACATCGGCGGCGAGGGCCGCCCACGCGCGCAAATCCGGTGTGCGGACCAATCGCTTCGGTCGCCGGCCGACGAGGAACGAGACTGCCCATGCTGCATCGTGAGCCGGAGCCTCGCGAAAATAGGCGACCAGCGCCGCGACCTTCTCACTGGTCGCGGTGGTGGCATCGATGGCGTCGTACAGCGCGGCGAAATGTTTCACGGTGTGACGTTTGCCGGTGGTTCGATCGCTGCATCGGCATCGGCATCGTCGCGCTCGCCTTGGTATCGGGTGGCGATGGCCCGCGCGTCGAGGCCGTGATCGGTGAGCCACTTCACCACGGGGCCCGTGAATCCATGCGTTACCCACACGCGCTCGGCGCCCGTGGCTTCAACGGCGCTCAGCAGCTGCGGCCAATCCACGTGATCACTGAGCGTGAATCCCTTGTCGACACCACGTCGACGCCGCGCTCCACGCACCTGCATCCATCCGCTCGCAAAAGCGGCGCGCGTACTACCGAATCGGCGCGCCCAGGTGGATCCGTCGGCGCTCGGTGGCGCGACCACGATCGCGCGCGACGTCGCCGACGACTTGGCGGCGGTGAGGGCGTAGGTGGTGCTCGGCATGGCGATGCCGCTGTCGCGATACACTTGCGTCATGCGCTCCACGGCGCCGTGCGTGAGGATCGGTCCGATGGACGGGTCGAGACCTGCCAACATGCGCTGGGCTTTCCCCAGCGCGTAGCCGTATAGCAACGAGACGTGCCCGTCATTCGCGTTCTGCGCCCACCACGCGTTGATGTCGGCGAACACGCGCTGCTGCGATGGCCATCGGTAAATCGGCAGACCGAACGTACTTTCGGTGATGAATGTGTGGCAGCGCACGGGCTCCCATGCGGCGCACGTGGGATCGGGGTCGGTTTTGTAGTCGCCCGAGACGACCCAGACTTCGCCCTGATGTTCGAGGCGGATCTGCGCCGATCCGAGAATATGGCCAGCAGGATGAAAGGAGACCGCTACGCCATTGATGTACCGCCGTTCGCCATAGGCGATCGATTCGAGGCCTGCCGCCCACGCGCCGAGTCGCTCGCGCGTGACGCCGTCTCCATCGCGCGCGATGAGGTAGCGCTCGCAGCCCCAGGTGAGGTGATCGCCGTGGGCATGCGTAATGAGCGCACGCGGGACCGGGGCCCATGGGTCGATATAGCAGTCGGCCGCGGCACAGTAGAGTCCGCGCGCAGTCTCGGTCAGCAGGGACATGAACTACTTGAGTGTCCGACCGCGCGACGAGGTTCCCGCGCTGTGGCACACTGGTCGCGTTACGGCCGTGGCCGTAAAACCCGTGGGCCATGGGCCATGGGTAGCGGGTTGTGGGTTGTGGGTTGTGGGTTGTGGGTAGCGGCGGAGGATCGCCGATGGATCGGCGATGTTTTAATGCTTGATGAAGGTTCCCGTCTGCAGTTCGCGCATGGCGACTTGCAGCTCCGCTTGGGTATTCATCACGATCGGACCGTGCCATGCCACGGGCTCCTTGATCGGCGCGCCGGAGACTAGGAGGAAGCGTATGCCTTCCTCGCCGGCCTGCACCACGACCTCGTCGCCACTGTCGAAGAGCACCAGCGAACGATTGCCGGACATGTCCCGCACCAGGTCATCGTCGTTGCCGGCGGTGCGTTCTGTGAGCACGCCCATGGGGTCGGAGGCATGACGGAACGTTCCGGTGCCCTCGAAGATGTAGGCGAAGGTGCTGCGGTAGGCGTCTACGGGCAGCGACTTGGTGCGCCCGGCAGGGACGAACACATCGAGATAGCAGGGATCGGCGGCAATGCCGTCTACCGGACCACGCTTGCCCCAGAACTCGCCGCAGATCACGCGCACGGTGGTACCGTCGTCGTCCACGATCTCGGCGATCTCCTTCGACTGCACATCCTGATAGCGGGGCGCGGTCATCTTGAGCGACGACGGCAGATTGGCCCATAGCTGGAATCCGTGCATGCGGCCCTGCGCATCACCTTGGGGCATCTCGTGGTGCACGATGCCGCTGCCGGCGGTCATCCACTGCACATCACCGGCGCCCAGCATGCCGCGATTGCCCAGCGAGTCGGCGTGTTCGACGTTGCCGGCGAGCACGTAAGTGATCGTTTCGATGCCGCGATGCGGGTGCCACGGGAAGCCCGCTTGGTACTGCCGAGGCACGTCGTTCCGGAAATCGTCGAACAGCAGAAACGGGTCGGTCTCGGACGTTTCGCCGAATCCGAAGGCTCGGTGCAGGTGCACGCCTGCGCCTTCCATGGTGGGTTGGGCCTGCACGATTCTATTGACGGGTCGGATGGACATCGAATGCGCTCGGAGTTGGGATACCTGTAATGTATCTCAGTAATGAGAGAATGGAAGCGGCTCTTTAGAAGCCGAACATCTCCACGCCCGAGCTGCCTTGCCGCGGCGGCGGTGAAGCATCGCCGAAGATGTCGATCGAGCGCATGGCGACATCGATGGCGGCCAACGCAGCCTGTAGCTCACCTTCAGTTTTCCGGATCTCCCAGCGGTACAGCGGTCCAGCGCATGCCAGCAACGCGACACCGGTAAGCAGGGCGCCGACCAGTGCCGGGCCGCCGATCGCGGCACCAGCGAGCAGTAAGGCCTTCTTTCCGATCACGGCACCGACGAGACCGCCGAAGGCACCGCCGCCGCTGGCTATCATGCCGTACCCGGCGATGTTGGGCATCAACCCTTTGCGCAGATCGACTTGGATGGTGACTTCGCAGGCTTTCGCGGTCCCCGGCGCAGCAGAAAGTGACACGCGAAGTTCAGGGACGTACAGACCGTAGCGGGTCCACGTCCACTTATAGTTGCCGTCTAACATCGCAGGAAGATCAAACACTAATACGCCACCATCGAGAGGGTGTCCGCCTAGTGTGTCGCGTAGCGACAGCGACCACGGTGCTCCCTGCAAAGATCGACCCAACACTTGAAGAACCGCGCGAGGTGACGCGGCGTAGCGTCTGGTCACGGACAGCGTTCTTTGGGTGGTACCGAACAGGCGTGTGGCCAGCGTTTCCTTCCATTGGGGCATCGGCTGCGCGCGCTGAATGGCGTTCGGGGATGCCCGGAGCTCGTCGAGGGCGAGCGCGACGTAGCGCTGCGAGATGCCCGCTTCCATCGCCGCCGCCTCGACGTCACGCAATCGGTAGGCGTCTGTCTGAAGGGGCGTAACAGTGCCGTCTCGCTGATCAGACGCTGTCGCATTATTTTGCATGTCGACTGGCGCCATCGACGTCGTGCCCAGCTCCTTCGTGCCGCTCACCGCCCGCATGCGGGACTCCAACCGAGCCGCCGCCTCTGCCTGCAATTCAGCGGCTCGCCGCCATACCAGCATCGCCTCGTCGCTGGAGAGCGCGGTCTGCCCGGTGTCGTCGCGGGCCGCGCTTTCCACAGCGTCGAGCGCCTTCCCCAACGCATCGGCCAGCTCTTCGCCGTTGGCAAAACGTTCGTCGGCCCGTTTGCGCAGGCACTGATCGATCACGGCGGCCAGTGTCGGCGGCACCGACGGCGCCACCGATCGGAGCGACGGTGGCTCCTTGGTGGCGTGAGCCACCAGAATCGCCTGCGGCGCAGAACCTTCAAAAGGCAGCCGTCCACTGAGTGCGAGGAAGCCGATACACCCCAGCGCATACAGGTCGCTGCGGCCATCGAGCGGTTCGCCGCTGGCCTGTTCGGGGCTCATGAAATGGACGGTGCCCAGTACGTGCCCGTCCTGCGTGAGCGACGGGTTGAAGTCGGAGCGGGCGATACCGAAGTCGGTGACGACCGACCGGCCCGTGCCGCGTTCAATGAGAATGTTGTCGGGCTTCACGTCCCGGTGCACGATGCCGCGGGCGTGCGCATAGGCCAGCGCCCAAGCGACTTCGCGCAGCACCCGGACCACATCGGCGGCGGGCAGCGCGCCGCGATCGCGGATCCGCTCGCCCAGCGTCTCACCGTCCACGAAGCCCATTGCGAAGAAGGCGAAGCCGTTGATCTCGTCGGCCCGGTACACCGGCACGATGTTCGGATGCGACAGCTGCGCCGCCATCCGCGCCTCACGCAGAAACCGCTCCTTGGTCTCCGCCTGCTCGGCGAATTGCGGGGGCAGCACCTTGAGGGCGACCAGCCGGTCGAGCCGTTCGTCGCGCGCCAGCAACACGATGCCCATGCCGCCGCGCCCGAGCTCCCGCTGGATTTCGTACTGGCCGCGCAGGGCGGATCGGACCGGGGCGACCTCGCCGGGGGCGGAATCAGCGTGCAATGACATATGGGGAAATTTACGTAGGCGCGATGGCGCCGGTTACACACTCGGTGCGAAGCATTGCGAACTCCTGCCAACGGGGCGGCCACACTCTCTCTGCGCGACCGCCCCGTTTCGACCTACAGCTCTTCGACCAAGGTCGACGACGAACTACTTGTCGGTGTCGAGCATCGCCTTGATCTGATCACGCGCGTCCAGCAGGTGCGCGCGCGTGGTGCGGTCACTGGAGCGCCCAACGGCCGCTACCAGCTCTCGATCGAGCGTACGCATTTCGTCCTTGAGCAAGGGGCGGAAATCGCGCGTGTTCACGATGGCCTGACCAAAGGCGGCGGCGAGCGCCGCTTCCTGCGGGCTCGGAGCGGGCGGCTTGATCTTGGACGCCATCGCTTCGAGATACGTGGCCTGCAGGCGACGACGGTAGGCGTCGATCGGTGCTCCGGCGTAGATCTCCTTCCAGAGACCACGACGGAGATCGGTGAGCATCTCGCCCAGCGTGTACACGCTGCTCTTGTTCGCGGCGAGCGCTTCGTACTCCACCATGCGCTGGAGCTTCGCGTTGGCCACGAGGGCACCGAGCACGCGACCTTGCGCGCCGGTGATGCGATTGATGTTACCGTCCGACTCGAGCTTGGACAGGATGTCCGTCTTGATCATCGCGGTGGGCGTGCTGAACACGGCCGCGTTGAGGAACGCGACGGCTTCCTTCTGACGCGCCCGCGGCACCGGCGTCCACACCGGACCACCCTGGCTGACGGCCTTTTCCTGCTTGTTCTGGCCACCCACGATCTTGGTGACGTGGTTGGCTTCGGTGGCCCACTGCCCGAGCACCGCGCCGTACGTGGCTCGCAGCAACGAGTAGTCGGCGGTCTTATCCGTCGTGGAGGCCGGCACCACGAGGTTCACGATACGCTCGAGGTTCTTGAAGCCGAGGCGTGTGGAGCGCACGGCGTCGGCGTCACCGATGGCTTCCGACTGCTCACCCGGATCCGCGCCACCGGCGCCGCCATCGCTGGCGAAGCGGTACCACGGGATGGAGTCCTGCATGCGCGCCCACTCATCGAGCGTCTTCTTTTCGTCGTCCGACGTCTTCGCACCCGCGATGGGCTTGTAGCCCCACATCACGGCGTACGTGTCGTACGGACCGACTTTGGGCACGAGATCGCCGAGGGCGATGCCGTCTTCCGGCTGCGCGATGTAGTTGAAGCGCGCGTAGTCCATGATCGACGGCGAATGGCCCATCTTCGCCACCCACGTCTTGCTGCGGATGGAATCGACGGGGTACATCGAGCTGCCCTTGAAGTTGTGCGGGAAGCCGAGGGTGTGGCCGACTTCGTGCGCCACGACGAACTGTACGAGCCGTCCCATCAGCGAATCGGGGAACGGGAACGTCTGCGCGCGCTTGTCGAGGTGTCCCACCTGCGTGAAGTACCAGTTGCGCTGGAGGTCCATGATGTTGTGGTACATCTGGACGTCGGCGTCGATGATCTCGCCGGTGCGCGGATCGGTGGTGCTCGGCCCGACGGCGTTGGCCACCGGCGACGGGAGCCAGCGCACCATCGCGACCGACGCGTCTTCGCCAGAGAAATCGGGATCGTTCGGCGCCGTGCCGGCCACGATGCCCTTGGCAAAGCCGGCCTGCTCGAAGGCGGGCTGCCACTCTTCGATACCGGCACGGACCCACGGGATCAGCCACGCGGGCGTGGCCGGGTCGACGTAGTACGTGATCGGCTTCTTCGGGGCGCACAGATTCCCGACCTTCTGGTCGGAGCATTCGAGACGCCAGCGCGCGATGTAGCGACGCGGCAGTACGCGCTGTTCGGCCGACCCGAAGTCCGTCTTCGTCTCGCCGAAGTATCCGACGCGCGCATCGAGCATGCGCGGCATCATGGGATCGTCCGGCAAGCGCACCAGCGAGAAGGTATACGCTTCGGTCGTGGCGCTGCCGCCTCCGAGATTGAGCCCCGGGATCCCCGGCAGGCCACCGGCGCCACCGATCGCCGTGAACGTCTGCGTGGCGGTGACATTCACATTGCGCGTGAACGCCGAAAACTTGTCGATGTACGACCGTGAGGCGTCGACGGTGGCGCGACGACCGCCGGCGGTGAACTCCTGGATGCCGCCGGTGAACATCCGCGTCACTTCCACCACGGCCGCGCTGTCCTTGCCGTACGCTTCCACGTTGAGCGCGGCGATGATCGGATAAAACTCGATCAACGCCATGGCCTTACGCGTGGAGAGCGTGCTGTCGGTGGCGATATTATTGAAGTTGATGTCGCGAATGAGGACGCGATTCTCGCGGCGCTCGAAGCGAATCACGCGATCAGGGCCGAGCGTGCCGTTGATGCCGATACCTGCGGGCGTGCCGGCGAGTACGGTCGTGATGACGAAGTCCTTGCCCACTTGAGCGGCGGGGATCTCGAAATAGAGACGCGACCCCACCTGGTGCACGCCGAACACACCCGTCTTGGTCTTGGCCTTCGGCGTGATGACGGATGCGTACGGGCGCGGGTTCGGGTCACCGCCGCCCGCGAGGCCGGCGAGTCCGGGAGGGAGTCCAGCCGGGAGTCCGCCAGCGGGAGGCTGACCCGGCGTGGGCTGACCGGGGGTCGGCGTACCATTCTGGCCGGCGGGGCGAGCGGCAGGCGTCGGAGCGGGTGTCGGCTTCTTGGCCGGCTGACACGCTGCGAGCGCGAGCCCTGCCGCGGCCAGCGGGAGGGAGCGAAAGCGCATTGGACCTGATCGGAAAAGGAAGGGGAGGCCCGCGCACTCGGCGGGCTCCGCTGAAGTTTAGGGGAGCGTGCGCCGCGAGGCGAGTGGTGTCCCGATCGCTCGATCCGTTCAGCGCGATCCCCTCCATGCACCTCGCTGTGGATTTCTCCTTTCTCTCACGCCGCGCGACGCGCGTTGTCGCACGGGTCGCCGCCGTCGGCTCGATCGGGGCGGCCGGTGTGGTCTACGCATCGGACCATCAGGACACACCTGAAGTCGAACTGAATCCGCGTATGGACCTCAATGATGTGTATGCGTTTCCCGGCTCGTCGGCTGATCGCATCGCGCTCGTCCTGACGACGTCGAGTCCGATCGCCGGGACTACGGCATCGTTCGACCCGGACCTGCTGTACCAGCTCAAGGTCGATAACCGTGGAGATGCCATCGAAGACCTAGTCTTCCAGGTCACCTTCGACGGCGGCGTAGGTGCGGCGCAGCGGTATCCGGTGCGCGGGCCGGTAGCGCCGACGATGACCGGCACGAGGTCGGCGCTCATCACCACAGGTCCCGTGCTGACCGGCACGGTGGGCGCGATAGGAGGCTCCGCGGCTGGGAGGCAAGTATTCACCGGCGTGCGCGTCGAGCCATTCGTGATCGATCTCGAACAGTTCTTCAACATCATTCCCGATCGACGCCCGTCCACCGGCCCGTTGTCGGGACCAGCTACGCCCACGGCCACTGCGTTCCGCACGCCCGGCATCGACTTCCTCCGCCCGTTCAACACGCTCGCGATCGCGATTGAACTGCCGAAGGCGTTGTTGCAGTCGAACACGGCCGCGACCGCCAGCTTCGGTGTCTGGGGCACCATCAGCCGATGAACATCTCACTCAATTCCCACGGAGCTCTGCGCATGCGTCGCTCACTCGCCACTCGCGTATTCGCTGTTGCAATGGTCCTTCCGTTGTTCGCGGCCTGCAGCGATGACGACAACGACAACACGATGACTGGGCCTGATGGTACCACGGTTCGCGTGTACTCGCAGGTCGAGCGTCTCGGCAATCCGCTGGTCAGCGAAGTGTTCTTCGCCAAGCGCGACCACGACCTGCACAATACCACGGCGCCGGCGACCGACGTCGCGAATGGCTTCCGCACCAAAATCAAGTCGTTCACCGACGCCTTCAATCGTGGCAATACGATCGGCAATACTCTCGATGCCGTGCTCGTGCCCGACATGCTGATGGTCTTCCCGAATCGTACCGCCTCGACGTCAGGTTGGCTGAGCTGGGCGCTGGCCAGCGGCTACGGTGGTCGCAATCTCAAGGACGATGTGGTCGATGCCGGTCTTACGGCGACGTTCGGCAACCTGCTGGACCCGGCGACATCTGTCGTCGCGGGTTTGACATCGGACAACGTCAGCACATCGGTGCGGACGTACGGCACCACGTTCCCGTACCTCGAAGCCGCACGATGAATCGCCAGTTGATGGTGTGGACGACTGCGATCGGTGGCACGATCGCGGGCCTCGGTGGCATTGCCTTCCACAGCGCAATAGGCGTCGATCTCGACGTGCCGAAAACGACCGCGGCCACATCATCAGCGCTGGCGTCCCGTGCCGCCTCACGTGAAGCTGAGCGCGCAGCGCGCGACGTCCAGATCGTAGTCTGGGGTCAGGCGCTGGCCGCCGATCCGATCAGTGCCATCGCCATGGGTCAATTGGCAGCGCTGCACATGCAGAAAGCGCGTGAGGGTGGATCGTTCAACGAGTATCTCGAAGCCGAGACGCTCGCCCGACGTTCACTCGCGACACGCACGCGGCGCAATGCCGCGACTGCCGTGACCTTGACGAACACGCTGCTGGCACAACATCGCTTTACCGAGGCGAAAGATGTCGCCAGCACTTTGGTGGAATGGGAACCCGAGCAGCCGGCGTATCGCGCGCTACTCGGCGAAGTCGCGATGGAACTCGGTGACGACTCCACGGCATCGGCCATGTTCAACACCGTGTGGACGGCGCGTTCCGGCCTTTCCATCGCGTCGCGGCTGGCGCGTTGGCTGGAGCTTACGAATCACGTGGAGAAGGCACGACGGGTCCTGCACGACGCTCGCGATGAGGCGCTCGCCCGTCGTGATCTGTCCACTGAACCCAAGGCGTGGTTTCACTTGGCGGTGGGAGATCTCGAACTACGCGCGGACCGAGCGCGAGACGCCGCCGCTGCCTATCGTGCGGGGCTCGCCCTCGATGATCAAGATCCTCGATTGATGGCCGCCATGGCGCGACTGGCCGAACAGCAGCGGAAGCCCGATGCGGTCATCGCGTGGAGCGAGCGATCGCCGTGCGTCTCGATCCGGCTACGCTCGGTTTATTGTCGAAGGCCTACACACAGCGTGGTGAAAGCGCCAAGGCGAGGGAATATGCGCAGACACTGTCCGTGATTGCCTCGGCGCAACGCGGGCCGTACGATCGCGCGTGGAGTATGCATCTGCTCGATCAGCAACAGGAAGTCGCGGCGGTGCTGACGCGGGCACTGGCTGAGGTGGAGACGCGCCGGGATGTGTATGGCTATGACCTTGCAGCGTGGGCTTTGTACCGTGCGGGACGAATCTCGGAGGCACGGACTATGATGGCCAAAGCGCTGCGCTTCCAGACGCCCGACCCGATGCTCCGCCGGCACGCGGCGTTGATCGCGAGCGCCCCCTTGGTCGTGTTCGCGAGCCGATAAATGCTCTCCGAACTCCTGAGCTTTGCGGCACTTGGCTTTCAGCACATCGTGGCCCTCGACGCGTTCGATCACGTACTTTTTCTACTGGTTCTGGCCGCGATCTATCGCGGCCGAGACTGGCGACAGGTGTTGTGGGTGATCAGCGCGTTCACAGTCGGGCATTCCATTACCCTGGCATTGGCGGTCACCAACGTGCTGGTGCTGCCGTCGCGCCTCGTCGAGTTCCTGATTCCGCTCACGATCATTGCGACGGGCATCGAGAACATCATTCAGCGCACTCGCGCGTCGCAGAGCGTGTTCTCGACGCGCCGCGTGCTGTTCGCGGCGGCGTTCGGGTTGGTGCACGGCGCCGGCTTCGCGGGATACCTGCGCAGCTTGTTCCTCGATTCGATCGCGGTGCCCCTGCTGGGATTCAATCTTGGCATCGAGGCCGGACAGATTGTGGTGCTTGCCGCCACGGCGGTGCTATTTCGTTTGGTCGATCGCGGATTGTCCATCGCAGTACCGTCGCGCGATCCGTTCCCGTTACGACTGTGCGTCGTGTCGCTGACCGTCACCCTGATTGCGACGGAGTGGGCATGGCAACGCTTTCCGCGGTGAGACGCGCGGCCGTCCTTTTGCTGTGCAGTTGTAGTCTGACATCGCCAGCGCGTGCGCATGCCATTCATACCACGCACTCGACGGTCACCGCTGATGCGCAAGGGTACACGCTAACCGTGAGGGCGTTCGCCGACGATCTGTCGGCGTCGGTGGCGCGTTTCAACGGGCGGACGCCTCCGGCTGATTCATCGGTGCGCGTGCCGGAGCTGGTGGCATACGCTATGGCGCGTGTGGGCATAGCCAGCGCTGCCGGCGTGCAAGTCGTGCTGCAGTCGTGCGGTGTGAAGCGCATGCAGGACACCTACGTACTGTGCTTTCGC
>NZ_JBDNFF010000325.1:0-5265 GCF_041689975.1 Gemmatimonas sp.
GGGCGATGGGACAACCAGCAACCGGACGGATCCGACCGCGGTCGCTGGGGGGCGGACCTTCGTGTCACTCGCCGGTGGCAGTTCCCACACCTGCGGCTTGACGAGCACGGGGGCGGCGTTTTGCTGGGGCCGTAATAACGCTGGTCAGCTCGGC
Organism: Gemmatimonas sp.; assembly: GCF_041689975.1. Taxonomy (GTDB): domain Bacteria; phylum Gemmatimonadota; class Gemmatimonadetes; order Gemmatimonadales; family Gemmatimonadaceae; genus Gemmatimonas. The sequence continues at coordinate 155 of NZ_JBDNFF010000325.1, forward strand.
GATGGGACAACCATTGGTGTGCCGTTGGCCGTCTTTGGGGGAATCGTATTCAAGGTTCCGTAGCCGACACAGGTAGTCTGCCTCCCGCAGCGTTCCCCTCTAGCCCGAAGTCTGGTGGAGGAGAATGGGCGTAAACGGTTGCACAGCAGCGTATTGCGTGGATCGGACGCGTACACGCTACCGGGTACATCGGTGCACCGAACTCACCATCGCACGTCGAAGAGCTGAAAAACGCGCTGCTGCCCGGCGGTGGGCGTGGTGAGTTGCTGAAACCGCGCCTCGCCCAGACGCACGCTGTTGCGCGTGAGCGTCGCGAGATCGCGCACGAGCCTGCGAAAGCTGTGCAGCGGCGTGCCATACTCCGTGCGGCGCCGCGCCACCTTGCGGAAGGCTGCGGGTGAGCGCACCGCAGGCGCGACGATCGAGACGCGCTCGGCGCGGGCCGCTGCCGGATCGGCATCGGCGACGAGCACGGGGGCAAGCGCGCGCTTCATGTGCCACACCACGTAGTAGGCCAGCATGCACACGAGCACGTGCGCGCGAATGTAAGTTTTCATGCGGTGATAGATCGGGCGCACTTCCAGATCGGCCGACTTCATCGTGCGAAACGCCCGCTCGACGTGCGAGAGACTTTTGTAGGCCGCCACGACGTCGAGCGCGGCGAGCGTGGCCGCGGGCACATTGGTACGGATCACGTAGATCCCATCGAGCGCCGCTTTGGCCGCATTGCGCGCGTCGTCGCGCGCGTACGTGAAGCCGGTCTCGGTGATCACGTACGTAAAGTGTTTTGCCATCTTGAAGCGCCCGCGCACGCGCCTCACGCGCACGCCGATGCGATCGCGGCCGTGGAGCGGCCACGCGCGCGCTGCGTGGCGGCAGTGATGACGCCGAGTTTGCGTTCCGTGGCCGCCAAGAGCTCGACGCGTGTGCGAGCCCGCTTCACCGCGAGCAACGGGTTGCGACACGCGATGAGCCGCTCGCCCGGATACGCGTCGCTGATGATCTCGCCCAGCTCCTGTTGATCGAAGAGCGAAAGCTGGAGGTATAAGTTCTCTTTATTCTGTCAAACTTTTTCTCTCAATTCTGTCGCAGGCTCAGCGGTGAGGGGATCTACGCATCGGCGGTGGTGTCGCCGTCGGTCTCCTTGAGGTGGCGGGTGCGGTAGGAGCGACCGCGCATTTCGAAATGCGCGCCGCGTTCGAGGAGGCGATCGATCATCGCTTCGGCCAAGTCGCCATCATGGAGCACGTGGCCCCAGGCCGCCAGCGGTTTGTTGGTGGTGACGAGGATCGGGAGCTGGCGGAGGTACCGCTCGTTGACGACGCGACAGAGCACATTCGCGGCATCGTCGGCGTGCGCGAGATAGCCGATCTCGTCCAGCACGAGGACGTGCGGGTGCAGGTACGGGGCGAGCGCGGCGTCGAGCGAGCCGAGACGGGCGGCGTGCGACAGTTCGCCGATCAGCACGTCCGCCGACACGAAGCGCGCGTCGTAGCCGTGCTGCAGGGCGCGATACGCAATCGCAATGACGAGATGCGTTTTTCCGGTCCCGGTCGGTCCGCTAAAAATCGCGCTGCGGCCATCGGTCACGCATTCGACGCCCAGATAGCTGCCAAGCATCTGGCGCCGGAGCGCGGATTGAAAGGTGAAGTTGAAATCGTCGATCGTGCGAAGCGCCGGAAACTGCGCCGCACGGACGGCGCGTCGAAGCCGCGTTTCGGCGCGATGCGCGATTTCTTCGGCGACCATGATATCGAGATAGGCGCGATAGCCCATCCCCTCGGCTTCCGCGCGCACGGCCAGCTCGGCGTGCAGGCGCCGGATCGTCGGCAAGGCCAAGCGCTTGAGCATCTCATCGAGATCGGGCGGCGCAACGGCGGGCGGCGCAACGGCGGGCAGCGCGGCGGCGGGCAGCGGCGGGGCCGTGGGCCGGAGCGGGCGATCCAGCACCACCCGACAGCGCGCGTCGCCCATCGCCTCCAGCACGTCGAAGAGCCGCGCGATGCAGCCCTTCCACGTGTGAGGCCGCTGATGCACGAGCTCCGTCACATACGCCTCGCCGATGGGCCCGAGTTCGACCAATCGCTCGCGCATGTAGTACAGGCGTTTGCGTTCGCTGTACACCGCGGCGAGTTGCTGCGCCCGTTGGCCCGTGAGATAGCTGATAGTCCCGATGGCCGGCACGCGGGGATGCTCCACGTCATGTTTGCCGCCGGCACACACGATCCGCACCCGGTCGGGATAGAGGGGCAGCGTGGCCGGGAGGCCGCACGCTTTGGCCGGCATCGCGTAGCGCACGCCCTGATAGTGGACCATCGCCGTCGGCCCGACGGTCACCGGCACGCGCAGGCCGTAGTCGGCGGGCGCGATGGCGAGCGGTTAGAGGCGCGACTGCTCGAGCGCGAACCGCGCCTGCGGCCGGACCCCGGTCGCGCGCGACGGGCGCACCGTGTTCGCATACACGAGCCACTCGGCCAGCTGCTGCCGCAGATCCGTGTCGAGATCCTGGAAGCGGCGCGCGGCGAAGAAGGCGCGCTTCGCAAAGCCGACCAGATGCTGGACGCTGCCCTTCTGTTCCGGGGCGTGCGGCGTGCAGAGCTCGATGCCGCAGCCGTAGTCGAGCATGGCCTGCGCCAGCGTCGCATTCCACACCGGCCGCCCCGCGTCGCGGCGCAGCACCACGGTCTTCGGGTTATCGAAGACCGCGAGCAGCGCCCGCACCAGCGGCTCGACGCGTTCCGTAGGCACGATCACGAGGTGCAGGAAGCGCGACCACTTGAGCCGATACGCCGCGAAATGGATTCGGCGGCGGGCGCGCGCCGTCGGCGTGTCGGTCGTCAGCCGTACGTCGGCGACCCCGAAACCGAACTGCGCAAACTCGCCCGCCACGCCCTCGAAGCGGACCATCACCGCGACGGGAATCGTGGCCCGCACCGGGCCGAGCAGCCGGTAGATCGTGGACAGGGCGAGCGGCGTGCCGAGGTCGTGCAACCGCCGCTGCACTTCCCCAGACGGGAGCGTCGGCTCCGCCTCGAGCCACTCGCGGAGCCGCGTCGTGGTCGCGTCCCCAACGCCGGGGCGACCGATCCCGCAGGCCGCGCGCGCGGCCGTGTCATCCACCGTCGTCACGGGCGGCTCGAGCGCAATCCGCTGGACGGTGCGCCGCGACATCCCGAGCTGGTGGGCAATCTGGCGGGGCGTCTGCGCCGCGTGGAGTAACGCCTGGACGGCGTGTCGATCGAGCATGCTGCGCATTCTCCTGCGCCTCCCCATGAACGGGATCCTGTGCTCCGGGAACGGCGCTACAATGGAACGATATGGCTCCTTCTGCGACAGAATTTAGAGAAAATCGGTGCCAGAATTTAGAGAACGCACAGACGGGCGGGCGGGGAGCCCCGACAATGCACGGATTTCCGTGCGCCAGACTGGCAATCTATTGGCAATACGAAATGTCGCTTCGGGGCAGCTTCGAGCTATTCTGGGCGTCATCCGGCCACCGAACGCACCAGCATTCATGGCCCCGGGAAACGAATAACCCCATAAACCAGAACGGTTTACGGGGTTATCCCAAAGAGCTCACAACCGGGATCGAACCGGTGACCTCATCCTTACCAAGGATGTGCTCTACCGACTGAGCTATGTGAGCGGCCTGCGTTCGGCGTTGGAGACCCCGAAGGATCTCTTCTGCCGTGAGATGCTAAGCGTAGACGAATTCAGGGTCATCGGCAACCCCTTGGTGGTGGCTTTGGCCATTCTCGACGCGAAGTACGCTCACCGATACGCTACATCTCGCGCCGTCGCAAGAGCGTGAGCACGACCAGCACCGCTGCCGCGAGCGTGGCCATCACTACCGCTCCGCTTGACGGGATGGCGAGCCACGCCAACGACTCCTTGGCGGCATCGGTGCCGCCAAGGGCGGGAGCACGAAAGCCCGCCCACAGCCAGAACACCGCGTAGCCGAATGCACCGACGCCGAGACCGAGGCTGATGAAGCGCGTCCACATCGCGCTGACGCCGAGCATCACGACGAGGAGCGTGACGCCGATCGCCGCAGAACCGAGTCCACCGGCGTGTAGATGAGCACGTTGCATGTACGTCCACGACTTACTCAACACCGCCTTTGCGGCCACGCTGTCGCCGTGATACACGGTGGCACCGACCGCATCGGCGGAAGCCGCAATCCGCGATTTTATGAGGTCTTCGTTCAGTCCAAACACGACGCCCATCGTATAGCCGAACAGCAGAGTCACGATCGCGAAGAGCAGTCCCGGCAGCGCGGCGCGGAGCACGTCGTTGCCGCGCGACGTTGAAGGCAGGAATGGAGTGGTCATGACGGCACTGCCGCTGCAAGTCGCTGTCCACCTGACCTCACACGCACAGGAATCTCAGATACAAGAATCGTCGTTGTACATCGCGCCGACCAAGAACCTCAGCTCGGCATCGCTCAGCCGACCAGTCGGCGGCGCGGAGCACGCGTACGTTCCGGCACTGTTCGCCCCCCTCCTCCGAGCGATGCCATGGCGCCAGAAGCAGAGGCGTTTGGCTGGTGGAAAGCGCGCACCGACGCGGAAGCATATGTCGGTCTGTCCGATGCCCTACCCAGCGCGGCGGCGGTTCGCGTGTAGGATCAGCGCGGACTCATCGCACGCACCCCGGGCGACTGGGCGTTTGTCGTGAGAGGGCCGTTGCAGGCGGATGATGTCGCGAGCCTGCGAGCCAACTACTGGACCCCCGTCGCCGCCGCGCTCGAGCGGTACGCCCCAGCTGCCATCGACCGGCTCACGGCGCTTCGACTCTACACTGGCAACGAGTCCATCCGCCCGCAGCTCGACGTCCGCCACACCGCGAGCCGCAGCGAATGGCGTCTGTCGGTGTTCCCCGGCTACGACATCATCCTTCGCGCAGCGGATAAAGCCGAGGGCAAAGCGGCCGCCCTGTCTATTGGGCGCGAACACCAGGTGGGCAGGACCACGGTACCATTTACTGATCAGTGCAGCAAATAGTTCTGGATTGTCTGCAGTTACAGCCCAACGTTTTGGCATTGGAACGGCGTCCATTATCGATGTGCTTTGGGAATGTGGTGGTTTGTCTGGTCTCGACTTGACCGGCGA
>NZ_JBDNFF010000326.1:0-3175 GCF_041689975.1 Gemmatimonas sp.
CACCTTGAGCGCCCTCCTCAAGCAGTCGTTTCTCACGATGATTCGCGCCGACGACTCGGCGCCCGATCTCTCGGCAGCGTCAGAGATCTTACTGGCGCGCGTTGGGGCCTTGGTGTACGGCCTCGTCCAGCGAGCGCCCCAGTGCGCGGTGATGCAGGCCGCTGCCGCTGGGTCGAATTCCGCCCTGATGCATGCGTTGGCGGACATGGTCATCACGGAAGCCCCAGCGCAAGACGCGTGGGCTACGGTGCTGCTGCGGGGACGAGTCGCGCTGGCCGAGCGCCTTGAAGCGTCGGGGGGCGTATGGACGGCTGATGAGGCGGGTGTGAATCTTCAGGTGTCTCGAGAGGCGCTTCGGCAGTGGCGCGCGCAGGGGCGGGTGCTGGCCTTGGCGCGACAGGATGGCTCGTTCTCCTATCCGCTGGCGCAGTTCAAGCATCCCGAGGCGGATACCGGTGTGCCTCGGCCGTACGACGCTATTAAGCAGATCAACGAAATCGTCGGCGCTCGGTTAAGCCCCGAAGAGTTGGTGGCGCTACTTGCGTCTCCGCAGGTCATGCTGAAAGGTCCCGACGGGCAACAGCAGACACCGTTTGCCGCGCTGGCCGTAGGGGACGTCAAGCGCGTATTGGCCCTCGTGCGGTGGATCGTCATGCCGCCTGACGACGACGCGCCGACCGTCGATGCCGTGCCGATGGAGTCCGCTGTAGCGTGAGCGTATTGCTTTTTGGCCCAGCTGGCGGACTGCCGGCTGGACCGTACACGGCGTCCAGATGAGCGAACTCACCGCGCCGCCGCATTGGCGTGGGGACACAGCGCCCGCCTCGGGACTGATCTCACAGCACTTTCCCTTGCCTGTCACCACTTGGGCATTGGGCTGCTCGCGTAACGCACACTCGAGCGCCAGCGGCTACCACCGTCAACAAGGGCCTACGGGCTCTTCGCCTCCGCCCGCCGCACGATCCAGATATTCGACTCCACCTGCTGCGCCGCGTAGTACAACGTGCGCCCATCCGGCGACGCGACGATGCTCTTCGGCAGGTCCGCCGTATACGGCAGCGAATCGGCAATCACCACCGCTGCAGCGATTCGATATCCTGCAGGATCAACGCGCCACGGTTGGTGAAGTACACGACCTGCCGATAGCCGGGCAGGAACGCGAGCTCGCCGGAGCCGGCATCGGCGTTCAGTTGACGAAGCGTACCCGCAGCGATGTCGTACAACGCGTGGCCCGCGACGTCACCGGATTGCTCGCTCATGGCCCCGAACAACCAGCGCCCGTCGCGGGACCAGTTGTACGCGTCAAACTTTGTTGCGCCGACCGTCACTCCCGGCGCCGCCTTCGACGTCGCACGCGTCATCGGCCATGGTGGCCCGCCGATGACCACGGATTGGAGTTGCGCGTCAGTCGGAAAGAGGCTGGTCGCGAGTCGTGCACCATCCGAGGAAAACCGCGCACCCAATACCCCTTCCGGAATATTGGTCAGTCGCGTGCGGCCACTGCCATCGCGCCGGATGGACCGCCACCTTCACCCAACCCATACACGATCTGCGTGCCATCGGGCGACCACGAGGGCTGCACACCAACCGACGTCAGTCGGCGCGGCGACTCCCAGCGCGTGGCCGTTCTGCAGCAGGATGTTCTCGGGCTTGATGTCGCGGTGAATCACGCCGAGGCCGTGCGCGTAGCCGAGGGCGTCAGCGACTTCGCGCGCAATCAGGACCGCATCATCGATGGGCAACTGCTTCTCGCGTTCCAATCGCGCGCGCAACGTTTCGCCGGTCACCAACGGCATCACGTAGGACAGCAGGCCGTCGGCGTCGCCGCTGTCGAGCAACGGCAGAATGTGCAGATGCTGCAAGCGCGCCGTGGTGCGGATTTCGGTGAGGAACCGCTCGCCGCCGAGTGCCGCGCCCAAGTCCGGATGCAACACTTTGATCGTGACATCGCAATCGTGCTTGAGATCGTGCGCGAGGTACACGGTAGCCATGCCGCCCTGCCCGAGCTCGCGCTCGAGGCGGTAGCGGTCGGCTAAGGCTACGGTGAGGCGGGAGACGACGTCGCGTGCCGGATCAGTCATGCGGAAGCAGTCCGGTGAGTTGACAGCGATTCATTGCGGCGCCACGGGATTTTGACGAGAGAAGGCTCGCTTAACCTACGGTCATGTCGGCCGGTTGCGCGATGACACCGCCCAACGCGCCGCGATGCTCGCGGGTATGGGCCCAGTCGCTATCAGATTGTGGCACGAAAAAGGATGCGGTGCGGCGATTCTGGAGCAGCGCCCCAGGCTCTCGGTGCGTGTTCGCCGCGATGAAGGCATCCGCGCTCTCGACCATGCGGCGAAAATGCTGCGCGGCCTCTTCGACGCGGTAGGCACCGGTGAAGCGGAGATACGCGGCGTCCTCGGGCGTGATGGTGCGACGGCGGAACTGCTCGAGGTACGACGAGGGATTGAGCCCGGGATTCTTGTCGACCACGGCCCACACCAACGCGGGAAACTCAAGGATGTGCGTATCCGCGAAGATGGCATCCACCAGATCCCGCGGCTCGCGTCGATTGGCGAGCGCGACCAGCTTGTTGATCGCGAGGTCGATGGGATGAAGCATCACACCGCCACCAGTCATGGCCACGAGCGGGAGAAAGCGCCACGCCGATTCATGCGCCCAATCGAGGACCGTGGCTTCGCCATCACGGCGCGTGGCGGCGCTTACAAACCCGCGATACTCGGCCAGAACCGTGACCTCATAGCCGGCAGCGCGCAGCACGAGCGCGTCGGCCGCGAAGGTCTGATTCGCCGCGTCGGCCGCGTTGTGAAAAAAATCGAGATCGTTGCTGAAGCGCTCACCGGTCGGACCCATGTGCAGCGCAGCCCCGCCTGCCAAATACGACACGTCGGAACGCGTGGGCGCCAGGACGGCGAGAACGGATGCCTGAAACGGAGTGAGCGGCATGGCGCGTCGGCAGCGATCAGGTCGGCGGCGACAGCAGCTGCTCGAGTCGCGCGGCTACACGCCACGCGTCGTGCCCGCCGTGCTTACGCAGGCCGTCGGCCACCCACGCGACATCTTGAGTTCGAACAACAAGGTCGGGTCGCGCCCACCAGAAACAGGTGAGATAGTGCGCACGGTACGCTTTGCGCGCCTCTCGAACGCTCACCATGGCACGAGCATGCTC
>NZ_JBDNFF010000327.1:0-6741 GCF_041689975.1 Gemmatimonas sp.
ACCGACTGAGAAGGTGGTGCCGATCGCTCGGTCGGGTCCAGTGGACGATGTCGACCAGCCGGTGCAGTGACCGGGCAGAATCGCCGGTCAGGGGCTTCTTCAAGACCTTGATACATTGCAGTCGGTCGCGGGGGTCGTTGTACAGGACACCAAAGCCACCGGTGCTGATCTTGCCCGACACCGACGGGATGGACTTAGTGGTCGTCATTCCGCCACCGGGCCGAACAACTCAGAAGTCATAGCCGGTCCCCCTCAAGTAGTTGTAGTCCTCGATCAGGTTGTAATACCACTGGCCTTCGGCCACGCCGGTGACGGGCAGTCCGTTTCTAAACTGATAGAGGCGTACTGATGTCTCGGTGCCAGCACCGAAGTAGCCATCGGTCGCTTGTCGTCCGTAGTCGGTGTAGAACAGCGACCCAGCCGCATCGAGTGCAAACTGTAGTTGCTGAACCGCGTCGCCCTTGGCACATCGGCTGAGTGGCGCGTACACCACGAAGCGATACGACGGACAGGTGGTTTCTACGAAGACCGTGATTGGGTTGCCGAAGCTGTCAACGGCCTGCGTTACAAACCGTGAACCGTCCCACAAATACGAGTACGGCACGCCGAAGCCAGCAGCGCATGAGGGCAAGCACACCTCGGTGGTTCCAAGCAGCGTGCCATCTTCTTGCAAGCGGAGTAGCTCACCGAAGCCGATGCTGGTCCAGCCCGGTGTGCCCTGTTGATACACGCGACCCACGAAGCCATTGCCCGACGAATACTCCAAGAACAGTTCGGTCGAACCATCATTGGTGAGGTCGACCATCGCCATGTTCTCGATCCCCGACATGCCAGGCGACCAGCCCTCGACCAGCCATTCGTCGCTCTCGATCCAGGTGCCGTTGCCATCAGCAGCCCAGATCGAGACGAGGCCAGTATCGCGGTCGAGGGTCGCTGCAGTGAGTTTGGCGGCGATGATACCGACGCTGGACGATGCTACCGACGCCGGCCCGCGATCTATGGCCAGTCCCCATGACGCGGAAGCGGCCGCAAACAGATCTTCTTCCGACAAGGTGGTTGTGGTCGCCACTTCGCTAGTCGTCGTTAGGGCTAAGGCAGCTTCAGGTGCCTCCACGGAAATACTGGTGACCGGTTCAGCACTCATCTCGTTGGACCCCCCTTCAATAACTGCGACCACGACGCCCGCCACCGCCACGAGGAGGCCGGCAGCCAAGGCAAACGTAAGTAACCGCCGTCGACGCAGTGGGAGTGGCGCAGTCGTGGTGCTTCCGATCGTCTCACCGGTCGGTGCAGGTTCGGGCACGGCGAAGACGTCTTGGGTGGTCTCAGTCCACGTTGAGCCGTCCCACCACCGCAGCGCGAATGGGTCGGGGTACCACCCCGGCCTAGGGGTGCCAGCCGGATCAACGGTCGGACCAGGGGTGCCAGCATTTCCTTCAAGGCGGGTAACCGACGACCACGCCGCTCCGTCCCACCATCGCTGTGCCAGCGCGTCATTTTCCCACCCTGGTTCAGCCACTCTGCCCCTTACTCCACAAACTCGCTAGAGACCCCAAAATACACGACCTGCCTACAGTATTTGTAATAAAGTGGCGCTGAGTCTTAGGAGATCTTAAATGTTTTGTCATTCATGCGGCACGGCGCACGTCGGTCAGGCGCCGTTCTGCTCGTCGTGCGGCACACGCCGCGATTCGGTGACCACCACCCAGGAGCCGATAGCGGCCCCACAAGAATCGGCTGCTACGACTCACGCTGCACCCGTGGTGGCTCCGGTGACACTTCCCTCCTGGCTGGGCGCCGACTGGCTGCAAGCCGTGGTCGGTGCACTTGCAGTCGGTGCCGGGATCCTCGTCGGGTCTGCCGCCTTGCTGGTGCTTGCTTTCATGTGGGACGAATTCGATGGCGTCCACGTCTTTCAATCAATCTTCCTTTTTGCTTCGGCTGCCTTCGGCGCTGGCTTTACCCTCGAGAGCTCCGATGGCTACGTCAGCGTCTCGGCGTTGGCGGTCCCGCTGGTGTTCGGTACCGTGCTGTTGGCTCGCATCGTGACGGACCGGGCCGCCGGAGCGATAGCGCCCGACACCAACCGGCTTCGGGCGTTCACAGGAAAGATGGCGGTGGCGACAGCGTTGCTAGCCGTTGCGGCCACCAAGCTCGCTGCGATCAAGTTCGATGGGGGCTCGAACTTTGATGAGGCACGTTTCGCGCCTTCGCCTGGCAAGGCTTTCATCATCACTCTTTTCCTGGTGGTGCTTGGCGCCCTACTCAGCCGGTACCGGGCCGGCGTTCGGGTCCCGCCTTCCTGGGTGAAGGCCGGATCACCAGGCCGGATCGCCCTGCTCTCGTGCGGCGCCACCTCGGGACTCACGCTTGCCGTGGTGCTCACCTACTCGTTGATCGAAGCCAATGGGGTGACAATCAGCGCGGTGTCGGGTTCCCTCGTGACGCTGTTGTTCTTCGGCGGAACAATCTCAGGTGGGATCACCGCATTCTCCATGGGGGCGCCAGCGGCATTCAGCGTCTCCTCGTTCGATGCACGAAGCATCCACATATTCAACTCAGGCGTGCCGGGCTGGGCCAAGCTCATGCTGCTCATCGCACCGATCGTTGTGGCATCAATGACGTGGCGCTGCTTGGTGCGATCGCACCCCCGTTCGCAGTCCGAGGTCATCCGCTTCGCAACCACCACAGGAGTCGTCTTTGCCGTCTGCTGTTGTGCGGGCAAGCTCATCAGCAACGTGTCGGTGTGGGTCGACGTCCCCGACACCGACTTCTTCGCGCTCGATCTGTCGCACAACGTTCTGATCGTGTTCGCCCTTGGCTTGACATGGGGCTTGGTCGGTTCGTTCGCCGCCGCCGTGGTCTGGGGCAAGCAACATGACTTACCACTCATCGTGTTCGCCCCAGTTTCCGCAACCCCCACTCCACCGGATCTGCCCGCTGCGCCGGACACCGACTTCTCCACGCTCCCGTTCATCGCTCGCAGCGACGTGCGACCACCCGACCCTTCGATGCGACGGGACTGAAGTGGTGGATTTAATTGCTCCCGCTTGGTGCCCGGACCCTTTAGCCCAACGCTGGTGGAATGGCGTCGACTGGACTGGTCACACGCGTTTTGACGGCGAAGCGGGTGAACCCGGACCCGTCGTTGATCCTGTTGGCCACCCGCCATCGGGCTGGTATGCCGACCCGATGGCGGAACGATGGTGGGACGGCGTTGCGTGGACAACCCAGACACGCGTCCACTGGCCGCCGGAGGCACGCGCAGCCCACGTCGCAAAACAAAGCACCGTTGGACATGCAGCCCCACCAGTGGCCCACTCGCATCGTCGAGCGCTTCTGATTATCGCTGCGGCTGCAGTTGTCGTCTGTCTCACAGCGGCAGGCGTACTGGTGACTATGTCGGGTTCGGACGAAATCGGCGCCATCCTGACCCCCACAACGGCACCGCCCAGCAATCCCCCAGCCATAACTGCCCCTGTCGGAGCCCTACCGGTGGGATCAACAGGCGGTGTCGTGCAGGCAGTAGATTTTGTAACAACACCAATCTCGATCGCTTCGTGCCCAGGATTGCTTGCTGCCGTGACGGCGACGTCGTGCACCGAGATGGAAAGCGGTGGTGAAACGTACGCACTGACCCTCACAGACCTCACCAGCGGCGTCGGCGTGACGGGTTATCAGTTGGCGACAGAGGGCTCCGCCATTGCGGCCATCGCTCAAGTGTCAGGCACCGTTGTGCTGCCAGAAACACCTGGTGTCGTACTTGAGGTGGAAGCGTTCCGCGTCCCCGTGTCGACCGGGGACGTGCTTGGGTTGGTCGCTACCGTCGGTAGCGAGGAGGGCGAGTCGAGCACCGTCGAGCTGTTCACTGTCAACGACGGCGTGCTGATGCCAGCAGTGGTGTTGAGCGACGGTCGCGCAGAACTCGCTACCGATGGCAACACCATTGCAGCTGTGTTTATCCGTGACCAACAGAACCGCCGCTACACCACGCTCTACCCAATGGCGGACGGCTGGATGAGTGTCACCGAAGTGCTCGAAAAGTCTGTTGCCCGCAGTCGGGTCGATGCATCAGCACCTGTTCAGCAGCCGATCGAGATCGTCCTGGAAAGAGAGCCTGTCCCCATCGAGACTGTCCCAGCGGTTCAGACCGACGGGTTCGGCGCGACGGGAACGTTGATCGACGGGTACGGCGTGCCATGCGATGGGGCCTGGATCACCATCGTGGGGAGTAAGACGTACGAACAGGTTGCTGCCGCGCTCGCCGGTAATCCGGCTGCCATGGCGGTGAAGAACGCCGACACCTGCCCGTCGCTCAATCCAACATTTTCGGGCGGCTCGCTGATGGGTGAAGATATCTATGTCGTGTTCTATGGGCCCTTTTACTTCCTTGACGAGGCGCGCGGCACCTGCAATCAACTCGGCTTCACAGCCATGAACGACTGCTTCGTGGCCCCACTGACTTTCAACGCTGGCGATCGCAGCGTTCGGTACGGACCGCTCTGACATGTGCCTCACCGATCGGCGTCTTACCCGGCGCTATGCGCTTTCGGTGGCTGCTGTGGGCTTGTTGCTTCCCCTTGCTGGCCGTCGCAGTAATCCTAAGAGCGCCGAGCCCACGGCCGGTCTCAGTATTCATCCTCGGGACGACTGGGGAGCTGGCCTGCCCCCCGTCGGAGCATTGCAGCCTGAGACGGACGTTCGGTTCCTGCTGGTGCACCACACCGCCGGTCGCACCGAGTACCGCGAGAACGCCGTGGTCGACCAGATCCAGGAGGTTTACCGCTACCACACCAGCCTCGACAAGGGCTGGGCTGATGTCTGCTACAACTTTTTCATCGATCGCTTCGGCGGCGTGTGGGAGGGTCGACAAGGAAGTGCAAACGGACCAGTCGCGGCCGATGCAACAGGTGGAAGCCAAGGCTACGCACAACTGGTGTGCCTGCTCGGAAACTTCCACGAGAACCGCCCAACAGACGAGATGATCGGGTCGTTGCAGTTGTTGTTGGCGCACCTCGCCGACCGTCACTCTCTCGACACAACACCGGGGGCCACCACGTCCTTCGTGTCGAAGGGCTCAAACAAATGGCCCGAAGGTTCACCCGTGACGGCAAGCATCATTTCAGGCCACAGAGACATGTCCTCAACGGTGTGCCCGGGCGACTATGTGTATCCCCTCCTCGCCGGCTCGGTCAGCGAACAGGTACACCTGCTCAGCAGTGCCGTGCCTGCGGCAACCACCGAAACGGCGCCGACCACAGCACCAACATCAACCCCGCCAGCCACCGTTGCGCCGACAGTGCCATCCCCGTCAGCCTCTCCCCCGAGGACAACTCCCACTCCTTCGCCTCAGCCCACCACGACTTCGGACACGTTAACGACGACAACCCCAGCAACCGAGGCCGCGAAGCCAGATGAGGGCGGCGCAAGTGGGACAACCATCGCCACCGGTATCGCTATCGGTGGAGCAGCGGTCGCTGCCGGAGCGTTGGTCGCCGCCGTCCGCCAACGAAAGGTCGACGGAGACGCACCACGCTCATCGCTCAGATAGCTCCCAAAACCCACTCTCTTTGACCCAAGCCAGATATCCACGAAAAGGAAGCAGCCATGTCCCGGTTCTGTTCCCAGTGCGGCACCAGCGCCAGCGAACCGTCGGAGAAATACTGCGCTTCGTGCGGGGTAGCTCTCCCTTCTGCGGCCACGCCTGCGCCCCAACGGCAACGACCGGTACTCCCACTGGCAGGCCAGTCGATGCGGCCTCCCCGATCCATTGAAGTCGCATCCAACCAACCAGCGACAGACGAGAACCACCTCCTTCAAGGTTTGACCAAACCAGATATCGGCATGCCCTGGAATGTTGGTCCGCCAGCACGTCACGAACCCGTCATCACCGGATCTGCGAGCCAGCCAACGCCAGGCGATCAGGGAAAGTTCCAACACTGGATCCGCCGCTACCCATGGGCAATCATCGCCGCAGTCGCGATCGTGTCATTGGGTGTCTTTGCCGTTACTCGGGTGCCGCAAACCAATTCCGATCCAGTGCGGCTGACGCCTGCAGCCGAGAACCGATCGACCAGCGGCGCAGCGTTCACATACTGCGGGGAGACCGGCCCAAACATCAGCGCCAACGCGACGATCTCGGGGCTGAGCGTCGACTTCGACGACCCCGCCTATTGCCAGGGGTTCCGGTTCACCCTCGGCTACGCCCGATCCAACCCTGAGATCTGCGACCAGTTCTGGAACTTGGGCGACGCTGAGATCGTGGACCTGTACATGTCACCCGATGGCGGCAATCACACGTACGTCAACGCCGTTGGTATGGTCGACGGACTTTGGGCGGCGTGCTGATGACCCACCAGGTCCGCCTTGGCCGGGGTCTGCAACGAGTATCCGATCTGGTGCAACAGGCGTCGCACCAACTCAGCTGACGCCGACCAACCCTGAGCGCCGAGCGCAGCGGACGGGGGCAGACCCGGACGGATGAAGGGAGATGTTGGGACGCTGAACTCCCGTGCTCGCCAGAACGTCGTATTAGAGCTCGGAATGTTCATGGGGCGGCTCGGACCACCGCGAGTCTCGGTTGTCTACGAGCCGGGCGTTGAATTCCCGTCCGATATCAGCGGTGTTCTCTACACCGAGCTTGACCCCGCCGACGCATGGAGGAATGCGCTCGCGGCGCGAGATCCAGACCGCTGGCCTGCCGATTGATCTCGAACAGCTCATTCGTTGAAACCACGCTCC
>NZ_JBDNFF010000328.1:0-5589 GCF_041689975.1 Gemmatimonas sp.
CCACGGATCGCAATGGAGTCGGGGGACGCACAGCGCCCTGTTACGTCTTGAGCCGCCGCTGCTCGAGGGGCAACCGCAGACGCAAACAGGGCGATACCGGCCAACACCAACTGGGCCTTTCTTTTGGGGACGCTCTTCAGCATAGCCTTTGAATATACAGCAAACAGCAAGCGGCCGGACCCGTGGGTCCGGCCGCCGCTGATCCCGCGTTACGCCTGAGGCGTCGGGGACAGAACGCGGAACTCCAGTTTCTCCTTCTCGGTGGTCGAGACCGCCACTTCGACCTCATCCCCCTTGGAGAACTCGCCCGTCAGAATCTTCTCGGACAGCGGATCCTCGATGTACCGCTGAATCGCCCGCTTGAGCGGACGAGCGCCGTAGTGCTCGTCGTGCCCGTGGTCGACCAGGAACTCGGTCGCCGCGTCGGTCAGCTTGATCGTAATCTCCTCCTCAGCCAGACGCTTCTGCACGTCGGCGAACAGGATAGAAACGATCTTCGAGATGTGCTCCTTCCCGAGCGGGTGAAACACGATCACGTCGTCGAGACGATTGAGGAATTCAGGGTTGAATACGCGCCCCATTTCCTCCTTCACCTTCTCCGAAATACGCTCGAAATCCCCGCGCGCATCGTTGCCGGCGAAGCCCAGTGACTTACCCCGCGTGATGTCCCGAGCGCCCACGTTCGACGTCATGATGACGACGGTGTTCTTGAAATCGATCAGCCGGCCGTAGTTGTCCGTGAGGTGACCCTCATCGAGCACCTGCAGCAGGATGTTGAACACGTCCGGGTGCGCCTTCTCGATCTCGTCCAGCAGAATGACCGAGTACGGTTTGCGTCGCACGGCCTTCGTGAGCGTCCCCGAGTCTTCGTAGCCCACGTACCCCGGCGGGGCCCCGATGAGTCGCGACACGGAAAACTTCTCCATGTACTCGCTCATATCGACGCGAATCAGAGCCGACGTGTCGGCGAACAGGAACTTGGCCAGCGAACGCGCAAGCTCGGTCTTACCGACGCCTGTCGGCCCCGAGAAGATGAACGAGCCGATCGGACGACGCGGATCTTTCAGGCCGGCGCGGCTGCGGCGGATCGAGCGGGCAAGCGCCTTGATGGCCTCGTCCTGACCGACCACGGACTCGTGCAACTCGTCCTCCATGCGGAGCAGACGCGCTGTCTCCGCTTCCTGCAGACGCGTGACGGGAATGCCCGTCCAGCGACTCACGATGAACGCGATCTCTTCCTCACCCAGCGTGGGACGGTGCGACTGACGCCGCTGCTCCCAGTCTTCCTGCTTGCGGCGGATCTGCGCCTGCAGATCGCGCTCGTTGTCTCGCAACGACGCGGCCCGCTCGAAGTTCTGATCGCGCACCGCCGCTTCCTTCTCGGCGTTGAGCGCTTCAAGCTGTTCCTTGAGTTCAGCCACTTCGGCCGGGGGCACCTGCGCCGCCAGACGCGCCCGCGCGCCTGCCTCGTCGATCACGTCGATCGCCTTGTCCGGCAGGAAACGGTCGGTGATGTACCGCTCCGACAGCTTCGCCGCGGCAAGCAACGTCTCGTCAGGGATGTTCACACGGTGGTGGTCTTCGTACTTCTTTCGCAGCCCTTGGAGGATCTGCACGGTCTCATCGATCGAGGGTGGCTCGACCACGACCGTCTGGAATCGACGCTCGAGGGCTCCGTCCTTCTCGATGTACTTGCGGTACTCGTTCAGCGTGGACGCCCCGACGCACTGCAGTTCGCCGCGCGCGAGGGCTGGCTTGAGCATGTTGCTGGCGTCGATCGCGCCTTCAGCTGCACCGGCACCCACGAGCGTATGCAGCTCGTCGATGAACAGAATGACCTGCTTGTTCTGCGCGATCTCGTTCATGACCGCCTTGAGACGCTCTTCGAACTGACCGCGGTACTTGGTGCCGGCAATGACCGCCGCCATGTCGAGCGAGAGCACGCGGTTGTCACGCAGCGAATCCGGGCAGTCGCCGTTGGCGATCAACTGCGCGAGTCCTTCCACGATCGCCGTCTTGCCCACACCCGGTTCGCCGATCAGCACCGGGTTGTTCTTCTTCCGGCGCGTGAGGACTTCCATCACCCGCTCGATTTCCTTCGCGCGCCCGATCGTCGGATCGAGCTGGCCCTCGGCAGCAAGCTGCGTCAGGTCGCGGCAGAAATGATCGAGGGCCGGCGTCTTCGACTTCTTGTCGCCCTTGGCCGGTGCCGCCGTCGGCGGGACGCTCCCGGCCTTGTCGGCCTGCGGCGCCTGTCCACCCTGCGGCATTTCCGTGCCAAGCAAACGCAGCGTTTCCGCTCGAGCCGCTTCGAGATTGACGCCCGCGTCGGTCAACACCTGTGCGGCGATCCCCTTCTCTTCACGAAGGAGGCCCAGCAGCAGATGTTCGGTACCGACGTAGCTGTGATTGAGATCGCGGGCTTCAGCCATCGCGAGCTCGAGCACCTTTTTGGCGCGCGAGGTATACGGCAGATCAGGTCCAGTGGCCTGTGCCGCTTTCCCCTTCTTGACCGTGTCCTCGATCTTCTGGGTGACGTCGTCGAGATCCACGTTGAGGTTTTGCAGCACCGCCGCCGCAACGCCCTCACCCTCGCGGATCAGGCCGAGCAGGATATGCTCGGTGCCCACATACTCGTGGTGCAGGCGCGCCGCTTCTTCGCGTGCCATCGCGAGAACTTTTCGCACCCGCTCGGTGAAGTTGTAGCCGTTCATCGTCCCCTCAGGGTCGTAGGGAAGCGGATCATTCGACGCCGCCGCCTTCGCTCACCAATACGTGCCGCACGTATTTGGCGCGCGCCAGATTGGTCTCGCTTTCCGTCAACGCACGCTGCTCGAGATGAGACAGATGCGCCGACTGGGCAAAAATCAGGAGCTTGTTGAGTGTGTATACACTGAGACCCGTGATCAGTTTCAGTCCCACCGCCAGTCGTACTCCACTCAGGTAGTTCATGGCTTCGTCGAAGGTCAGACTGCGGGCGTACCGCAGCGTTCCGTAAGCACGCCACAACTTGTCTTCGATAATATAGCCCGCATCTCGGACCAGCACACGACGTGCTTCCTCCTCGCGTTCGATCACGTGGCGTACGACGCGGACCAGCAGGTCCTGCAGCTCTTCCTCCGAACGTCCCAGCGTGGTCTGGTTCGAAAGCTGAAAGAAATTTCCTACCACCTCACTGCCTTCGCCGTACAATCCGCGATAGGTCAGCCCCATCTGTTGCAACCCGGCCAGCACCTTGCCGATTTCCTTGGTGAGCACCAGCCCCGGAAGGTGAATCAGGACCGAGGCGCGAAGCCCCGTGCCGGCGTTCGTCGGACAGGCCGTCAGGAAGCCGAACTCGCGATGGAACGCGTACGGCACCTGTAAGCCGAGCTCCTGATCCAGACGGTGCACCGCCTCGAACGCCTGGGGAACGGCGAACCCCGACCGCAGCGACTGTAAGCGAAGATGGTCTTCCTCGTTCACGAGCAGGCCCACCGATTCACCCAGGAACACGGCGGCCCCGGAGCGAATGGGATGCTGCGGATCGAGTCCCGCCAGCTCCTTGCTGACCAAATGACGCTCGTGAAGCAACTGCCGGTCGACCGTGGCCAACTCCTCGAGACGAACCAACAAGCTGCCACTCAACGAGGGAACCCCGCTGAGGGCGTCACGTACCTGAGCCAGCATCCGCAATCGTTCGCCGTCGCGGGCGCGACCGGTGAAGGCGTACCCCGTGACGTTGCGGGCGAGACGCATCCGGGTCGAGATCACGACATCCGCGTTCGGACCCGACGCGTCTAGCCAGCGCACCCCGCCGTCGGGCAGCAGCGACAGATTCAGGGCCGGTCGTGGGGACGTCATTCGATCACCTTGATGCGGTCGCGCAACTCGGCGGCCAGTTCGAACTGCTCGGTATCCACCGCCCGCTGCAGGCGATCCCGTAGATCGTGAACCGAGTCAGGCTTCGGCGTCGCAACATGGGTTACCGGCGCATTGTACCGCTGGCCCACGTGCCGGGAGCTGCCGTGCAGTCGACGCAACAGCTCGCGGAGGCTCTTCTCCATCGCGTCATAGCAGTGCGGACATCCCAGACGCCCACTGGCCCGGAAATCACGCGCGGTGGCTCCACAGAACGAGCAGGCTGCCGCGTCTTCACTGGTCGTCGACGCCTGCTGCTGCACGGCCTGCAAGATGTCTCCCAGCGGGTGCTGCGCAACGGCGACCGTGGTCTCCACGCCCTTCGCCGCTGCGCACTTCTCGCAAAGATGGAGCTGCGTGACGGCGTTGTCCACGATGCGTGTCAGGTGCACGACGGCGTCGCGCTCTTTGCAGTTATCGCAGATCATCAGCCGTCCGTTCCGAGACCGTTCGTCACCACCAACCGTCCTCCTTCCAACAATAGCGCCCGATCGGCTCGGGCGGCCAGCGCCTGATTGTGGGTCACGACGACCAGACCCAACGAGAGATCACGAGCAAGTTCCGAGAAGAGATCATGAAGCCGTTCCGCATTGTACAGGTCGAGATTTCCGCTGGGCTCGTCGGCCAGCAACAGCGCGGGCTCCGCCGCCAACGCGCGCGCCACGGCGGTACGCTGCTGCTCGCCACCAGACATCGCACCCGGCCGGTGATGACGGCGCGCCGTCAGCGACATCCGCTCCAGCAAATGCTCGGCCCGCTCCCGGGCGATGCGGTCCGCGACACCTGCAATGCGGAGAGGCATCATCACATTCTCCAGCGCGGAGAACTCACGCAGGAGATGATGAAACTGAAACACGAACCCGACCGCACGGTTCCTGAGCCTGGCCACGGCCTCGTCGTCAAGACCACCGACGCTTTGCCCAGCAAGGTCGATGCGACCCGCCGACGGCCGCTCCAGCGCACCGAGGACGTGCAGCAGGGTGCTCTTCCCCGCCCCGCTCGCACCGACAACGGCGACCATCTCGCCGCGCTTCACCGTAATCGAGACCTCGTCGAGGATCCGGATCACGCCGCCATCGCCGCCCCGGAATTCCTTGACGAGCCCCTCCGCATGAACAACCGGTAGTCCGTCGGACCGCGCGCCACCGGTGGCAGCGAACTCCGCCGAAATCAACTCACTCATGACGGATCGCGTCGACCGGGTATAACCGCGCCGCCTGCGCCGCAGGATACAGCGTGGCGAATGCCGTGATCACGAGACTCGACACCACGATCAGCAGCACGTCAGGAAGCTGGATGGCCACCGGTAAATGGTCGATGAAGTAGACCGAGGGATCGAGTGAGATCAGCTGGTATTTCTCGAGCAACAGTGAAAGGAATAGTCCAATCGCCACGCCCCCACCCGTGCCCACTGCACCTACAACGATTCCCTGATAGAGAAAGATCCGACGAATCGACTTCGCCGGCATCCCCATCGCCCGGAGGATGCCGATCTCACGGGTCTTGTCGGATACCACCATCGTGAGCGTACTCACGATGTTGAACGCCGCCACGACCACGATGAGCAGGAGGATCACGCCCATACCGAGCCGCTCCAGTTTGAGCGCCTGAAACAGCGAGCGATTCTGTTCCTGCCAATCGATCGCGCGCACGGGTGCCTTGAGGTTTGCGCGGAGCGAATCGGCCACC
>NZ_JBDNFF010000329.1:0-2694 GCF_041689975.1 Gemmatimonas sp.
AACATGAGGAAGAACAGCGCACTGACACCGATCACGATCACGAGACGACGACGCGCCTTGTCACCCAACGCCAGCGCGGCGAGGGCGAGCGGCAGGAAGCCCATGTACTCGGTATGGAACTTGATCGGGTTGCGCCCCCAGTACTGATCGAGCACGCCGTTGAACTGCGGCAGCAACAGCGTGAAGATCTCCGACGGCGGCAACGCATAACTCGTCGCGAATTCCCAGCCGGTGTCGGGCCCACCCGCGGCGCGGGGCGAGAACGGCATGTACTCGAGGAACGGCAGCACCTGCAGCGCGGTGATACCGCACCCGACCACCACGGCCACCAACGACAAGCCGAGCGTCTTCACCGGATTCACATCGGCCGGACGCTCCGGATCGAAGAACACCAGGTACAACGCCCAGATGCCGAGCGCAATCAACAGGAAGTACGCCGGGTGGTAGTGCCCGAGCACCATCAGCGCGACCACGAACGCGAATGCGCCGTAGCACCACGTCTTCGCATGTCGGATCGCGCCGAGCAGCGTCCAGAAGGCCAGTGGTGCGATGGCGGCCACGAACAGCTTGCCATCATGTCCAGGACTCATCTGCGACGCCACGATCCCCGTCAGCTCGTACGCCACGCCCGCCACCACACTCGCATTCCACGAGAGTCCCAGCGAACGGCAGAAGCGATAGGTGAACCACCCCGTCAGCACGAAGTGAATCGCCATGCCGAGCGTGATCGCCACGTCCACCGGCATGATCCATCGCAGCCACGCAGTCGGGTAGAAAATGTCGCCGTGCATCGCCGCGATGTACGGCAGACCACCGAACAGATACGGATTCCACTGCGGGATCGCGCCGTTTGCCAAGAACGACTCGGCGCCGAACAGACGGAATGAGTAGCCGGCGATGAACATGTCGGAGCGGCTTCCACCGAACAGCATCTGTCCGGTGAGCAGCGGCCACAGCAACAGCATCGCGGCGCCGAGACAGAGCGCAAAGGCGAGCGTATGATCGAGCGCGTACGAGCGCGTCGGGCCAGCGCTCGGCGAGGTCGACAGGGTGGAGTTGGCGGAAGGCATCGGGGAAAAGTAGACCTCTGTCGAGGTCCACGCTCCGGGTTGGTCCATCCGGGTGCGCCGATCCGGGGTATGATTCTCCGTGCCCCTCCGCCGTCTCGCCATCAGCCTGTCCTTCCTGGCGCTCTCAGGCCCCTCGCTACAGAGCCAAACGCGGCCACGCCCCCAGCCCTTGGTGGGCTCGCTCGGGCCACAGGCGTTCGGACCGCCCGCCCCCACCCCCGCCCCCATTGGCGGGCTTATCACGCGCCCCTTCACGCCGGGCGTGCGTCGAAGCGGTTCCTTTCCGCTCCTGGTGGCTGATGCGCCGCTCGTCCGTGCCGGCGTCGTTGTCAGCCCGGCATCGCCAGCACCCGATCGCGCGCCACGTCGTCTCACATGGACACCGACCGCCGAGAAGCCCCGCTGGGTGATCGACTCCACGCTCACGCCAGTGCAGTTGCAGCGGGATCTGATCGTGACCGATGTGGTGTGCAATTACAGTGGAGCGTGTCACGAGCGGCGTATGCGCGTAGCGGCACGATGGGTAGCGCGCTGCGGATGTTATGCCTTCGCCGATGGGTGGAATCGCGTCTGGCGCGTGGATTAAATTCCGCGGCATGAAGACACGTCGTATCGCGGCCATCGCGTTTGCCATCGCGCTGGTCGCTTCTGTTAGCGCGCTGTGGACACCCGACGCTGACCAGGCCACTCTGCGCGCCCACTATCTCGCCACACCGCGCGACCTTCGCATGGTCGAGGGCGTCTCGTTGCACGTTCGCGACACCGGCCCGCGTACTGCTCCCGCGCTGATCCTGCTGCATGGCTTCGGGTCGAGCCTGCACACCTGGGAACCGTGGGCGCGTGAGCTCGAGAGCCAGTATCGCGTGATCCGATTCGACTTGCCCGGCAGCGGTCTCAGTGCCCCTGATCCCACCGGCGATTACACCGATACACGCAGCATGCAGCTGCTGGCCGCGCTGATGGACACGCTTGGCATTCAGCGCGCCACGGTGATCGGCAACTCGATGGGTGGACGCATCGCGTGGACCTTCGCCGCGCGCAATCCGGAACGCGTAGACAAGTTGGTGCTGATTTCGCCCGATGGGTTCGCGAGTGCCGGCTTTGAGTACGGCAAGGTCGCCAAGGTGCCCGCTTCGCTGTCGCTGATGCGCTACGTGCTGCCCAAGGCGTTGCTCCGCATGAGTCTCGAACCGGCGTACGCCGATAAACGCACCATGACGGACAGTCTGGCCGATCGCTATTACGACCTCATGCGTGCCCCAGGGGCACGCGATGCCATGTTGCAACGCATGCGCCAGACCATCCTGACCGATCCCGTTCCATTACTGCGGCAAATTCAGGCACCAACATTGCTGTTGTGGGGAGAGCAGGATGCCATGATCCCGTTCAGCAACGCCGCCGACTATCTGAAGGCATTGCCGCACGCGACGCTGGCGCCGCTGCCCAACGTGGGGCATCTCCCATTCGAGGAGACACCCGCCGCGGCGCTTGTGCCGCTCCGACGGTTTCTACGTGGCGCCTTATAGCCGGACGGTATCCGGCCTTTCTCACTGAGACATCACATGGCTCGACGCGTCGCCATCATCGGCACCGGCTGGGTAGGATCGAGCGTCGCCATCTCCAC
>NZ_JBDNFF010000330.1:0-3370 GCF_041689975.1 Gemmatimonas sp.
AAATTGGAAGAGTTGGCGCAGCTCATTCAGCGTCGGCTGCAGGCCCGGAACGGCGGCTGAGCCGTGGTCCTATGACGGGGGAGCATACCGAGAGCGAGCGCTCGAGCGCGCCGCCAGTGCCGATTGCGCATCGTGAGCAACAGCATCGCCGCACGGTGCTCCTGTCGCTCGCCGTATTGCTGGTGCTCAGCATCAGCCCCGTCTTCGGCCATCATGTGGTACGCGCAGTAGACTGGCTCCCGGCCTCACTCGAGCATCTTGGTCCACTCTGCATGGTGGCCCTGCACCATCTGCTGGCGCCCGTGCACGAAGGATTCCACTATGTGTTGTTCGGCGGCCTGGCCTATGCGGTGTATGATCGCGGACGCGCGGCGTGGCGGATGCAACGCCATCTGGCCGCCCTCGACGTAACGGCGGTGCACAGTGACGCGGTGCTCGTACGAGTGATCGGGCGTTTGGGGTTTCCGCTGTCACGCGTCCACATCGTTGGCGGGCTGCCGAATCCGGCGTTTACGGTTGGATGGTTGACGCCGCACATCTTCGTGGCGCACGAGCTGTCGCAGACGTTACCGGAAGTGGAACTGGAGGCGGTGCTGGCTCACGAAGTCGCGCACGTGCGGCGCCGTGATCCGCTGCGCCTGTTTCTGCTGCGAGGCCTGGCGAATACCCTGTTCTGGTTGCCGGCTATTCGTCGTCTGGTGGAAGATCTCGCCGACGAGGCAGAGATCGCGGCTGACGATGCCGTGGCGCCGTCGCTCCGGCTGGCCCTCGCCTCGGCCATTCTACGGGTCGCTCGTGGCCACGTGAACATCGAGGAACCCGCCATCGGATTCCATCGGGATCACATGATCGAACGCCGCATTCGGCGCCTGGCCGGAGAGGCACCACTGGTCGTCTCGCACGTGTCGCGTCGCTCCATCACGGCGGCCGCCATCGCACTACTCGCGGTATGGGCGTCAGGCGTCATGGTGTTACATCCGCTTCCTGACATGTCGACGGGTGCCGATGTGCGTGTAGCAGGCGCCCACTGTGGTCATGTCACGCAATCGGCATGGAGTCATCTGTTTTGCGAGGGCGCGCTGCGGGCCGAGATTCATTGCTCGATGTCGAGCGCTGCGGATGAAAGGCCCATTTCTGGTGTTTAGGTGATGGGAGACGCAGGTTCTTTTTTCTCTACTGGAGACGTTTCGATGCTTTCTCGTATTTCAGCTGTGATGCTCTTCGCTGCGGCCATGCTGGCGCCGATCAGTCGCGCGAGTGCCCATCCCAAGTTGCTCAGTGCGACACCGACAGTGAATGGTCGTGTGGCGTCAGCGCCAACCGTGCTGTCACTGACGTTCAATGAAACGATTACGGCGGCGTTGAGTACGTTGACTGTGTTGGATGCCGCGCAGCGCGCGGTGACACTCGATAAGGTCCAGTCCGATGCCAAGGATCCCGCCACGCTGGTGGCGAAAGTCGCCGGAGCGATGCCGCCCGGTCGGTATACCGTGCGATGGCAGGCTGCCGGAAAGGATGGGCATCCCATGAAGGGAGAGTTCACGTTCGTCGTTGACGCAGCCAGGTGATGTGATGGAAACGTTCGGGGTTGAATCACCGGGATACGTGGTGATTCGATTCCTGATGTATGCGGGCATCACGATATTTTTCGGTTCAATCTCACTGCTGCGTATTATCCTGCCGAGAACAGCGTTCGTACCGGCCGCAGGCAGGGATGGCGTCATCGACGTGCGTACAGCGATCGCGCAACGCGCGATGCGATGGATGGGATGGTCGCTGATCGTGCTGGTGGTGGTGACGATG
This sequence comes from Gemmatimonas sp., assembly GCF_041689975.1. Classification (GTDB taxonomy): domain Bacteria; phylum Gemmatimonadota; class Gemmatimonadetes; order Gemmatimonadales; family Gemmatimonadaceae; genus Gemmatimonas. Next base: position 1,804 of record NZ_JBDNFF010000330.1, read on the forward strand.
CTCCGGTTGGCCGCGCAGCATGCGGCCTTCTTCGGCAGCGAGAGGTGGTCGCAAGCGACGATGGCGCCGTTGTTGCTGCAAACCGTCTGGGGATCGGGCTTACTCCTCGCGATCGCCACGCTTGCGATTGCGATCGCCGGGTGGCGCGCCGTGCAACCACCGCTCGTGAGGTGGCATACACCGGGCTGGGTTTTGTTGATCGCAAGCGCTGGTGCGCTCGCGTGGAGCGCTGCCATGTCGGGTCACCCGGCGGCTGCGGACCAGCAATATGTGGCTATGCTGGTCGATGCTTTGCACGTGATCGGCGCCGGTGGGTGGATCGGCAGTCTGGCCCTCATGGCGGGCGTGGCGGTTCCTGCGCTCCGTACCACGAACGGTCGCGCTGACCACGACGGCATTGCGCGTCTGGTGGCTGCCTTCAGTCCCGTCGCCTTGATCTTTTCCGCCGTGCTTGGCGCGACTGGTATCATTGCCAGCTGGCGCAATATCGGAACGGTAAACGCGCTGTGGTCGTCGGAGTACGGACTGGTGTTGGTGCGAAAACTGGTAGTCGTAGCGGTGGTTGCCGGGGTCGGTTTGTACAATTGGCGATGGGTGTTACCGAGACTTGGTCAGCCCATCGGTACGTCCCGCCTACGTCGAAGCGCGACGCTGGAATTGGTAGCTGCGGGTGTGGTGCTGGCCGTGACGGCGGTTCTGGTGGCGACGTCTCCACCCTGACATGACGACTGCGAACAGCACGCACACACCCACGGTCCTTTCTCCCGACCGTGTGGTACCGCCTCGGTCGGGCCGATACTAGCGCCGATCAGCTACGGCAAATACCAGCGTGGCCCAATGCACATCCCAGTCCGCGCCGGATCCTTTGGGGGCCGGTACGATCTGAATGGTGCGCAGGTTCCACAGGCCGGCGCGAGTCATCACGACGGCCGCGTGACCATCGGCGTCTGTCGTGCCTGACACGTCCTGCGATGCCGAGCGCCGAGCTGCCAGCGTGTCACGAAGCGATGTCGCACGCGTGGGGACGGACCCGAAATGCAACCGTCCGTTGGAAACGGTATGTCCCAGCATGACCATCCGTACGTGCAGGGTGTCGCCCACACGCAGCGCCGATGGGTCATTGAGGGGCATGAATTCCAGTGGATGCCCCAACGCCGCTGCGTACGCCCGCGCGCCGCGCCCGACTTCAACAATTGTCTTGGCATACTTGGCATACCGACGCGTCAGACTGTCCGTCGCGTCAGCCGGCAATAGTCCCTCCCGTTCGTAACGCTCACGGGCTTCCGGCGCGCCTTCCAGGTCGAGATACCGTTTGAAGCTGGCCGGTGACTCGCGCACCATTCGCGGAGCCAGCTGCACGCCAATGAGATGTTGACCCGCCTTGGCTGGCCGATACCCGAGTCTCAGGGAGACACCGCTGATCGACACGTTCGCAATGTTGACCACGGTGTCGGCGGTGACCACGCGCGCCGCCACGATCCGGTCCGGCGTGACGGCGGACAAGCTGGTCGGAAAGAGACTGGATGTTTGTCCGCTCAGCGCGATGCGACCACCTGGCGTGACGGCA
>NZ_JBDNFF010000331.1:0-4140 GCF_041689975.1 Gemmatimonas sp.
CACTCGGTGGTCGAGACCGGCGTCGATCCGGTGACCCCACGCTTTTCAGGTGGCAAAGGCCGGATTCAGCGGGATGGAACAGTACGAGATTGGGCGTTGGTGACGGTACAGAACTGGTCGGGACGAAGCGGTACGCGGGAAAAACGCGGGGAATTGTTCAAGGTTTGCGGGAGGTCACCTACAAAGTTGCAACTGGAAAGTGGTCGTAAATTCATCGAGTGTTCGCCTTGCTGAATCGCCGGATTCGGATTGGGCTCCCCTAGTCTGCGCGGATGCCGTGCTGGTGCGGATGCGGGCGAGACCTGAGTTACATGCGAGACCGGGTGGCGACGCACGCTCGCGACATTGCCGTGTTGCTGCCGGTCGTGGAACACAGCGTCGAGCGAGCGCCCGAATTCAGCCTGTTCAACGAGTTCAGTCGCAACACGCTGGCAATCGGTGCAACAATCCACGATGACTACATGAATGTCGCTCATGGAGCCGGTGCGCCGACCACGGCCGTCAAGCACCGCAGGGCTTGGGTAAGGATGGCGAATGCCTGTTGCATGAGTGTTCGCGCCAACGACCCCCGATGGTTCGACGCGTACTCGCGGTCGTTGGGCTCTGCAGACCAGGCCTTGTTGTCGTCCACACTCATCGGCCCGTTGCCGGAGGGGTTTCGCCGCAACGCTCATGGTCACAACACGAGGGCTGCGGCGCCGAGCGATGCTTCGTTTCGGCCTACTCCGAGCAGCACGTCGGCATCAACGTTCGCCGTGCTCGACACTTACAAGTCACTTCAGCCAAAGTCTCGCACTCGGGTCGGACGGAATGTTGTTGCTACGTTGACGGTGGCGGGCCTGCTGGCGGTTGCTTCGCTGGCATGGTGGATACTCAGCCCACTGCGCGTTGACGCCACATATTGGACAGTCAGCGGTGCCAACACGAGCGAACCCGTGTCTTTTGACCTGAGGTGCGGCACGAGACTGCAGCCAGAACCATCAGACGACGCAGTCGCCGCCGCGATTGTGGTGGGAATCGATGAGTCGTACCTCACAGATAGCCGGCCCCTTTGGCCGACACGGCAGGGCGCGATGTTTCAGACGCCGGGCCCATTATCGACAGAGGCGTACTTGAGTGAAGCCGTTCAGCAATGCACGCAAGCAGCGACAAATCCTCCCATCGCCATCATCCTGCTCGGCGTACTGTCCGCCTATCTCGCTGCAGGTCTAATCGCGTTCAATTGGTCTGTAGGACGTCAGTATCGCCGTGGTCCGAACAAATTCTGAGACGGGATGGGACACGAGGTCGCCCGTTCGAGCAGGCATCAAGCCCGATGTGTTTGGACATTTTTGCAAGCCGGGTCGCCTCTTACGCGTTCGACGAGGATGGGTGCGGCGCTACGACTGGTCACTGCGTCAGTGTGGCGTCGGCATGGCTTTGCCGACACCCCATCGAGGAATGATCCCCTTCGGGGGGATCTTCCGAGAAGATGGGCGCGCCGGGATTAGTTACTCGGCAGGCGTCGCAGAGTGCTCGATCTGCAGTCAACGCGGGCAGGTTTGTGCGGGCGGGGAGTCTAGGCCCCCCCGATTTTCTGAGGGGTTCGGCGTGCGTAGTGGCCTCATAGGGTGGCGGCCGCTGGGCTGGACAAATTGGGACAGCGGACGGGACGGCGGCTGGGCGAAGGACGGCGTGCCGTCCCTCGCCCTGTCCGAGATTCGCCTTTGCCGTCGATGTCCGACCCTCGCCCATGTGTGTCCGAGAATCGCCCTTGCGCCGCTGGTGTCCGAATGTCGCCCTATCTTTAGATGAGATAGGGCGACATTCGGACACCAGTCAGTCGCCCCAATCGCGAACGCTGCGCTCCGCAATCACCTCAGCCACGACCGCCGAACCGAGGAGGGTCACCTCCGCCGGGGACAGCGTGCGGTCGCCGAATTGCTGTTGCTTGCGTTGCTCGTAGAACGTGATCGCCCGTTGCAGCTCGTCCGGACTGAGACGGTCACCGAACGATTTAAAGTCACTGGACCTGTCGGGCAGGGTGCGACCATGCCATCGAGGCGACGACGACAGACCCGGTAGTGCAAGCGCTTCTGATCGAGACCATTCCCACGCGTCTGCAATGGCTATTGGTGAGAGATGGCGTGCGGGCCTGCCCGATGGTGGCTCAATGTTCGTGACGATGTAGCGCAGGTCGTCGTCATGGCGATGAAGCGTCATCCACCATCGCGAATCAGGGTCGGCGTGCTTCGCGCTAGCGCGACGCAGTGCTCTGGCGATCGTGCTCCAACGCGTGCTGGGAAACATTCCCACGTAAACAGCGGTCTCCTCTGCAAAGGATTCGTCGCCGAGAGTTTCATGTAGCAATTCGAGCTGTCGTAGCACCCTGATCGTCGCGCAGCGCTCGCAGGTCCACACACGGCAAGGCAGTTGAACCTGATCGGTTCGACCTTGGCGATGACCGAACGCGTGGCGCTTGAGGCAATAGCTGGCCGACTTCACCGGCACAACCGTTGCGTCCCATAGGTCGTGATCGATACAGACAAGTGATATCCCATCCGAATGGCTTTGCGGCCAGTTGTGCAGATCATCGAATGCGAACGATGGCGGTGCAATCATGGTGTGAAGTCCTGTCGAGCAGGAGGGCAGTGAGGGAGAACAAGAATTGACCTGGGGGTGCCGGCAGGTCTGGCTGCGCTCACACACTTCCCGCGTCATCATCGTGGCGAAGGTTGCCGGCCGTATCAGAGGGATCCTCGCAGTCGTGGTCGCAAGTCCGCTCGCAGTGCGGGCAGTCCTGGTCCTGGACCGAATGGGGACACGGCGCACGATGTCGGTTGACATCGTCACGCGCCCATCGTCGTACGAAGCGGTGCGTTGCCTTGCGTAGCTCGCAGCGCACGACCAGGGGGCGCTCCAGCAAGTCGTCGCACATCACCTGAACCGTTGGATACAGCATGGCGCGCCTCGCCATCTCGTCGGTCATCCACTCCCTACTGCTCACTTCGCACCCTCTGCGGTGAGAGAGTCCACAAAGTCATGTAGCGCCGCTCCGGGGATTCGCCGCGACCGGCCGAGCTTCACGGACGGCAGTTGCCCGGACCGGATCAGGTCGTACACCCGAGTTCGCGTCACGGACAGAATCGTCGCGGCGTCCTCCGGTCGGTAGAGCAATCGGCCATCGGATAGGCCTTCGTGTCGGGAGGTGGGCGGAACGGTCACGATGCGTCCCCGATCGTCTGGTAAGTGCTCAGAGACTCCAGCAGGCTGACGTATCGAGCGAGGTACAACGGGCTGGGTGTTCCCCCTCCCTCCCATGCCGCGACTGCTTGGACAGTCACGCCGAAATCGGTAGCAAAGTCGCGCAGCGTCAATTTGGCGGCACGCCGGATCGCTCGGCGCTGATCGGGGTGGGGGAGCCGATGCAGCAGCTCGGCCTTCGTGTGGGGACTCATTTGGTTCATGGGGCCCAGTTCATCAGAACCGTCGGACTAATTCAACGTTTGTTACATCAGTTGATTTAGTCGTCCAACGGTGCTTGACTACACCCATGGCATCTGACGTGGTCGTCGAGGAGATCAGAACCGAGGGCACTCAATTGGTGGCCGTGGTCACCATTGCGGGCCATACCGGGTTCCATGTCCGGGTACGGCTCGTGAGGAAGCTGAACGGACCGCCGGCCGTCGTGGAGTTGGATGTCGTGGCGGACCCGGAGCACGAGGTTGACGACAAGGTGATGAAGGCAATCCGACTACCTGCGATCCGCCGAGCAGTTATCGCTGACTTCACTCGGAGCGCACGTGAATGGGTTGATCAGGCGGAGTCGCCAGCCGAGCGGATGAGGCGTGAAGCTGGTCGACAGGCGACGGAGGGTCTGTACCTGGCTCCGCCCACTGATGACCGCAGCTATCTGTGGACGGACGCGGTACTGAGCGATTTCGCGCGCGAGGCAGTTCGAGTGCAGCACGAGGTCACGACTGGCCAAGTGGCCGGCACCAGAAGACACATGGCGGAATGGCTCCGCCAAAACGTGAAACTGGACGCTACCGAAAATACTGTGAGCGAGGTCACCTTCAAGGCTCGTAAGCGAGGGTTCCTCCTCCCTACGCTCCCTGGGCGGCGCGATGTGCAGCTAGGTCCGAAGCTCGGGTTGTCTAG
>NZ_JBDNFF010000332.1:0-3487 GCF_041689975.1 Gemmatimonas sp.
AGCGCGACGATCGTGTCCGTATACGCACGGGGGGTCACGACACGCAGGCGCGCGAGCTCACGACCTGTGGCGTCGAGCGCGATGGCTTCTATCTTGGTACCGCCCAGGTCGATCCCGATCTGCATGGGGGAAATTGTCGTCTCTGAGCGCTGCGCGCACCAGCGGTCGGCGGCAATTTACCGGCTGGATGCGCACGGATGCGCACGGCTGCGCACTGGTCGGCACTGGTCACTTCACGTAAGCTCCAGCTATGCCGTCTTCCGCTCACAGCACGATCGATCTCGACACCACTCCGATCGGTGAAGTCTTACTCAGCCGTCAGTAAGTTAGAATACAATTAGCTCGACGGTTTGTGGTGGTCGTGCGTATCGAAAGATATGAAGACACGCGATGGACGGACGTTGGATCATGCGACGTTGGCGGAGATGCGGCGCTTGGCGGCCGAACGCATGCGTGCCGGCGAGCGCCCTGCGGCGGTGGCGGCGTCGTTCGGCCTGCAACGCGCGTGGGCGTACCGCGTGCAGGCGGCCGCGCGCGGAAAGCCGCTCACGGTGTTACGCGCGCGCAAAGCCACGGGGCGGCCGCGCACGTTGACGTCTGCTGAAGAACGGCAGGTCTTTCGGTGGGTGCATGGGAAATCGCCGTGGCAATACGGGTTCGATTTCGGATGGTGGACGCGCACGCTCGTCCAAGCCTTGATTGCGGATCGCTTCGCGGTGGCGCTCTCGCTCGCGTCGATTGGCGCACTCTTGGCGCGCGTCGGCCTGACGGTGCAAAAGCCCCTGCAGCGCGCGTATCAGCGGGATCCGGTCGCCATCGCGCGCTGGCAGCGTGAGACGTATCCCGCCCTCGTCAAACAGGCGCGGAAGGCGCGCGCGGACATCGCGTTCTGGGACGCATCCGGCTTCCGCGCCGACGCCGTCCATGGGACGACGTGGAGTGCGCGCGGCAAGACGCCCGTGGTGCATCGCCCCGGCCAACGGCAAAGCATCAGTGCGGCGTCCGCCGTCAGCAGCCACGGTGCGTTCTGGTTTCGGACGTACAAGGGTGGATTGAATGGCGCGCTCTTTGTCACGCTGCTCAAGCAATTGTTGCGCGGTCGCAAGCGGCCGCTGCATCTCATGCTCGATCGTCTCCCCGCACGCCAGACGAAGCTCGCCGCGGACTATGTCGCCACGACCAAGGGCCGCCTGACGCTGCATTTTCTTCCCGGCTACGCGCCCGATCTGAACCCCGATGAACTGGTCTGGAGTCATGCCAAACGGACGGGGACCTCGCGGCGTCCGCTCCAACAGGGCGAACAACTCGAAGCGCGCGTGCATGAACAGCTGGCCGCGATGCAGAAAGACAAACCCTTGATTCGCTCATTCTTTCAACACCCAAGTGTATCATATATTACTGACTGCTGAGTAGGATCGACGGGCGAGCATTTGGCCGCTGCGGCGACGCTGCGCGAGTCGATGACCAGCCCACGGTCAAGGCGAGGATCGTATGCACTGGGTGCGTTGGCAGCGCTGAGCGGCGCCGCGATGGTGTTGATCGTCTATTACCAGTCTGGCATCCTTTTCCCCGTCCTCGCTAGCTTTACCATTCTGCCGCTGGTGCCCGGTGGGCTGGGACCCATGTTGCTGGCGGGGTGGGGCGCTGCCACGCTGACGTTACTTGACGCCGAGTACACGCAGGCGATCATGCGGAGCGCCGATGCATACCGTTTGGTCGCGTACTACGTCTTGACGTCAGTCTGTGCGGTGTACGGGGGCCGGCTGCGCACCCGCAAGCTGCGCACACTCGAGCGCGAATCGCGACTTGCCGGCGCCCTTGCGCGCGTGCAGGAGCTACACGCGGCGACGCAGGAGTTCCAGGCGCAGCAGCGTGCCGAGCGCGACCTGCTAGAGGGCATCCTGGCGACCAGCATTGCTGGCGTGATCGTGGTGGACGTTCTCGGGGCGATCATCTTCGCGAACGCACGCGCGGTAGAAGTGCTCGGTCTGCGGGTGAGCGAGGCGCCGGGGCGCCGCTTCGATGCCGCCGAGTGGCACCATACTGATCTTGACGGCGGGCCGTTCCCGGATGATCACCAACCGTTCGCGCAGGTGTTGCGCAGCGGCGAGCCGGTGTGCGACCTGCGTCACGGTATCGAGTGGCCCGATGGGCGTCGTAAGCTGCTGTCCGTCAACGGCGCGCCACTGATCGAGGCTCACGGCAACATCGAAGCCGTTGTCTTCGGTGTCACCGACATCACCGATGTCATCGCGGCTGAACGCGAGCTTCGCGCGCGCGATGAGCGACTCGATCAGATCACGTCGGTGATGCCGGGTATCGTGTCCCAGTATTCCCGCACGGCTGACGGTGAAGAATCGTTTCCGTATATCAGTGAGGTCGCCGGGGAGTCGGTTGATGCCGACCTGTCGTCGATCATGCGGTCGCCCGCGGTGGCATTGAGTCGCGTTCATCCCGACGATATTCTCAGCATGCTCGCGTCAATCGATCGATCGCAGCGCGACCTCACGAAGTGGGCGCATGATTTCCGATTCAGTGATCAGGAGAAGGAAGGGCACTGGCGCTGGCTGAGTGGTCAGGCGCTTCCGCAGCGCATGGCGGATGGCGCAACGATCTGGAACGGTGTGTTCGTCGACGTGTCCGACCGCCGTCGACTGGAGGATGAGTTGCGTCAGGTGCAGCGCATCGAGAGTGTCGGTCAACTTGCCGGTGGGATTGCGCACGACTTCAACAACGTGCTGACCACGATCATCGGCGAAGCGAGCCTGCTGGCGTTCGATGCGGAACCGAGTGGCGACGTCGCGATCAGTGCGGGGCAGATTCGCGCGGCCGCCGAATCCGGTGCGGCGCTCAGTCGGCAGTTGCTGGGCTTTGCGCGCCGCCACGTGATGGCCCCGCGAACCGTTGAAGTCACCGCGATCATCGAGCGCGCCGTTCCACTCGTTCGTCGACTCCTGCGCGAGCGGATCTGTCTTCATCTCGACATCGCCGGCAGCGCTGGCTGCGTGCGTGTGGACCCGGCGCTGTTCGATCAGGTGCTGATGAATCTCGCGGTGAATGCGAGCGATGCCATGCCGGACGGCGGTGTGCTCCTGATTCGGTGCGGTGTCCGTGCTGGTGACGACGAGACGCTGATGCTGTTGAACGCGCCGGTTGGCGCGATCGTGGTGTTCGAGATCAGCGATACCGGCGCGGGCATGACAGAAGAAACGCGCAACCGGGCATTGGAGCCGTTCTTCACGACCAAGGACGCTGGCAAAGGCTCTGGCCTCGGCCTTGCCACGAGCTATGGCATCGTGACCCAGGCGGGTGGCACGATGTCGATCCGTTCAGAGGTGCGGCAGGGCACCGTGGTAACGATCGTGCTTCCCGCGGCTGAAGGCGCGGCCGATGTCGCCGTGATACCGGAAGCGCCGGCCGCCGACGGCCATGAAACACTGATGGTGGTCGACGATGACGAGCCCGTGCGACGCGTCACGGCGGCGAC
>NZ_JBDNFF010000333.1:0-1749 GCF_041689975.1 Gemmatimonas sp.
AAACGGTCGACTCGTGGCGTACACCACGACCAGCGGGGGTGTCATCTCCCTGCCCTAGAGCGCGGCGATCGCCGAGATCTCGACGAGAATGCCGCGCAGCGATGCACCGACCACGGCGCGCGCCGGGTACGGCGGCGAGAATACAGTCCGATATACACGGTCGAACGTACCCCAGTCGTTCTCGTCAGCCAGATACACGGTAAGGCTCACGACATTGGCGAGTGTCGCGCCGCCGGCAATCAGAATGCGCTCCATGTTCGCCAGTGTGAGACGCGTCTGGGCTTCGATGTCCCCGTCCAGAATCTCCCCGGTGGCCTGATCGCGCGGCGTCTGTCCCGAAACAAACATCAGGCTCCCGGTATTTGCGGTGCGCACGCCCGGAGAGTAGGCTCCCGCAGGGGCCGGCAGGTTGGGTAGCACAACCGGAGTCCACGGACGACCGGACGGTGCATCAGCGTGTGGCATTTTTCTGTCTCGAAGAAAGGGGGGGCGCGATGGCAACGTATCTCGAGCAGCTCGAGACACCAGTACCGATCGTCGACATGGATCGGCTCGCGTTCAATCTGGACCGGATGGCGGCGTACGCTACCCTGCACGGTCTCCAGTTGCGCCCGCATGTGAAAACGCACAAATCGCCGCGCATCGCCGCCGAGCAGTTGCGTCTTGGCGCCGTGGGGCTCACCTGCGCCACGTTGCGCGAAGCCGAAGTGATGGCGGAAGGGTGCGACGACCTGCTGGTGGCGTATCCGCCGGTGGGCGCCGCCCGACTGGAACGGCTGGCGCGGTTGCCGCAGGATGTCCGGGTCACGGTGGCGGTCGATGATGCGCAGGCGCTCGATGCGCTCAACGTGGCGGCCCGGCTCGGACGGCGACAGTTCGATGTGTTGGTAGAAGCCGACCTCGGCATGCATCGTGTGGGAGTGTCGTCGCCCGAACGTGCCGTGGCGATCGCCCAGCACATCGATCGCGCGTCGGCGCTGAACTTTGCCGGCATGCTGTTCTATCCCGGGCACATTCGGGAAGCCGTGGGCGAACAAAGGGCTGCCCTGACGCAGCTTGGCTCGGACATCGCGACCTACGTGCAGGCGCTCGGCGCCGCGGGCTTGCCACCGCGCATCATCAGCGGCGGTTCGACACCGGCGGCGTGGCGTATGCACGAAGTGCCTGGCGTGAACGAAGTGCGACCGGGCACCTACGTGTACAACGATCGCACAACCGCTATGATCGGAGCCTGTGACTGGGACGATTGTGCGCTCACCGTGCTCGCTACGGTCGTCAGCGTAGCCGTGAAAGGTCAGGCCGTGATCGATGCCGGCACGAAGGCACTGGGACGCGAACCCTTGCGCGCTGAAGGCGACGGATATGGGTCCGGATATGGCGCGCTGCTGGATCGTCCGGAAGTCGTGGTGTCACGGATGTCGGAAGAACACGGCATCCTTGACCTCTCCAAGACCGCGTGGCGTCCGCGTCTGGGCGATCAGGTTCGCGTGGTGCCGAACCACGTCTGCATCGTGGTCCATTTGTTCGACGAAATCATCGGCGTGCGCGGACACGTTGTCGAAACGCGCTGGCCGGTGGAAGCGCGCGGCCGAGGTCCTGCCCTCGATGAACTTGCCGAAGGGCCGTCGCGCCCCCGCGCGGTGCAGTAGTTGACTACACGCGCGCGATCGGGCCCGTGCGGCCTCGCGCGAGCTTGACCAGATCCATCGGCGCCAGCGAGAGTTCGAGTCCACGGCGTCCCGCGCTCAC
>NZ_JBDNFF010000334.1:0-1976 GCF_041689975.1 Gemmatimonas sp.
GATCGGTTCTCGTATTGGCCGGTGCGCATCGACAAGGGCGGCGAGATTCTCGCGCCGGGCACACCCAACGACGCCGTGCAGTACATCGATGCCGAAGACCTCGGCCAATGGATGGTTCGCCTCGCGGAGAACCACACCATCGGCACCTTCAACGCGACCGGACCCGAGTCACCCACGAACATCGCCGAGATGCTGTACGGTATCAAAGCGGTGACCAGCAGCGATGCCCACTTCACCTGGGTGGCTGCCGATTTCCTGGCGGCGAATCAAGTGCGGGCGTGGAGTGACATGCCGGTGTGGATGCCGCCGACCGGGCGCACCGCCGGTTTCATGTCGGTGAACTGCCGGAAAGCGTTTGCGGCCGGGCTTACCGTGCGCCCGCTCGCCGAAACGGCGAAGCATACGCTCGACTGGTACAAGACGCGCCCGGCCGCCGAGCAGGAGAAAGCGCGCGCCGGACTCGCGCCGGAGAAGGAAAAAGCTGTACTGGCGGCGTGGCACGCGAAGGTCGGTACGTAGTGATTCGTCGCGTGATGGCGAAGCTGGTGACGGTCGAGGAAGGCGAGTGGCGGGCCACGCTGCTCGCTTTCACGTTTTTCTTCTTTCTGCTCGCCAGCTATTTCATTTTGCGCAGCATTCGCGATGCGATCGGTGTCGCGGCGGGGACGGCGAAGTTGCCATGGCTGTTCACGGGCACGCTGCTCGCGACGCTGCTGGCGAATCCATTGTACGCCACCATCGTGTCGCGGTTACCGGTCCGTCGGTTCATTCCGATCGTGTACCGCGTTTTCGCCGTGCTGCTGGTGGGTTTTTCCATCGCCGTGTATACGACCGGACCCGCTGAAGAGCAGTATCTCGGGCCGGCGTTCTGGATCTTCATCAGCGTGTTCAGTTTGTTCGTGCCGTCGGTGTTCTGGGGCTTCATGGCCGACACGTTTCATAGCGATCAGGGAAAGCGGCTCTACGGTTTTATCGGCGTCGGCGGGACGCTGGGCGGCATGTTCGGATCGAAGTTCACGTCGCTGCTGGCGACGAGCGTCGGCACGCCGATCTTGATGCTGACATCGGTGGTGATGCTCGAGTGCGGCGTGCAGGTGATTCGCCGGTATCCGCCGAGCTTCCGCGCCGAAACGCGCGATCGCGAGGCAGCGCAGCGGTCGGTCGGTGGTACTTCGCTGGCCGGCATCACGCATGTGTTTCGGTCGCCGTATCTGCTCGGCATCTGCCTGTTCATGCTACTGTTTACGATCGGCACCACGGTGCTGTACTTCCAGCAGGCCGAGATCGTGGGTGCGCGATTCGCGGACCGCGAATCGCGCACGGCGTTCCTGGCCAATCTCGACTTCTACGTACAGCTGCTCACGGTGCTCGCGCAGCTGTTCATTTCGGGGCGTGTGATCAAGTGGATCGGCGTTGGCATGACGCTGGCGATTCTGCCGCTGGTGAGCGTGATCGGCTTTGGTGCACTCGGAGTGTGGTCATCGTTATCGCTGTTCGTGGCGTTCACGGTCGTTCGCCGCGCGGGTAACTATGCCTTTGCGAATCCCGGACGTGAGGTGCTGTTCTCGGTGATTCCTCCGGAAGACAAGTACAAGGCGAAGAACTTCATCGACACGTTCGCATACCGCAGTGGCGATCAGATCGGGGCGTGGAGCTACGCCGCGATGTCGGCCGCCGGTCTCGCCGTGAGTTCAATTGCGCTGATCGCGGCGCCGATGAGCGCGGTGTGGCTGGTCGTGGCGCTCTGGCTGGGGCGGCGCCATACGGTGCTGTCGAAAGCGGAGTCGGCGTAGGGGGCGACCTTCGCTGAGGTTGAACCGAACGAACAGCCTGCCACGAATTACGCTGATGGACACGGATTAAACGAACAACGTTCCTGATGGTTGCATGCCGGAGGCCGTCGTGCACACGCATCCAATCCGCGTACGGCCGCCGCCGATCTGCGGTACAGCAGCCGCAGCCCGACTGCCCGCGTA
>NZ_JBDNFF010000335.1:0-7809 GCF_041689975.1 Gemmatimonas sp.
CCCCGCTCGTCGCTCTGAGCGATTCGTGGCGACCGCTCCCGCGTCCTTTCTCGACCCCGCCTTGTTGGCGCGTATCTCCGATCTCGCGCTGTTGGCGCGTACGGTCGTGAACGGTTTCATGCACGGCCAGCATCGATCGCTGCGCAAAGGATCGTCGCTGGATTTTGCGCAGCATCGCTCGTACCAGCCCGGTGACGACCTGCGTCGTATCGACTGGCGGGTGTACGGACGCACCGACCGGTTCTACATCAAGGAGTACGACGCCGACACCAACGCCGGTGTGATCTTCGCGCTCGACGCGTCGGGCTCCATGGACTTCGGCAGCGGCGCTGTCACCAAGTTCGACTACGCGCGCTTTCTCGTGGCGTCGCTGGCGTGGCTGTCGAAGTCGCAGGGCGATCGTATCGGTCTGGCCACGTTCAAGGAAGAATTAGTGGATGTCGTGCCGCCGTCGGTGCGTCATCTGCAGCTGCTGCTGCACACCCTGTCGCGCGCACAAGCGGCCGGGCCGAGCCGGCTGGTGCATTCCATCGAGCGTATCGGTCATCTCACCACGCGTACCGGTATCGTGGTGCTCGTCACCGACTGCTATGAACAGCCGGACGCGCTGGGCCGCGCGGTGGCGGCGCTGCGTATGGGCGGCCACGACGTGATCGTGTTTCACGTCGTGGACGCCGCTGAGAAGCAACTGCCGGGCGACATGCCGGCCACCTTCGAAGATGCCGAGAGTGGTGCGCTGTTGCCGCTGCGACCGGGCGAGCTGCGCGACAAGTATCAGACGTTGATCACCGCACATCACGCGGCTCTAAAGGAGCGCTTCACCAGCGCCGGTGCCGACTACGTGCGTCTCGACACGAGCGAACCCCTCGACCGTGCACTCCACGCCTACCTCGACGCGCGGCTCTCGCGTGGTCGGGTACGCTGACGATCGACTAACCGAGTCATTCGCGCATGGGCATCGGATTCCTCGTTCCTGCATTTCTGGCCGGACTCGCGGCATTGGCGATTCCGCTGCTGCTGCATCTGCGGCATCGCGACAAGGACCGTCCGTTCCGGTTCCCGTCGTTGATGTTCCTGGAGCAGTTGCCCATCCGTACGTCGCAGCGGCAGCGCATCACCGACTGGCCGTTGCTGCTGTTGCGTGCGCTGGCGGTGGCCGCACTCGTGCTTGCGTTCGCGCGCCCCGTACTCACCGACCGCGCAGCTGCCGGCGGTGATACGCGCCGCCGCGCCGTAGTGCTGGTGGTCGATCGCTCGCTCAGCATGGGCTACCAAGGCGTGTGGCCTCGTGCCCTCGATTCCGCGCGTGCGGTAGTGAACGCACTCGGCGCGGGCGACCGCATCGGCGTGGTGGCGTATGACGACGCCTCCGAAGTGCTGCAGCGTCTCAGCGACGACAAGTCGCAGGTTATCGCGGCCATCTCCACGCTCAAGCCGCTGGCCCGCGGCACACGACTCGCGCCCGCGTTGCGCACAGCGCGACAGATGCTGCTCGATGCACCGTTCGCGGCGGCCGAGATTGTCGTGATATCCGACCTGCAACGGGCGGGTGCGGCTGGCATAGCCGCGATCGACCTGCCGGCCGGTGTGAAGTTGCGCAGCATTCCCGTAGGTGCCGCCGAACGCGCCAACAGTGCCGTGCGTGTGCTCGAAGCGCGTCGCGTCATGAACGGCACGCGGTCGCTGCTGGCGGTGAAGGCGCGCGTGCAGTCGCACGAACTGCCGGTCGCGCGCAAGGTAAAGGCCCGCCTGACCGTGAACGGTCGCGACGCCACGACCAGTGAGGTGTCGCTGCAGCCCGACGGCGAAACGGTGGTCACGTTCGCGCCCGTGCCGGCGCCCGAGGATGCGGTGGCGCTGCTGGTGTCATTGGAGTCCGATGCGCTGGTGGCCGACGATACGCTGTACGCCGTGGTGCCGCGCGACGACGCCGTTCGCGTGGCGCTGGTATCGCCGTCAGGAGGGGCGGCCGCTGAGGCACTGTTTCTCGAGCGTGCCCTGGCCATCGGTGGCGCGCCCGCCATTCAGATTGACCGGCTTGCATCGGCGCCGGTGAGCCGCGAATCGCTGGCTCGCACCAGCCTGGTGCTGTTCTGGGACATGCTGCCCTCGGCGTCAGCGGTGGCCGCTTTGCAAGACTACATGACCAAAGGCGGTGGCGTCGTGATTGCCGCCGGTTCGCGACTGGCGGCGCAACGAGGCGACAATTTGCCGCTTCTACCCGTGCGCATGAGCGGATTGGCCGATCGCCTGACCGATCGCGGCGGTACGCTTCGCGATGTACGCATTGAACATCCGCTGTTTACGCCGTTTCGCGAAGTGCCCGATGCTCTGGGTGCCGTGCGCTTCCTGCGCTATCCGCGCGTCGATATCTCCGGAGCAGTCGATGTGCTGGCGCGCTTCGACGATGGACTCCCCGCCGTGCTCGAGCAGCGCATCGGCGAAGGACGACTCCTTGTACTCACCGTACCGCTGGATGCACAGCGCAGCGATTTCCCCCTCCAGCCGGCGTTCCTGCCCTTCGTACGGCAGCTGGTGCTGCATACGTCGGGACGCGATGCCGTACCGCTCTGGCGTTCCACGAGCGAAAGCTGGTCGCTGGCACCATCGGTGAACGATCCCGTGGTGCGCGCGCCCGATGGCACGCTACTGCGCCCGCGGGCGGATTCGATGGGCACCTCCGTGCCACTTGCTGATGCCGGCGTGTACGAGGCGTTCGCGGTGAGTGCCACCGGTACTGCGGTGGGTCGTGTGGCGGCCAACGCCCCGGCCAGCGAATCCGAGCTCACGCCGATGGACACGACCGAATTGTTGCTTGGCGTACGAGACGCCGAGCCCGGTACGATGGCGTCGAACGCGCCGCCCACGACGGTCGAGCTCGAGCGACGCCAGAACCCGTGGCGGGTACTGTTGATCATCGTCGCGTTGGCGCTGGTGCTCGAAACGATCATGGCCACGCGCGGATGGCGCGCCGTGGCCAGACGCGTCCGTCCTGTGAATCCGTTGTCTTCTTCCGTGTCTTCGTCCGCGTCCGCTTCCGATCGGAGTTCCACATGAGTCCCGACCGTCAGCTGCTCACCACCCTCGGTGCGCTGCGTCGCCAGTGGCGGCAGCGCATTCTGCTCGAGTCGCTGGTCTGGATCGGCGCGACCGTACTGCTGGCCGTGCTGGCCACTATGCTAGTGCTCACGCTGTTCAGTGCTGACGGTCGAGCCCCGACTATTGCGCGGGTGGTGGGCTACACGCTGATCGCGGCGGCGTTCATCCGCGGACTCGTGCTGCCACTCATGAAGCGGGCCAGCGACGAGCGGTTCGCGCTGTACGTGGAAGAGCGTGCGCCGCAGCTCGAGCAGTCGCTCATCACCGCCGTGCAGGAAGCGCATGTGCCGGTGAATGAGCGACAGTCAGGGGCGTTGTCCGCACGATTGATGTCGCGCGCGAGCGCAGCGATTGCCCCGCTGCAGCAGCGCGCCGCGTTGGAACGTCCGCGCATGGTGCGCGCGGTACAGATGCTGGGTGGTGTGGCGGCGGTCGCGGTGCTGATGTTCGTGGCGGGTCCTGCCCGTGTGCGCGAAGGCGCGAAACTACTGTTCGTGCCCTTCGGCACGGCGGAAGCGGCGGTACCGATTCGTGCGCTGTCCATCGAACCCGGCAACGCGGCAGTCCCGCGTGGCGGCGCGATCGAAGTGCACGCGGCGCTGGTCGGCTTTGCCGCTGATGGTGCTGAACTGGTGTTTCGCAGCGATTCACTCAGCGAGTGGCAGCGACTGCCGATGAGCCCCGAAGCCGATTCGTCGCGCTTCCGTTCGCGGCTGTTCGATATCTCGAAGCCCACCGAGTACTACGTGGAGTCGGCCGATGTGCGGTCACCCACCTATTTGCTCACGGTGAACGACCTGCCGGCGGTGTCGAACGTGTCACTCGATCTGAGCTTCCCGGCGTACAGCGGCCTGCCCGCCGAGCATGTGGAAGACGGCGGTGATGTGGCGGCCATCGTGGGCACCACGGTCGTGGTGCATGCCAAGGTCACGCGCCAAGTAGCCAGTGGCGTGCTCCGCTTCGACGACGGCACGTCCGCGCCGATGGCGATCGAGGGTGACAGCGCTGTGACCGGTCGCTTTCGCGTGGCGAAGAGTGGGTTCTATCATGTGGACCTGATCACCGCCGACGGCACCACGGTGGCGGGCTCGGTGGAGTACGTGATCGATGCCATTCCCGATCGTGGACCGCGCGTCACCATCGAAGAGCCGGGGCGCGACACGAAGGCGTCGAACACCGACGAAGTCACGGTGGCGGTGCAAGCCAGCGATGATCTGGGCGTAGTCGCGCTCGAACTGCGCTATCGGGTGAACGGCGGACCGGAGAGGCGCATCGTGATGCAGGACAGCACCACACGTCGTCCGCGGGATGCACGCGCCGCGCACACGTTGTTCCTGGAAGAGATGTCGCTGGTGCCCGGAGATCTCGTAGCGTACCACGCCGTGGCCAAAGACGGATCAGGCCATACGGGCAGCAGCGATGTGTACTTCCTCGAAGTGCGGCCGTTCTCGAAGGACTATCGTCAGGCCGAGCAACAGGGCGGCGGTGGCGGCGGTGGCGGTGGTCCGCAGGGTGATTCGCCCGAAGGCTTTGTGGCACGGCAGAAGGAAGTGGTGGCCGGCACGTTCAATTGGCTGCGCGACAGCAGCAGTGCCAGCGGCGGCACCGCCACCAGGAAGCGTCGTGAAGACATCACGACGCTCACCATTTCCGAAGGGCGGTTACGTGGCGATGTGGAGAAACTCGCGAACAGCTTGAAGGAGCGCGGGCTCGCGGCTGGCGACACGATGTTCGCCAAGATCCGTGTGGAGACCGAAACGGCGGCGAGCGCGATGAAGCTGGCCGAGGAGCAGCTGGGGCGTGGACGTGGCACCGATGCGCTGCCGCTGGAGCAGCAGGCACTACAGCATCTGCAGCGCGCCGAGGCGCTCTATCGTGACGTGCAGGTGCAGATGGGCGGTGGTGGTGGCGGTGGTGGTGGTGGTGGCGGACGGAAGGCTGAAGATCTGGCCGACCTGTTCGAGCTCGAGACCGACAAGCTGCGCAATCAGTACGAAGCGGTGCAGCAACAGTCACAGTCGCAGCAGAGCGCGCAGCAGGCGGTCGACGAAACGATCGAGAAGCTGCGGCAACTCGCGCAGCGTCAGCAGCAGGAGAACGAGCGCATGCAGCGCCAGGCCGAAGCCATGCGACAGCGGTTGGGGCAGGAGCAAGGCGGTGGATCATCGGGCAGCAGCGGCGGTGCATCGAGCAGCAGTGGCCGGGCGCAGCAGAGTGGTCAGGGACAGCAGCGGGCGCAGGGCCAGCAGGCCAACAGCGGTGCGCAGCGCGAGCTCGCCCGTCAGGCTGAGGAAGAAGCGCGTCGATTGGAGCGGTTGTCGCGCGAGCAGAACAATCCGGAGCTTGCCAACGCAGCGCAGCGTCTGCAACAAGCGGCCGACGCCATGCGTCGCGCCTCCAGTGGATCGGCGTCGCAAGGCAGTGCGGCGCTGGAAGAGTTGAATCGTGCGGCGCGCAATCTCGAGGGCACGCGCGCCAACGAAGTGAATCGTGGCGTGCAGCAGCTGTCCGATCGCGCGCGTGAACTCGAGGCGCGTCAGCAGGAAATCGCGGAGGGAGTAAAGTCGATGCAGGGCGCGGCGCCCAATACGCGCAACGAGCAGCAGCGGCGTTTGGGCGAGCAGAAGGACGCCCTCGGCAGCGACGTACGCAAACTCGAAGCCGACGCCGACCGACTGGCCCGCGAAGCGCGTCGCGACCAACCCAAGGCGGCGGGCAAGCTGGGCGAAGCGGCGGAGAGCATTCGCGACACGCGGGTGGCGGACAAGATCGACTTCAGCAAGCAGGTGATGCGTGGCGGCTCGGCGGAGTACGCGTCGCAGTTCGAAGGGCAGATCGGTGAGAACCTGAAGGACGTCGCGGAGCGTCTGCGGGCGGCGACCGGAGCGCTGCAGGGTGAGTCGGCGGCCCGCAAGCAGGAGCGGACGCTGGAGCGCACCCGCGCGCTGGTTGAGGGATTGGAGTCGCTGCGGGACCGTGTGGCGGACAAACAAGGCCAGCAGGGCGGCCAGACGGGGCAGCAGGGGCAGCAAAGCGGCCAGCAAGGGCAACCGGGTCAACCGGGGCAGAAAGGGCAGCAGAGCGGCCAGCAAGGGCGGGGTCAGCAGCCGGGCCAAGGCCAAGGTCAGCAACCGGGGCAAGGTCAAGGCCAAGGAGAAGGTCAGCAGAGTGGTAGCCAGGCCAACGGCGGCCGCGGCGGCAACCAGAATGGCGCGCCGCGCAGTGGCGGCATGCCGAGCTTGCGCGAGGGCGGGCAGATGTCGCCCGGCAGCAACAGCGGCTCGGTGATGCCGTCGGGCACACCCGAGCAGTTTGCACGCGAGTTCCGGCTGCGTCGTGAGAACGCCGAGGGGCTTCGCCGCGAGGCAGCGGCGCAGGGCGTGGACACACGTGAACTGGACCGGGCCATCGAAGGACTGCGTCAGCTCGAGAACGGCCGCGCGTTCAGCGATCCGAAGGGGATGGAGCAGTTGCAGACGGCGATGCTGGAGCGCCTGAAGAACTTCGAGTTTGCGCTGTATCGCTCGGTGGGATTGGGAGCCGAAGGTCGTCCGGCCGCCGGGGCTCGTGCCGCAGCTCCGGCGGAGTATCGCGCGCTGGTCGAGGAGTACTATCGGGTGCTGGCGGGGTCGAAGCGGCGACCGTAACGCGTCGCCGCATTCTCAAACCCCACCGGTGCAACCCACTACCCAAAACGCAGAACCCAGAACCCCAAGCCCACCACCCACCACGACTTTCCATTGCACCAACAACAAGAGCAAAAGCCGGAACACGGATGACACCGATCACATCGAAACAACACCGATAAGCCAGAAGCGCAGACCACGTTGTGACAGTGGCATGGCTGTCGATGTGCCACTCACCGTAGTCGGCGTCTATCGAATGCCATTCGACATCCCCGATATGGGACAAACGTTGCTGCGCGAGTCCGATCGATTGAGCAACGTGTTCAGCATCCGGCAACTCGAGGCAACCTCACTTGCTGGGGCGACGCGTCCAGATGAGGACCGCGCCGCAGAACGGATCTCCAGCGAATCCCGCCGGCACCTCGGCAGGCGACGAGTACACCTCCACGGCGCGGACGTTGCTGACGTCGACGTATGCGTCGAGGTCTTGTGTCCGGCTCAGCACTTCGACGCCGTCCACCCACACCGAAGGCTCACATTCCTTGATCCCCAAGCGGGTGTAGAACTTTGCGCTGAATGATTTGACTGGAAGCACGCCGACACCAGGCAAAGACCTCATGATATCGGCAAAAATGAGCGGATTGCGCCGCTGAATGGCCGCTTCGTCAAGAAACAAGCCGACGCCGGACGTGCGGCGCACCTCGAAACCCGCGTAGGATCGCACCGCGCGCACAGTTACCGCTCGGAGCGTCGTTGGCGGGCGCTGCAACACGATGCGCTCCGGCTCAGATCCGCCGTCGACAATATCGACCACGAGGCGACGCGGGAGGTAGCCGAGCGCGCGCACGTAAATCGACTGCGTGCCGAGTGCGAGGCGCGGCAGCACGAAGCGTCCGCTCGAATCGGTCACCGTGGCGACGTAATTCTCGGCGGCCGCCACCTGCGCCCGTTCTACACCGCCCCCGGTGGGATCTCGCACGAAGCCTACCATCTGCCCACGGCGTAACCCGGCGGATACGAACAGATCACGTCGTAGGATGCCATCGACTGGAACTTCGAGCTCGACGACGCCCGACGAGTCGGC
>NZ_JBDNFF010000336.1:0-2514 GCF_041689975.1 Gemmatimonas sp.
ATAGGGCGCTTCTTCGACTGAGCGAATCGCTGGCACCCACTCCTTACACACGAACACCAGGTCGATGTGGAAGGGCCTGCCCCTGCTGAACCGGTGGTAATAAGTAGGTTGCTCATCACCGAAGTCGACGCCATGGTGAGCGTGGTAGGCCGAGACGTAGCCCAGTTCTGCGAGGCGCTTGGTTACGCCCACCCGACGGTCCGCATCGCCGCCTGGTGCGATGTTGAAGTCACCAGCCAATACGCACGGGACTGACCGGAGAAATGGCTCGAACGCATCGATGATTGCGTGAACCTCTGCACCGTACGACCGGCCCTTTTGTTCGGGGCAGGCCCACAATCCAACAACACCAACACCGTTGGCGAGCTCCACCCCAAGCCCGTAGCGGACCGGGCTCGTTCCCTCCCATGGTTGCACGCGTCGCATCGCTTCACTCCATGAAGCAATGGCCACGCCTCGATTCGTCAGCCTTCCCGCCCACTCCCACGCCGGTGCAGTTTCGATCAAACTCGGAGAAGGCAGCACCTTCGAGACTTCGCAGAACACGCCGACGTCCGGTGGGGGGTACACCCGTCCGAGTTTGGACTGGGTGTCACCCGCGCAGAGATTCCATGTCACGAAGCGCACCACAGAGATAGTAAGGGTGAACGGAGGCTGGATCGGCCCCGCATTCCACACGAGCCTTGGACATCTCGTCGGATCCGCCGTTCACCGTCCGAGTTGCGCGTGCGTCCGAGTTCACCTTCCCGTCTCGTCAACTCGTCATCGAGAACGCCACAGGCGACATGATCGAGGTCGTTCAGATCCTCGACACCGAGACCGTTCGCATTCCCGGGTGCTCCGAGCAATGCGATCCTGGCGATCTGGATGATCCCCTCTCAGGCATGAGCGAGGTCTGTGCCAAAGCGTTCCGTGAGGGATACGACTGGATGGGATCAGTATGGGTGAACTCAGCATTTCAGTTCCTTCTGGTTGCCGTTTTGCTAATCGCTGGATGCGCCATCGCCCAAGCGTGGATCAATGTGTTCCGCCATCAAAGAGTCTCGGCGAAGGAACTCGATCCAAAGCTCGGCATCAAGCTCTGATCGAGAAGAGCAGCGGATGCGAAGATCGAGTACCAGGGGTGGCGGCGACGTTCTCTCCGCCAGCGATGGGCTGAAACCACCCGCCATCATGAGGTGGGCTTCACACATGATGGTCCCGTTGATCGGTCCCCGTCAGGGCGGCGCCAAATGCCCGAAGGACTACCGTTCGACGGACGACAGCCGCAGCTCTGAAAGCTGTCTCCGTTGGGGCCTATCAAACTGCGAGATAGGCCTTGAGCCAGGACCCGAAGGAGGGACCCTTCGCGTCCAAATCGACCCAAAGACGGATCGACGCTGCCGACCGGGCGCTCGTCTTACTCCTCGTCCGGATGCTCCGAAAGCCACTGACCCATTTCGACGAGTGTCTCATCGCGATGGCCTGCGCCTAGAGCGACGTACTCGACGAAGCCCTCGGTGTAGACCAAGTAGTAGCCAGCGCCGTAGGAAGACTTGAAGACCACCTCGTGGAGGTCTTCTTCATACGTTTCAGTGTCCGTGCGGTCAGGGGCATCTCCGTTTTCCCAGAGAAGTGTGCCGCCGTCGACAACATCGAGGTAGTGGACGAATGTACCGACTTCGCCTGCGGGGACATTGCGCCCTTTGAACGTCAGACGTCGAAAGCCTTGGGATCGGAGTAGCCCAGCAATATCAGCTGTTCGAGCTGTGGATGCGCTTAGGTTGTAGTTGTCGTTAGCTTCGGCGGGAAGGACGAAGCAGTCCGAACGTCTCAGCAGCGCTGACAGCGCCTCGACGACCGAGGGCTGGTTGGAGCCGATTACCATCTCTGCCTCGCCGTCCTCGATGAGATGACCCTCAAATGCCATCTCATTGGCGTAGACAAGGATGCGAGTCGCCACCCGGATCGGAGCGCGGCCCACCGCGAACGAGAAAACCTGGCTCGCCAAAAGAACTCCGACGATGGGATCGGACAGTGCAACCGTGCTCAACGTGCCGAGTGCGTCTCGGTCCTCGAATGGTCCTCGGAACGCCTCCTCGACAGCGATCTCCAAGGAAGCGGCACCGGCGGACTCAACGAACCGGAGTTGGTATAGCGCCCAAGGGGGCTCGTCGATAAAGACGTAGCCCTTCAGTGGTTCCAGCACCAACGAGATGAGATAGTCGACGGAGAAGAGGCCACTCGTTGCCAAGCTCTCCCACGACTCCTTCGGCCAAGCCACCCTGCGACTGTAACCACAGTGTCGGGATGGCGGCGGGTGGTTCTCCGTTCATCGCTACCGGAGAGTGCGTCGCCACCATCCCTCGACCGGGTCAAACACTTCCTCTTTGATTGCGCTGCGCCTCGCCTCGAGCACATAGTGAAATCGGGTAGGCCGACCTCTCGTTTCTGCGTGCCCTGGAATGCTGCGCGCTGCTAGATGATTGGTTCCAAGGGGTCGTGGGTCAGTGGTCGTAGGCGAGGAGTGATCGG
>NZ_JBDNFF010000337.1:0-27597 GCF_041689975.1 Gemmatimonas sp.
CACCACGTGTATGCCGCGCGAGGTCAGGGTGGTTGGCGACGAGCCTCCGTATCGTTCGATGCCGGGATCGGGGATCTCGCGGGCGAAGTCGATAGCGAGGTCGCTCGGAATCCGCAGCGACTGGCCGGGCACGAGGCGCCCATTCCTGGTCGCCTTGATGGTCGGGTTGAACCAGCGAAGCTGCTTCAGCGTCACGCCGTGCGTGTCGGCGAAGCCGGCCGGTGTGATGGTGCTGCCACTGACCGCTGCCACGCGATACCCGCGTAGTGCGTCCGGGGGGGAACTGTCGAGCGCGAGACGTGTGCGGCTGGCCAATCCTATCGGCACGCGCGCCCAGATGCTGGCGTCGGGCGGCGTGATGCCGCGGAGCACCGCCGGATTGAGATCGCGCACCTCCGCCTTCGTGGCGCCGCTGGCGGCGGCGATCTGCGCGAGGCTCGTGCCAGGGGCCACCAGCACGGAGTCGTAGCCATACAACGGCAGCGAATCGATCACGAGGCCGTAGCGCGCCGGCATCTTGGCCACAAGCGCGGCGGCGATGATCTGCGGCACGTAGTTCTTGGTCTCGGCGCGCAGATAATCCTGCTCGGCCAACGCGAAGAAACGGTCTTCGCCTTCCGCGCCGTCCATCTCACTCGCGAAGCGCGTGAGCCCGCGCGCCACGCGGCCGGGGCCGCCGTTGTACGCCGCCGCCGCCAGATAGAGCGAGCCAAACTGCTTTTGGAGATAGCCCAGGAATCGAATGGCGCCGTCGGTGGAGCGAGCCGGGTCGCGGCGCTCGTCCATCCACCAATCCACGCGCAGGCCGACATCGCGGGCCGTACTACTCATGAACTGCCACATCCCCACCGCTGCCGCTCGCGAGTACGCATGCGGATCATAGCCGCTTTCGATGAGCGCGAGATACGTGAGATCTTCCGGCATCCCGCTGGCCCGAAGCTTGGCCCGGATCATCGGCTCGTAGCGCGTCCCTCTCGACAGGCGAGCCAGGAACCGTTCCTTCGCGCTGTTCGAGAAGAGCCCGACGTAGTGCGCGACCCGATCGTGCGTCTCGTAAGACCGCACGTCGATGTCCCAGATCGGATCATCGGCCGCGCCCCGCGAGTTCACGCGATCCAGCACCGCGCTGTCGCCAAAGACGGCGACGACGGTGCTCACGACTTCATCGGATGTAGCGCGGTCGGCCGTTCTCGCCGTCGCCGCGACCGCTGTCACAGTCGGCTTGGCCGTCGCCGCGACGGGCGTCGGCGCAGTGACCAGCGCGACCGATCCTGCACGGCTGCACGCTCCGGTCGCGAGCAACAACAAGACCGGGGCGGAATGGAAAGGAAGTTTCACGCGGGGAACCTGACGAGAACCGGATCGAATGGGTGGCCGGTCGAACCCCTCGCTCCTCGTGACGTTCCGTCAGCCCTGTGACTTGTTGGCCACGGACGGCAACTGTTCGAGCAGAGGCGAAGCGAGCCGGTTCGCCGCATGCAGTGCCGCGCGCGCCGTGGACACCAATTGATCGTCCTCGACGATCGCCGCTCCAACGATACGCGTCACATCGCCGCCGTGCTGCGCGAAAACGGCCACCATCATGATGGTGGTATCGAACGCGCGCACCGGCTTCACGCCGATCAACTCGAACGTAAGCGCGCCGCCGGTCGCCTGCGTGATCGCGTGCAGCGTTGCGAGCGCCGCCAAGCGGAGATCTCCACCCGGACAAGCCGAGCCCTCCTGGCGACACACGATCCGTTGGGCCGCATCGGGTCCCTCGAACTCGACCGATACACGCGACGTGGCGACAGGGCCACGCTCGAGACGGCAGCTCAACAGCCGCAGGCGCTGGGCAGTGGCGCTGGTGCTCGGTTGCGTCGTCGTGAGGCTGCTCGCGAGCAGCTCGGGCAGGAACATGTCTGGTGGTCAGCGCGGAGGTGAGGTCGTCACCAGAGTGACGATCCACCTCAAACGCTGTCACGGCGTGCTGTGACGTGCATCGCATGTAGGACGCATCGTTTGATCCGCCCCGCTACCCCAGGATCGGATAGGCCGAGATCAGGGCGATCGCCTGCCCCATGACCACGTCGCCCGGAAAGTGCACGCCCAACATCACGCGAGAGAACCCCACCAGCAGCGCGAGGAACAGCAGCGGCACGGTCAGCGCCGGCATCGCATTGGCGAGTGCCACCGACAGCGCCATGGCCGCGCAGGCGTGCCCCGAAGGAAACGAGAAGTGATCGGGGATCAACACCAAAGCCGACGACGATTCACCAGCCATGGGTCTTGGCCGCCCGACCGACCGCTTGATGAGCTGGACCACGAGATGCGATAGCGCGAGCAAGAGGAGCGTGCGCGACCCGACCGCGAGGGATCCTCCAGACCTCGCCATCTACGTGACGGCGAGCCCGATGCTGATACGCGCACCGCCGAGGTGCGTGAGCAGGCTCCAGAATCGGCGGAGTGAGAGCGCCGTGTGCGAGGTCAGGGCAAGACGGGCGAACAACGCGCGATCTCGCGCATCGAGATGGCTCAACCAGTGGCTCATGGACAGACAGATTCGTCATCGCACGTGACGGAGCGACGACGAGACCATCAGGACACGGGGACGTAACGCCTCTCACCGTGACTCGGGCACCAAGCCGGCTTCGAGCGCTAAGCGGGTGAGCCCGGCCACGCTGTGAATCTCGAGCTTTCGCATCAGACTCTCGCGATGCGCTTCCACCGTGCGACGACTGATTCCCAGCTCGGCAGCGATGGCTTTGTTGGAGAGACCGCTCGCAACGCCAGCCAGCACATCACGCTCCCGAGGCGTGAGCTGCTCGAGTTGTAACTGCGGCGCCGATACGGGCGCGGCTTCGCTGGCCGCGAGCCGCTTCACCACGGCAGGGCTAAAGAACGTACCGCCGGCGTACACGGCGTGAATCGCCGCTCGCAATTCTTCACCGGCGGAATCCTTCAGGATATAGCCGTGCGTGCCGATGCGCATGCCTTCGCGCACGTATTCGCTCTGGTCGTGCATGCTGAGCATCAGGATGCGCGCCGACGGTAACGCGTCGCGAATACGGGCCGCTGCATGCAATCCGGTCTCTTCGGGCATCGTGATATCGAGCACGACGACATCCGGCTCGAATTGCTGGGCGAGTTCCACCGCGATACGTCCGTTGGCTGCTTCGGCCACGACTTCAATGCCCGGATCGGCATCGAGCACGTAGCGCAGCCCTTCCCGCACGAGCGCGTGATCATCGGCGATGAGCACGCGAATGCGAATGCGCGCGGACTCCTGCCCGGCTTCAGTAGGTTGCTTCACGAAAGGCTCATGAAAGAGTCACCGGAGAGGGCGCGCCGACTTCCACACGTGGTGCGCTGATTCGCACCTCGGCGCCCGTGCTACGATTGGCGATCACGACCTCGCCGCCGATCGCAAAGAGCCGCTCGCGCATGCCCGTAAGGCCCATGCGATTCTCGGCGTCGCGAATACGACCGTTGCGTCCCACCGGGAATCCGTGACCGTCGTCGCGCACGCTCAACACGAGGCCGTTGCTGTCGACGGCCACCAGCACGTCGACTTGTGTCGCCTGAGCGTGGCGCACGACATTCGAAAGCGCCTCTTGCAGCGCGCGGAAGAGCGCGAGATCGGCGTCGGGATGCAGCGGTGGAAACGTGATTGGCGCATCGAACGTGGCGCGAATCCCGCTGCGCTCGGTGAAATCGGTCACCAGAGAATGCAGCGCCGGTCGCAGCCCCAGATCATCGAGCAACGTGGGGCGCAGATCGCTCGTGACCTGCCGAATGCTGGCAATGCCGGTGTCCACCAGCGACAGCAAGCGATCAAGGCGTGGCGCGGTTCCCTCGACCAACAACGGGCGCAGTGCTTCGAGTTGCATCTTCACCGCCGAGAAGACTTGCGCCGTTTCGTCGTGGAGTTCGCGCGCGAGACGTCGGCGCTCATCCTCGTGCTGGCGTACCATGCGGGCAGAGAGTTGCTCGAGCGCTTTGGTGCGCGTCGCGAGCTGCCGGTCGAGCGCCGACTGCTCGAGCGCCGCGCCCACCTGCTGGCCAAGCGTGAGCAGGAAGTCGTCATCGAGCGCGGTGAACGGATTACGCACATCACCCGCCATTACCAACGCACCCACCAGACGCGAGCCCGTGCCGACGGGCAACGCGGCGATGAAGGGCTGCCGTCCTTCGGCCGCCACCACCTGCGGTCGCCGCGAGATGCGCATCCGGGTGAGGGCATCGAGCACCGCTTTGTCGGGGCGCGCGTTGTCCCATGACGCGCAGGTGCCGGCACCGCGCACGAATCGTCCACGGGTCGTCGGCGCAATGGAAGCCGGTGCGGAATCACCCGGTGCGGAATCACCCGGTGCCGCGTGGTCACGCATTCGGTCAGCGAAGTCGTCGTCGCGCCACGTCGTGAGCACGCCGGCCAACAGGTCCGAAGCAGGGGCGTCATCGCAGCCGTCTGCATCGAACAGATACATGGCAGTGCCGCGCACGCCGGGCAACGCGAGCGGACGCGACAACAGCGTATCGAGCGGATCGGTACTGCGGTCACGCCGTTGCAGGTCGCCCGAAAGGGCCGAGAGCGCGCGTACACCGCGACCGAGATCATCGAGCACCAACAGCACCAGACCGAAGCCGACCAGCAACTCGAAGGAAATGTCGAGATAGTAGCCCCACGGTGTCCACGCGCCCTGCGCGCGCAGGAACGGATAGTCGAGGTGATGCAGTCCCCACAGGAAGAACGAGAGCGCCAGCAGGCGTGCGCCGGTCGAACTCGCGATCCGGTGATGGCGCCAGAACACCCAGCCGGTCCACATCGTCGCACCACTCAGGAATAGCACCGCCGGTAACGCGGCCCACAGAAAATGATCGAGCTGATAGATGGCGACGTACGACCAGAGCGCCGGAAAGAGCGCCAGCAGGAGATATACCGGCCGTGCCTTGGGTTGTCGCAGGAACACGACGGCCGACCAGAGCAGCGCGAGGGCGGTCCAGCCGGTGGTGACCTGATGCCAGTACAACCAGACACGCTCGCCCGTGAGCAAAAAGCTCAGAATACAGAGCAACCGCGCGACATACACGCTCCACGCGATCGCGAACCAGCCGAACCACGGGCGTCGATAACGCACATACAAATGGGCACACAGGGCGGCGAGCCCGGTGGTGATCGCTCCCTGCAGCAGCGTCGCCGCCAGCTCGGTGGCGAGCAACGGCGGCGGCGTCCGGATCATGTCGCCCTGCGCCAACGCGAACACCAACGCGAACGCGAGCAGCGGCTGGCCGAACAGCGCGGTGATCACGAGGTGACCACGCGGCTATACATCGGTGTCCGGGGCGCTGTTGCCGATGATCGGCACCGGCCGCGTGCTGTCTTGCTGCACGTGATAGATGGTGCGCGACGGGAAGGCAAAGCTCGAACCGTTGTCATGGATCACCCGCATGAATGTGATCAGCATCTCGTGACGGATCCGCAGGAACTGTTCCCAGTTCGTGGTCAAGAACCACGACACGACGTTGATGCGAATCGCCGAGTCGGTGAAGCCTACGACGTTCACGCGCATCACATCGGCGTACACCAGCGGATGCGCGCGAAGTGCCGCTTCGAGTGCATCGCGGATCCGTTCGAGCTGCTCCGCTGTGGTCGTATAGGTGAGATCGATGTCCGTACGCAGCAGAATGCGATCGCGTTCACCGAACGTTTCGATGCGCTCATCAGCCAGACGTCCATTCGGAATACGCACCACGGTGCGATCCACGGTGCGTAAGCTCGTGGAGCGCAGTCCGATACGTTCCACGGCGCCTTCCGACGCGCCGGCCCGCACCCAGTCGCCCACGCGAAACGCGTTGTCGGCAGCCAGCGACACACTGCCGAACAAATGCTCCACGGTTTTCTGCGCCGCGAGGGCGACGGCGATACCACCGATCCCGAGACCGGCCAGCAGCGTGCCCACTGGATACCCGAACTGGGCCAGCGCAACCAGCAGCGCGATGATCGTCAGCGTGACGCGCAAAAAGTTGCCCAGCAGCGGCACCAGGGTACGCGCCTGAGTGCCCTGCCCCGTCGCCCACGCGGCATTGGCCACCCGATCCTGCGCGAGGCGGACGATACTCATCAGCACCCAGAAGATCGAAGTGAGTACGAGTCCGCGTGTGAGCGACGCGAAGAAGCCCGCCACGCGCATGTTGAGGTCGAGCCATGATATCAGTGGCCCGATCGCCAACGACGCCGCCCACAACCGGAACGGTCCGCGCAGATGTTCGAGCAGCAGATCGTCCCAGTCGGTCACGGTGCGTCGCGCGATGCGCCCGAGCAGGTTGCGTAGCAGGGCACCGAGTCCCCACGCCACCAGCAGGACAAAAGGAATCGCCAGCGCCAGACCGATCCACTGCCAGTAATAGACATTCAGCGGCCCTTCTCGGATCAGCGTGCTCGGGAGCCGCTCGCGCAGCCATGGCGCGCCCAGATTCTCGAACCATCCATCGATCAATCCAACGGTGGCCTGCGAGAACACCCACCGCACAGGTCCGCCCGACGACGTTGCAGACAGCCGCACCATACGGACCGGATCTTCGTGGCCATTGGCCGACGTGATGATGCCGATCCGCTCGCCACCCAGGTCACCATCGGCCGTATCGCCGGAGACCGCGCCCGACACCGTGCGCACGTCGATCGCCAAGCGCTGATCGAGAACGGTCTTGAGGCGTCGCGCAAGCTGTTCGGAACGACCACGCTCGGCGGGTCGCACCGACAGGTACTCAGCGGCGCTACCCCAGTCGTTGGCCTCGGCGAGACGCAAGAACGACTGCAGCGCCGCCCTGGGCGACGCCGTGGACACGGTCGATGGGGCGCTGTCGGCGCTTGAAGCCCGCGACGGGAGCCCGAACTGCGCCCCGGCTTGCTGCGGCAGGGACAGACTGACGGCGAGGAAGCCCATCGCCGCTGAAAAGAAAGTGCGAACGCGCATGCCCAAAGATACCCGGGTAACCGGCGAGTGCCCCGGGTGGGACTCGAACCCACGACCTATGGCTTAAAAGGCCACTGCTCTACCAACTGAGCTACCGGAGCGCCGACCCGCCGTGAAGCGAGCCAGAGTTGGAAGTTAACGAAATGACGCCCCATACGAACAGGGGAGCCGCGCTCAAAAGTAATTTATCGCAGCCGCACGGTGACCCGATGGCCGGCACCCTCGCGCAGCGCTTCCCACCCGTAGTCGAGCGTGAAGCGATCAATGGTAATCCCGCCACCCGCCGCGATTGGACGTTCCTCGCGCAGTTGCGGCCGGCGACCGCCCACACGACCGGTGAAAGCCACCCCCTCGATGGGCACGTAACTCAGCTCCGCGCCGCCACGGGGAAAGATCTCGCCGTCCCGTCGCACGTCGAGCTCCGCGGTGCCCGACAGGTCGAACCATTTGCCGAGGCCCTTTGGTGCAGTGGCGATGCCGAGTGCAAGCTGAGCGGGCAACGACTCGCGGCGACCGGCCACCTTCAGACGCGGACCCAGATGCTGCACGGCGACGCCCACGGTACTGTTCAGAAATTGCAGCGACTTCGACGCGCCGATGTCGAACGCGACTCCACCGGCGCGGTCCTCGCTCACGCGTTCCTCCACGTACTTGGCGCCCACGCCCCATCGTAGCTGCTTCCACGTCAGCGACGCGGCGATCGTTGCCGCGATGCTGCTGGTGCCGGCGACATTCTCGCGCGTGAGCACCTCGCTCCGCGCGGGGAATGTGCCGTACCGCGCACCCGCATCGAGTAAGTGCACGCCAACGCCGATGCCCAGCGGACCGATGGTGGAGCTGCTGGCAAACTGCCCCGCCGTAGCGCCGCTCGCGTAGCGTTCCGCGCCGAAGGCCAGCGCCGTAGCTGTGCCCACCAATGCGGGATTGCCGAACACCGCATCGACGTCGCGGAGCGCAACCTGCGCACCACCCAACGACAGCAAGCGCGCCGTAGCCGGCAATTTGAGAATGAGGGGGGCGTAGCCCTCACGTTGGTCAGAGGTCGTTGCCTGCGCCTTCGCGATGGAGGCGACCGCGCTGGTGGCCAGTGCCGTGACCAGCACCGTCACACGTAGGGAGCGGGTTGCACGGCTCATCGCGCCGCTCCGATCGTCTGTGCGGTGAACTCGGGACGCATGTTGGAGAAACCCATGTTGTCGAGGATGATCGTGCCAGCGATGCTGCGATCGAATCGCCACTGCACCCGCGTGATGCGGGCGGGATCGAAGCCGGGCGTCGCGCGCGCAAAATCGGCCAGTGGGATCGCATACGTCTGCAGTACAATTTCGTACACGTTGGCGAAGCGCTGCTTGTCGCGACCGGCACGTCGATACACATACGATTCGAGCGGACGGCGGACCACACCATACGCCGACAGCGGAAGCGAGGCAGAGCGGCCGCTGGCGTCGGTCACTACAATCGAGAGATCGATCGGCAGCGTATCCGGTTTTACATCCTTGGGCGACGCCTTCTTCGATGCCGCTTTCTTCGCCGCCTTCGTGAGTGAGTCTGCCTTCTTCGTGGTGTCGCGCGGCGCCGCACGCGGCCCGGGCTTGGCATCGGTCGGCGACAGCGAGAACACCAGCGACGATGCGGCCCCCACATTCCACGACGCGCGCAGCGAATCGCTGACCTGCATCGCAAACGACGCCGGTGTGCCCATCTTGAGGGTATCGCTACCGGCGATGCGGTTGTTCCAGCCGATGGTTACCGCGTTGTGCGCCTGCGTCGTGGCACGCGCCCGAAACGGTACCGGTGACTCCTTCCACACGGACAGCGAGTCGCTGGAAAGCACGACGCCCGGCACCGACCCCGAGGTCACGTCCACATCTTCCTCGAAGTCGGCAGCGGTGTGGAATCCGCTCTCCTGGAAACGCGTGGTGTACATCGTTTTCGGCAACCACTGTCCGACCACCCGATGATCACGAAACATCGGCAGGTACTCGCGTTTGTCGCGCAAGGTGGCCTCGAGAAAAGCCGAGATGTAGACCTCGGCGAACTTCCGCTGATCGGCCTGCGAGATGAGCCCGCGGGTATCGAGTGACCGGGCGCTGCGCGGCCCGCCATCGAGACTGCCCCACGTCGTATTCCACTGTCCGTGGTTGGCGCGGTACACCAACATTGCCGACTTGAACCACGGCTTCCCGTCGGTAAAGCGGATGCGCTCGTACTGCGCCAGCCCGTTGAAGATGGACACGTCGCCGTCGTGCGACCCGTGAATCAATAAATAGTTGTAGTTGGAAACCGGCGTCGGCTTGTCGGCGGGGCGGTACTGCCCATCCACCGGTGCGATCGCAACGAGCGACTTGATGTCGAAGTTGAAATCGAACTTCACCGTGGCATCGTCTGGATAGTACGGCAGCCGATTGAACGCACCGGCGACAGTAACGGCTTCGCCACCGCGCGAGTGTCCCATGAGCGCGATGTTGTGCATGTCGACCTTGCCCTGCAGCGGCGAACCGGTGCTGTCGTTGAAGCGCTTCCACGACTGCAAGTGTTTCAACAACATCCAACCGCGCGCGTCGTTCTCACCGCGGATGTTGCCGTTCAAAAAGTTCTCGTCGACCGACGCCACGATGAAGCCGCGCGAGGCAAGCAGCTCACCGAGGTACTGGTAGCCCGGATCGGAGAACTGTTTCATGTCGTGATTGCCGTGCACTACGAGCACCAGCGGAAAGGAGCCCGGGGCGTCGGGATACCACACGCGACCATTCACCGGCAGTTTGGTGAAGTCGAAGCCCCAATACTTCTTGCGAATCTGCGCCTGCCTGGGATCCGGTGCCGACGCAAACTTGGCACCGTTCACGACGGCCGTCTTCAGCGTGACCGAGTCGCGATAGATCGCGCGCTGCTTGTCGGTGCCACTGCCGTAGTACAGCGTCTTCACCGCGAAGCTGCCCTTCTGCGACGGGTTGGGCGCCGCCAGCAGTTGCCGGGACAACACGCTGTCCGAATCGTCGTGCGCCAGTTTGAGCGGAGCCACGCAGGCCCCTGCGAAGAGCGTTCCAGCGAGCGTCATCGCGAGCGAGCGCGCACAGGCGGCGCGCCGCCCTTCTGTTGTCCAACGTCGCATGATGGCCGAGAAGAGGTGAGAAATGCCGAACGGACCGGCACCACGCTTTATGTACTTCGGCGCGGTGGCCTAGCGCAACGACAGCGGTGCTGGAACGCGATGCAGCTGTAAGTAGTCCCTCAAGAGTGTATCCCAGACAACGTCCCACGATTCCGGCGCCGCAAACGCACGCGCGCGGATGGCCGCGTCGCGCACGCGCGCGCGGTCGTCCACAAGCGCCACAATCAGGCTGGCGAACGCCGCCGCGTCGCCAGCCGGCACCAGCCGGCACCAGCCAGCCGCCTCCAGACGGCAACTGCTCGCGGGTCGGGCCCACATCGGCGCCGATCACCGGTAATCCGGACGCCATAGCCTCGAGCATCACGTTGCCGAAGATATCGGTCACACTCGGGAAGCGAAACACGTCGCCGACCACCAGCCATCGCACCGTCCCCGATCTCGTACGCTCAACAATCTCCAGCGCATCGAGCGCCACATCCAATCCTTTCTCCGCCGCCAACCGTCCTACGTACGACAGCACCAACGTGTCATTGGTTTGCACGAGCTGTTCACGAAGGGCTGGCGAGCGATGCCGCGGCGAAAAGCGTTCGCGATCCACGCCGCGCGACCAGACCGCCGTGCGCTCGAACCCCTGCGCGTTGACCTCGTCGACGATGGACTGTGTCGGGCAGTACGTGCGGAGTCCTCCATTATGAAACCAGCGCATGAAATGCCAGCCGAGACGCGCCAGCATCCCCAATCGGTAGTGCTCGGCGTACGCCACGAAACTCGTGTGATACGACGACACGAACGGAATGCCGAGCGCCAAGGCCGCCCGACGCCCGGCGAGGCCCATACCGAACTCCGTCGCGGCATGCACGATAGTGGGCGCAAAGGCCTCGAGCTCCGCCTGTACGCGGCCCCCTGACGGCCAGGACAACCGGAGTTGTGGATATGCCCAGAACGCACCGCTGCGAAAGCGCTCGACGGTGGGGTGATCCTGTTCCTCAGGGTCGGAGGGTGCGAACACGCGCACCGAGCCACCCCGCGCCTCTACTGCGGCTACCAGGCGCTCCAAGGTCCGTGCGACGCCGTTGACCTGCGGCGCGTAGGTATCGGTGAAGAGCGCGAGGCGAAGCCCTTCGGCGTGCATCGTGTGCATCAGTCAGGTTTTACGTACGGTGCAATACACCGCGAACAACCGCTCGAACACCGTATCCCATGCGTGCTCGGCCACCGCATAAGTGCGCCCGCGGGCACCGAGTGCCCCAAAATCCTGCGCAAAGAGTCGCACGGCTTCCTCGGTGACCGACGCCGCCTGGTGCCGCTGGTATATCCGACCGGCCCCGCTGCCCTCGACAGGTTCGACCACCGCCCCCTCATTCACGCTCAGGATTGGGGTGCCGCTCGCCAACGCCTCGCTCGCTGAGAGTCCGAACGTCTCGATCGGGCCGGCGGCGACATACACGTCGATCGACGCCAGCAAATCGGCCAACGCTTCGCGATGCTTGACGAACGGGACGAACGTGACGCGGTGACCGTACGGGTGCGCTCGAAGCGCCGCTTCCATCGGAACCGCGCCTACCAAAGCCAGTCGCGCCCCACAGCGTCGCTCGACTTCGCGCCAGCCGTCGAGCACCACATACAATTCCTTTTCACGGGCGAAGCGCCCGACGAAGGCGGTCAGTGGTGCGTTCGGGAGACCGAAGCGCGCCCGTGTGTCCGTGACCCACTCGCGCCGACCTGGTGTGAAGCACTCGACATCCACGCCAAGCGGCACCTTCGCCACGCGATCGGTTCCCACGCGTGCCAGCTCTTTCGCGGTATAGTCCGACGCGACGATCGTGAGGGCGAACAGGCGATCGAGCCGACGCAGATACGCCGACGACCCGCGATATAGGAGGCGTTGAAGCGGGTTCCCGGTGCCTCATCGCGCGCGAACATTCGTGGGACGTTCGTGTGCGAAAAGTAGACCAAGGGCACGTCCGATGCGCCGGTCGCCCGCTTCACGATCCACGGGACGATGAACGGGCTGCCGATCTCAATGACGTCGGGGCGCTCGTGTTTTACGATGCGGGTGCCCGTGCGGGTCGCCAGCATGAACCGGTACGGCCGCTGGCCCGGGATACGTGGACCGGTGAGCCGATACAGTCGCACACCGTCGGCGTCGGTGATTCGGTCGCGCAAACCCGGTACCACTACCGTGTGCTGCAGCCACGGTCGCGACGCGACGTAGTTCGCTTTCTCCAGCAGGTAGGTGCGAATGCCGCCGCTCGTTTCACCGAACCACTCGGTAACACCGAGCACGCCCAGCCCCGCGTCGGCGCGCGGATGGAGCGGAAGGGGGATGCGAGCTATCGACTGCGGCGGACCGGACATGCTCTCTGCCGTGAGTCGATCGGACAACGCCTGCGCAGTTTCTTTCAGCAATGCGGACCCCCTTGGTACGAACGCGAAGATGGCCGGCGCTCCGAGAAGAGCCGGCCATCGCGTACCGCTGCACCCACGTCAGTCGAATCAGTTCATGCCCGACAGCGCGGCCACCGTAGCGGCACCGGCCGGGGTCTCGATGACGAAGGTCACGCGACGATTGAGCTCGGCTCCGTTCTCAGTCCCCTGTGCGCCGGGACGAACCAGACGCGTCTTGCCATAACCTACCGTGCGCAACGCCGAACCATCGAGGCCCTTGGTCACGAGGTAGTCACGAACGGCGTCGGCCCGCTCGCGCGAGAGACGGAGATTGTAGTCGGCCGATCCGGCAGGATCCGCAAAGCCTTCGATCGTGATCGTAGAGCCCTTGTAGTGCTGATTCGCGACCTGCGCAAACTTCTCCAGCGCGGCGTGATCGTCCTGACGCACCGACGCATCGTCGAACGCAAAGTGCACGGGCATCGCGAATTTGACCTGACCTTCCATAGCGGTGATCTTGGTGCCGAACTCGGTGCGCATCGTGGTGAGGTCGTTGCGCATTGCGTTAAGATCGGTGCGCAAGCCAGTCACATCCGTACGCAGTGCGTCATCGCCCGCCATGCGCTCAGTCCTCTCGGTGCCCAGCGCCACGCGCTGTTCCTCGAGACCCTTACGCACAAAGCCCTTCGTGGCACACGCACCCAACGTGCTCGCCGCCAATACAACCATGGCTACGTACTTGACCTGTCGCATGAATTCTCCTTTTCCTGTCGTGTGGTAGAGCTCGAGTGTCGACGTACATCCGTCGGGCTCGCGAGACATGCTCTATGCATAACGCGAACCACGAAACCAAGCTCGCGCAGTCACACGACTTTCGCTGTGCCGCATGTCACACGTTCAGGCAGGTGCTTTTGCCAGCCACTCGCCGCCATCGATCACGAAGATCGATCCGGTGATCCAGTCACCAGCCGGCGAGGCGAGAAAGGCCACCATGTTCGCGATGTCGCGTGGTGATCCCCATCGACCGAGTGGAAT
Source organism: Gemmatimonas sp. (assembly GCF_041689975.1). Taxonomy (GTDB): domain Bacteria; phylum Gemmatimonadota; class Gemmatimonadetes; order Gemmatimonadales; family Gemmatimonadaceae; genus Gemmatimonas. Next base: position 13,489 of record NZ_JBDNFF010000337.1, read on the forward strand.
TCCCTTCTTCGCATAGGCCGCCATGCGTGCATCAGCGGCGGCGAACACGTCAGGTACGCCGCTATCGGCGGGTGGCGTGAATGCCTTGCGCACTCCTTCGGTGGGAATCGGTCCGGGTGCAATCGCATTCACGCGAATGCGCTGCGGGGCCCACTCCACGGCTAGCGTGCGCGTCAGCGCATCGACACCGGCTTTGGCGGCGGTGGCGTGCGCCATCATGGGCCATCCGCGATAGTGCAGCGTCATGGATGTGCTCACGATGCGACCGCCGCCCTGCGCGGCCATGATGGGATACACAGCCTGAGAGCAGTAGAACGTGCCGTAGAGATCGATCTCCACCACACTCTTCCACGCATTCGGCGACAACGTAGCGCTCGGCGCGTAGAAGTTGCCGGCCGCGTTGTTCACGAGCACGTCGATACGCCCCAGCGTCTGCGCGATGCCATCGACGACCGCTTTCACCTGCTCCGGGTCGCGCACATCGAGCTGCACGGCCGTGACCTTTCCGCCACGCGACTCGATATCGGCGCGGGCCGCTTCGAGGGTGGCCAGTTTGCGACTCGCCATCACGACATGCGCGCCAAGCTCCGCGAGCAACTGCGAGATGCCCAAACCGATTCCGGTGCCGCCGCCGGTGACGAGGGCCACCTGTCCATCCAGTAGTCCGGGGCGGAAGATCGAATCGTTGGCCGTCAGATCGGATCCACCAGTCGCGTCATTCATGCACTCGCTCCGTGAGAAGAAATTCGGAAGGGGTATCGAAATCATCGGTAACTACCGTCTCGAGCAGAGGGGCAACCTGTCTGTCGAGGCAGAAGCTGCGACGATGATGTGGTGTGAGACCACGTTCGTCGAGGGCCGCACGGTGTACGACGGTGCCGTATCCGCTGTTCCGCTCCCACGCGTAGCCCTCGTAGCGTTCGGCGAGGGCATGCATGAGTCGGTCGCGTGTGACCTTGGCGACGATCGACGCGCACGCGATAGCGTAGCACTTGGCGTCGCCCTTTACCACCGCCGTGTGCACAAGCCCAAGCGTACGCAGCGGGTTGCCATCCACCAGCACGTGATGCGGTGTGCAGCCCAGCCGGTCGGGGACGCGGGCGAGCGCGCGCCGCATCGCGAGGACCGTGGCGTGATAAATGTTGATGCGATCGATCTCGCGCGCACTGGCAGCGCCCAACGAGACCACGAGGGCCTGCTCGCGGATGCGGGCGGCCAGGGTGACGCGAGTGGCCGCGGTCAGCTTCTTGGAATCGTCCACGCCCGCGATGGCGCGGCGGCCGGGCGGCATGACGATGGCGCATGCGACAACGGGGCCCGCAAGCGGGCCCCGTCCGACTTCATCCACACCCACCAGGAGTGGTCCGTGTTGCGCACGCAGGGTGCGCTCGATCGGGGTCCACCGGGCCACGAGCGTCGGCTTCCTGGTGAGTCGTGAAACGCGTTCGTCTTACGCGCCCCGGGGTGCGCGCACGACCTTACGCTCCTTGATACGCGCAGCCTTACCCGTCACATCGCGAAGATAGTACAGCTTCGCACGGCGCACCGCGCCACGGCGAACCACGACGATCTCGGCAACCATCGGGCTGTGGATCGGGAAGATACGCTCGACGCCGACACCGTTCGAAATCTTGCGCACGGTGAACGTCTCGCTGACACCACCGCCGCGACGCGCGATGCAGACGCCTTCGAACGCCTGCACGCGTTCCTTGTCGCCTTCCTTCACGCGCACGTTGACACGCACGGTATCACCCGGGCGAAACGGCGTTATGGCCTTCATCCACTCTTTCTGCGTTTCGATAAACGGATGCATAGTTCTCCCCGGGGCCAAACCGCGCCCGGTTCAGGTGCTGCAGATCCGGCGGTACGACGTCGATCTGCCTGAAGCCGAAGCCCGTGCAGCGAACGACACCAACACCAACGGTGCGAGAGGCCATGACGCGGAATGGGAGCGATGTCTCCCGATCCGGAACCGACGTGGCATCGCCGCCCGGTATATTCCGGGGAGCTGAAACAGTCTTGAAAGACCGGTAAAACACTAGAGCTTTGGAAGATACCCAAAGAATTGCCGCTGGCGCTAGTGCGCCGCCTGCCGATAGAGTTGGGCAGACGCCCCGACCGGCCCAGCGCCTGTTTAAACCTGTGCCACCTCTCTCGTGACCTCTCCGCTCGAGCCCGACAGCAAGACCACGCCGCTGACCTATCCCGACACGCGGAAGGTCGACCAGCTGGATGACTACCATGGCACGCTCGTCCCCGACCCATTCCGATGGCTGGAGGACGACACCTCGGCGGAAACCAAAGAGTGGGTCGAGGCCCAGAATCGCGTCACTTTCGGGTATCTCGACCGAATTCCGTACCGCGACACCCTGCGGGCCCGGCTCACCGAGCTGGTGAACTATCCGCGTTACTCGGCCCCGGTCGTGAAGAAACAGTGGCACCTCTTCACCAGGAACGACGGGCTCCAGAATCAGGCGGTCTACTACATCCAGGAAGGGGCCGCCGGCACTCCGATGGTTCTAATCGACCCCAACACCCTCTCCGCCGACGGCACGACCCGCGCGGCCGGGCTGACGTTCAACAAAGCTGGCACGCGGATCGCCTACATGCTCAGCCAGGCCGGGTCCGACTGGCAGCAGATCCGCGTGCTCGACGTTGCCACACACGAAAACCTGCCCGATGTCGTCGACTGGGTAAAGGTGTCCGGGATCGCCTGGCACGGCGACGGCTTCTTCTACAGTCGCTATCCCGAGCCGGCAAACACCGACGCCGCCTTCTCCTCCATGAATGAGGACCATCAGGTCTTCTACCACACGCTCGGCACGCCGCAGACGTCCGACCGTCTGGTGTACCGGGATAGCGTCAACGCGCAGCGCTTCCACACGGTCGGTACCACGGAAGACGAGCGATTTGCCGTGCTCTCGGTGAGCGATCGCGGTCAGGGCAAGGACGGCAACGCGCTGCACGTCATGGACCTCACCGCACCGAACGGTGCATTCACGTCGCTGTGGACGACGTTCGATGACCAGATGGACGTGCTCGACAACGTGGGCGATCAATTGCTGGTGCTCACGAATCGACACGCACCGAACCAGCGCGTGGTGCGTATCGATCCGTCGTCACCCGACGAGGCGAACTGGGTCACGGTCATCGCGGAACGCAGCGAACCGGTGAGTGGCATGTCCACCACCGGTGGCCGTCTCTTCGCGACGTATCTCGCGGACGTGACCACCCGCGCGTACGTGTACACGCTCGATGGCGTGCTGGAGCGCGAGATCGCGCTACCCGGCATCGGTACGGCCGGTGGATTCGACGGCGAGCACGATGCCACGTCGGTGTTCTACAGCTTCACGTCGTTCACGGCGCCCGTGACGGTGTACCAGTATGACATTGCATCGGGGCACAGCACGCAGTTCCGCGAGGTGACGCTGCCGTTCGACCCCAGCCAGTTCGAGACGAGACAAGTGTTCGTCACGAGCAAGGACGGCACACGAGTGCCCGCGTTCATCGTGGCCGGAAAAGGCCTCGTGCTGGACGGCGCCAATCCCACGATGCTGTACGCGTACGGCGGATTCAACGTGTCGCTGCCGCCCAACTTCAGCGCCACGCGCGTGGCGTTCCACGAGCAGCGTGGCGTCTACGTGCACGCGAACTTGCGCGGCGGCAACGAGTACGGCGAGGCGTGGCACCAGGCCGGCATGAAGGAGAAGAAGCAGAATGTCTTCGACGACTTCGTGGCCGTGGCCGAGTGGTTGTTCGCGCATGGGTACACGTGCAGCGCGAAGCTGGCGATCGCCGGCGGCTCGAACGGCGGTTTACTGGTCGGCGCGATCATGACGCAGCGTCCGACCTTGGCGCGCGTGGCGTTGCCCGCGGTTGGCGTGATGGACATGCTGCGCTTTCACAAGTTCACGATCGGCTGGAACTGGATTGCCGACTACGGGTCGAGCGAGGACGCCGAGGGATTCAGATATCTCTCCGCGTACTCACCGTTGCACACTTTGCAGGACGGCACGGCCTATCCGGCCACACTCATCACCACCGCCGACCACGACGATCGCGTGGTACCGGCGCACTCGTTCAAGTTCGCCGCGCGATTGCAGGAAGCACATCGCGGTCCGAACCCGGTCCTCATTCGTATCGAGACGCAGTCGGGGCACGGCAGTTCGTCACTCACGAAGCAGATCGCTGAAATGGCCGACGAGTACGCCTTCATTTTCGAGAATCTCGGTGTCACGCCGGAGTCGCTCTGACCGCAGCCCGCATTGCCGCGCTCGCGCTGCTCGCGACGGGCGCCGTGCTCGGCGTCGGACTCGGCACCGGCGCGCCCACGCTTGCACGGAACGCGCGCTTCGAAACGAGAACGAGCGAAGTCATACCGATCGTGGGCAACAACACCGTAGCCCGAACGTTCGACCTGCCGGACAGTGTCGCCGTGTACGGCACGCAGTACTTCCTGCCGTCGCGTGGCACGATCATCATGTTGCATGGCCTCGGCGCGCACGACGCCATCGCCATCCAGACGGGCGACTCGTTACGACGCGTTACCGGCATGAACATCCTCTTTCTCGACCTTCGTGGGAACGGGCGGTCGGGAGGCGCACGTGGTCGTATCCGGCACGACGCGCAGTATACCGACGATCTCACAGGCGTTGTGCGTGAATTGAAGCGTGCGAATCCATCGGGTCCGGTGCTGCTGGTCGGTGTACGACAAGGTGCCGGCACGGTGTTGGCCTTCGCCGCCCGCGCGCGCGAGCCGGAGCAGCCGCGTGTGCAGGGTATCGCACTGCTGGATCCGATCCTGACCCTCGATGCGCTACAGGCCGCGGGCACACAGGATGGCGTTGCCTTTACGTGGCACACCCGACGATTGCGTACCCAACAGCTGCTGAACGCCGCGGGACTGCACTTCGCCGACCGGCTTCCGGTGGCGTATCAGCGCGCGCGGCAGTTCGACGGACCAATCGCGCGCAACTTCAGCTGGCGGGCGATACGGACATTGCTACCGAACGATCCTTGGGCCATCGCCAACGACACCCCCTTGCCCGTGCTGCTGATCAACCGCCAGTCGTTTGCCGCTGCCTTGCTACGACGCACAGACCAACACGAGGTGGAGCCTGTGCCGGCCGATGCGTCGCCGTATTCGCCAATCACCTGGCGTATTCTCGAGCGATGGACGGCGCAGTTCTCGGCCGACGCCGTGGTCCCCAACATTATTCTTCCTTACGTGCCGATTCCGCTGAGCGATACGACGCGTTGACTACCACGTCTCACTTCAACGGAAATGGTCTCGGCGGCGGCAGGTCATCGGCGAAGCGCCACGGGGCCGCGCCCTCGCGCGTGAGCTTCTGGTTGGCCAACCGTGCGCGCACCATCGCGATCGGCATAGGCCCTCCCTGCAGCACTGCGTCGTGAAACGCGCGGTCGGTCATCTTCTTCGACATCACGAGTTCCTTGTACAGCGCGCGTAGCTGCAAGCCGCCCAGCATGTATGCCGCCTGATAGATCGGCGAGTACGAACCGTTGAACGACCGACGCACTTCACCCTCGGCGTTCGCGCGCTCGAATGGCACCTTGTCCACCACGTACTCGATCGCCTGTTCCGGCGTCATCCTGCCCAAGTGGAAGCTGAGCGAGAACACGATGCGCGCGCTGCGGTGCATACGCCACGCAAGGGCACCGAGGCGGTCTTCCGGTGTGACGTGAAAATCGTGGTCCCACAGGAACATCTCCCAGTACAACGACTGTCCTTCGTTCCAGAACGGCGTGGAGAACAGGCGACGGTGCGCATTGTAACGCGCCGACATGAACCCCTGCAGGTGATGACCGGGATTGAGCTCGTGAAACACGACCGCGCGGGAGAAGTGCGGATTGTTGCCGCGCAGACTCATCAGCTTCTCTTCATCGGTCATGTCCGCAGTGGGATATGACACGAGAATGAGATCACCACCCAGGAAGAACGGCGACACGCGCTGGCGCTCCGGGGCCATCATTTCCATGCGCCAGTCTTCCCGGGCCAGCGCGGGGATCGTGACCCAGTCGTGCTTCGCGAAGAAGGCGTCGGCCTCGTTCGCGAGATCGCGAATGAGATCCGGCTGTTTGCCGGGTTCGACGTACATGTTCTTCACCTTCTCCATCGCGGCTTTCCAGTCGTCGCCCAATCCCATCTCGCGCGCCGCCTTCCTGGCTTCAGCCAGGCTGAAGGCGTACTCCTTCTCGGCGATCGCGATCAGCTCGTCGGCCGTATACGGAATCATTGCGTTCCGCAAATCGGCTGCGAGTCCCACAGCGCCGATCGGATCACCGATGATCGGCTCGTTGGCCGCCGCCGCATTGCGCGGTGCCTGTGCCGGACCGCCCTGCGCTCCACCGCCGACAGCGACAACCGGCGCCGGCTGAATACCCACAACGCGTGTGCGGATAGTCGTGGCGTAGCGACGTATGGCCTCGTCGAGCTTCTGATACGGATTGGCGGCCCACCACGAGAAGAGCGGATCGTACCCGTTGTAGTAGCGATACCACACGCCCACGGTGTTGCGAATCTGATCGAGCTGATCAGCCGCGCGGTTACCCACGGTGCGCGACACTTTCGGAGCCGGCGCGCGCGGCAGCCGCGGAGCACTATTGGCGCTGTCACCAGCGGCGCGAGGCGGGGCGGGTTCGAGCAAGGCACGCAAGCTGTCCACCATCCTGGTGACATCGGCGAGCGTGCGGGCCGACGCCTGCCCATCGATGGTTTTGAGGTCCCGACGCTCGTCCTGCAGCGCCAGCACGCGATCAGCGAACGGGAGTAGCGGCAGCATTTCGGTGCGCTGTATCTCCTCACGATCCATCAGCTCGAGCTGATACTGCAGATGATTCCCGAGCAACGCGTAGTCGGCCTTTCCTTCTTGTGACAGCTTGTCGAACGCGAGCTCGCCCAAGCGCGTGCGCCACGACGTGTAGAAGGCGCGGGTGCGCGTGCGCTGCGCCGGTGAATCGGGCGCATCGTACCGGCGCTGGAGCACTTGCTGATCGGAAGCAAAGCGTGAGATCACATCGGCCAGCTCGCTCGTGCGCGCCGCCACGAGCGCGCTCAGGGCGGGCACACTCGCTGCCGGATCGGTCGGGAAGTTTTGCCGCGTGGTGGTCTTCACGCCACCCGGCTGCGCCGACAGCCCGAGGGGAGTTGCGAACAACGCCGTAGCGGTCAACACGGTATGCAACGAACGAATCACAACGAGCTCCGAAGGTTCGGGGAGGCGGTCTACTCGGCCGCGATCGTTTCCAACTCTTCCCAGCGAGCCATCATCGCCGGGATCGTCGATTCGAGTTCAGCTACACGGGCTCTCACCACGGTGAGCGCCACCGAGTCGCGAACCACGGCGGGGTCGGCGAGCGAGCCATAGCCCTGCTCCAGCTCCTGCTCACTCGCGCTGATGCGTGCCGGGAGCGCGGCCAACTCCTGCCCTTCCTTGTATGACAATTTGCGCTTCTTCGACTTCGCGGCGACGGCCGTGTCGATGCGCTTGGGCGGGGCCGCGGTCACGACCATCGCTGCCGGGCGCTGCCGGAGCCAGTCGGTATACCCGCCCACGTACTCGCGCACCACGCCCTTTCCCTCGAATACCAACGTGCTCGACACCACGGCATCGAGAAAGGCGCGGTCATGCGACACCAGCAGTAACGTGCCGGTGAACGCGGTGAGCAGCGCTTCGAGCACATCGAGCGTTTCGATGTCGAGGTCGTTGGTGGGTTCGTCGAGCACCAGCACGTTGAACGAGCGCGTGAACAGCCGTGCCAGCAGCAATCGATTGCGCTCACCGCCGCTGAGCGCTCGCACCGGCGTGCGCGCGCGATCTGTGCTGAACAGGAAATCCTGGAGATAGCCGCTTACATGCCGCTCTTGCCCGCCAACAGTCACGAAGTCGGCGCCGTCGGCGATGCTGTCGAACACGCTGCGCTCGGGGTCGAGCTGCTCGCGGCGCTGATCGAAGTACGCGATGTCGAGATTCGTGCCGTGACGGATCGTGCCGCTCTGCGGCGTGAGCTCGCCGAGCAGCAGCTTGATAAGCGTGGTCTTGCCGCAGCCGTTCGGCCCCACCAGGCCGACGCGATCGCCGCGCATGATCGTCGTGGTCAGCTCCGACACAATCGGCCTGGTGCCATGGGTGAAGCTGATGGCGTTCGCTTCGATCACCATGCGTCCCGAGCGCTCGGCGTCCTGCGTCTGCGCGCGCGTCGTGCCTACGCGCTCGCGACGTTGCGACCGCTCCACGCGCAGCGCCTCGAGACCGCGCACGCGTCCTTCGTTACGTGTGCGTCGCGCCTGAATCCCAGTGCGAATCCACACCTCTTCTTTCGCCAGTCGCTTGTCGAACTCTTCCCACGACTTCGCTTCCGACGCCAGCATGGCGTCCTTCCGCTCCAGATACGTGTCGTAGTCGGTGCCGAAGTCCACCATTCGACCACGATCGAGTTCCACAATGCGTGTGGCGACCTGGCGCAGGAACGCGCGATCGTGGGTCACGAAGATCAGCGTCAGGCCGCGCGACGTGAGGTACTCTTCCATCCACTCGATCGCTTCGATGTCGAGATGGTTCGTGGGCTCGTCGAGCAAAATTAGGTCGGGCTCGCACACCAGCGCGCGCGCCAGCAAGGCTTGTCGCGTGCGACCACCCGACGCCTGTTCGATGCGCGCCTCGGGGTCGAGCGCGAGATGCTCGAGCACCGTCTCCACACGGATGTGCAGCTGCCACGCATCGGCCGAATCGAGGGCGCGATGCAGTCGGTCCAGTTCGCGGAGCGCGGCCTCCGAGTGATCCACGCTTACGCGTAGCGACGCCGCGTGATACGCGGTGAGCAGGCGGCCGCGATCACCAAGCCCTTCCGCCACCACCTCGAACATCGAGCCCGTGAGCGCCAACGGCATTTCCTGATCCAGGCGCGCCATTGTGACGCCCCCCAGCTTGACCACGGCCCCGCTGTCGGGCGTCTGGGTGCCATCGAGGACCTTCATGAAGGTGCTCTTGCCGGCGCCGTTTCGGCCCAGCAGACAGACGCGCTCCCCCCGCTCGATGGCGAAATCGGCGTGATTGAGCACCGGGGGCCCCCCGAAGGCGACACTGACGTCCTGCAACGATACGAGCGACATGCCGCACATTAGCTTGCAGACATGGCCAATGCGACGGACACGCCCCGTTCAGATTTTCGTTCGGATTCCCGAGCGGTGCTTCTGTACGATGGGGAATGCGGATTCTGTGCCGGTAGCGTGCAGTTCGTGCTGCGGCATGAGCCGGCGTCGGCTCGGCCCCGTCTCGCCTTCGCGCCGCTGCAGGGACAGTTCGGCACGCGCATCCGCGAACAGTTCCCGGAGCTGGCGGGCGTCGATTCGGTGGTGTGGTACCACCCCGCCATACCCGCCGTGCGCGTGCGGAGCGCGGCCGCGTTGGCCGCCACGGCCCATCTGGGCGGACTCTGGGCCGTCGCCGCAGCGCTCGGGCGCCTCGTCCCTCGTGTGCTGCGTGACGCGGTTTACGACCAGATCGCCCGGCGGCGATTCGACATTGCCGCCCCTGCCTGCCTGCTGCCTACGCCCGAGGAGCGGGCTCGGTTTCTACCTTGACCGTGGATTTGGCCCGACTCTGGCGCTCTTCGCCAGCGTTCGCGACAATTGCGGCATGTCTCTTCCCCTCCCCGAGTACGATGGGCTCGATGGACTCGGCCTGGCCGACCTGGTTCGCCGTCGTGAAGTGAGCCCGGGCGAGGTGACCGAAGCGGCCCTCGCCCGCATGGTCGCCCGCAACCCACGGCTCAATGCCGTGGTCCGTCCTCTCGAGGCCATAGCACGCACTATGGCTGCCAAGGTCGATCTCGACGCGCCCTTCGCTGGCGTGCCGATGCTGATCAAGGACCTGATGACGACCATCGCCGGCGTGCCCACCAGCAATGGGACGCTAGTGCTGCAGACGATCGTACCCGACCAAGACAGTGAACTCGTGGCGCGGTATCGCCGCGCCGGTGCGGTGTTCATCGGCAAGGCCAACACGCCGGAACTTGGCCTCACCCCGTATACCGAAAGCGAGGCGTTGGGGCCGGCGCGTAATCCGTGGGACCCCACCAAGACCCCCGGCGGCTCGAGCGGTGGTTCAGGCGCCGCCGTCGCCGCGCGCATCGTGCCCATCGCGCATGGCGGCGACGGCGGCGGTTCGCTGCGCATTCCGGCGTCGTGCAACGGCGTGTTCGCGATCAAACCTACGCGCGGTCGCATGCCCACCGGACCCGACATCGGCGACGCGTGGCGCGGCTTCGTGCAGGAGCACGTCATCACGCGGAGCGTGCGCGATTCCGCCGCGATGCTCGATGCCACCGCCGGCGAAGATGCGGGCACTCCCGTGGCCTGTCCGCGTCAGGAGCGACCGTATCTGGAGGAGGTCACGCGCGAACCAGGTCGCCTGCGCATTGCCGTGACCACCACACCGTTTTTCGGCAGCAGGGTGCACCCCGATTGCGTGGCCGCACTGGAAGACGCCGCCGCCCTGCTCGAATCGCTGGGGCACGACGTCGTACGCGCCGAACCGGTGGTTGATGGGCAACGGCTGGCGCAGGCTTTTCTCACCGTCGTGGCCGCGGAAGCGCGCGCGGACATCGAGTGGATCGGTGAGCAGCTCAAACGCGCGCCACGTTCCGACGACGTCGAGCTGACCACGTGGGCCCTCGGACTCGTGGGAAAAGCCGCCAGCGCCTCCGACTACGCGACGTCCGTGCGCTTGCTTCAAGTGGCGGGTCGCACGGTGGGCCGCTTCTTCACCACCTACGACGTGCTTGTCACCCCCACCCTCGGCGCGCCACCGTTCACGATCGGCGCCCTGCAGCCGTCGGCGGCCGAGCGCGCGATGTTGCGCGTAGTCGCCGGGTTGGGGCGTGGTGGTGTGCTCAAGGCGGCAGGTCTACTCGACCAGACCGCGAAGAAAGTGTACGGCTTCATTCCGTACACGCCGCTGTTCAACGTGACCGGACAGCCCGCGATGTCGGTGCCGTTGTATTGGAACGCAGCAGGATTGCCGATCGGTACGCAATTGGTATCACGCTTCGGCGATGAGGCCACGCTCTTTCGCGTGGCCGGTCAACTGGAACGCGCCCGCCCGTGGGGAGGGCGCATTCCTCCGCTGGTGTAGCAACATCGTAATTACATCTTGATCACGGATTTCAGCGTCGCGCCAACCAGGCGACCAACTCCACCGAGCGTGGTCTGCGCGGCATTCAGGCCAAGACGGAAATCCTTGTCGCTGAACGTGGCCCACACGTCGGTGGGCTGATGCCAATGCGGATTCCATCCGTTCCCGGTCTGCGTGCCGCGCTCGTTCTCGCGCAGACTGATCGCGGGAATGATGTCCTGGAACGGACCGGAGTCGGTGTTGGTCATGTGCGGACCAACCTGCGCCGGATAGTCGGTGGCGTACTTCGAGTTAGCCTGGTGCAACGCCCACGCCAGCTCCGACGATGCCTTCCACATCTTCGAGCTGATCTGGAACTCGATGTTCACGTCGGCTTCCGCGCGCTGCTCCTTGGCGATCGTGCCATCGGCCTTCGGCATGCCGTGGTCCCACATCATCATGTCATGCTGGATCATGCCAAGCCACTTGGGTTCCGGATACTTCCCCGATCCCTTCGGCTCTTCGATGCCCTGCAGTTGCTGGCGCTGTTCGATGTACGCACGCGCGCCATTCAGTCCCGTCTCCTCGTTGTTCCAGAGCACGAAGCGAATGGAGCGCTCGGTCTGTACGTCGGGGTTGCTGAAGACGCGGGCGAGTTCCATCACCAGCGCCGTGCCCGAGCCGTCATCGTTCACCGCTTCGCCCCATCCAATGCCGTCCATGTGCGCGCCCACGATGTACATCTCTTCGGGATGCGTGGTGCCGATCTTGGTGCAATAGACCTCTTGACGCTCGCCCGGTGCGCTGGGCTCCGCGTTCAATGCGCGCAAAATAGGATCGGGCTGCAGCAGGGAATCGCTGTTCACGCCGGTGCGGGTACGAAGGCCGCGGTTCCGACCACCACCCGATGCTTGCGTGGCAGGCGGTCCCACCCGTCGCAGCGGTGGCTGACCGGCGGCCGGTGGCGTGGCCGCAGGCGGCGGTGTGGCAGGACGTTCGGCCAACGTGGGCGGCTCGTAGCGATACACAATGCGCTCGGTGTTCGTGCAGCCGTAGCTCTTGAGCTGCTCCTCGATCCAGTCCACCGCGTCCCGGTTGCGCTTCGTGCCCTGACGACGGTCGCCGAACTGCGTAAGTTCCTTGAGCGTGGTCTTGTACTGCTCGAGGTCGAGACGCGCGACCATGAGTGCGACCGGATCGGCGGAATCGATCGGGGCGACCGCGGTGGGCAGCACCTGCTTCTGGGCGAGCAGCGGCGAGGGTGCCACGCCTGACGCCAAGGCCACAACGACCGCCGAAACGGACAGGGATGAAATCGTGCGCATCGTACGCATGGTGGGGCGAGTGGAAAGGAAAACGCGGCGGGACCTTCAAACCATTTTGACGGGCGGCGGCATCCAAGCGTTGAGGTCTCTTCTTCACTCATTCCGTGAGCCCCATGCCCATCGCCCCTGCAAGGTCCTCTCGATCAGCACCTCGCGCAACCGTTGGGCGGACAAGGGTCGTCGGCACAGGTCGCTCGGCTTTGGTCGCGCTGTCGCTGCTGCTGCCATCGGCGCTGGCCGCGCAAACGGAGCGCCGCACGCTCACCGGGTCGCACGTCGCCTTATACAACGTGGCCGGAGAGGTGCGTATCGCCCGCGGTGACCGTCGTGAGGTGCAGTTCGAAATCACCAAACGGGGACGGGACGCCGACCGATTGCGCATTGAAACCGGCACCATTCGTGGGCTACCCACATTGCGCGTGATTTATCCCGACGACGACGTGGTCTATCGTGGTGGTCCCGAGCGGCGCTGGGGTGGGAGCACCGAAACACGCATGCGCGACGACGGCACCTGGGGTGGCGAGGGTTGGCGCGACAGCGGCGGACAGCGCGTGCGGGTGAAAACCTCGGGCAGCGGTCTCGAGGCATGGGCCGATATTCGGGTACTGATTGCCGATGGCACGGCGCTCGATAGCTATTTGCTGGTGGGTAACATGAGCGCCACGGACGTGGACGGCGATCTGCGGCTCGACGTGGCCTCGGCGCGCGTTTCCGCAACGGTTACGCGTGGCACGCTGGTCGTCGATGCGGGCTCCGGCACCGTTGCCCTGCGCGGTACGCGCGGGCGCCGTCTGTCGGTCGACAACGGATCGGGGAGCGTTTCGCTCGATCGCGTGTCGAGTGACGAGTGCACCGTCGATACCGGCTCCGGTGGTCTGTCGGCCTCCGACCTTTCGTGTGAGCGGCTCTCGGTGGATGTCGGATCGGGCAGCGTGCGACTGGGTAGCGTCTCAGCCACCGACGTATCGGTGGACGCGGAAGCGGTGGCGTGTCGCTGGACATGATCTCGTCGCCGTCGTCGGTAAGCGTCGACGCCGGCTCCGGCGGCGTGACCCTCACGTTGCCCAACGACTTCGGCGCCGAGGTGGATATCGAGACCGGGAGTGGCAGCATCACGCGCGACTTCGCGGTGCGCACTCGCACGGTGGAGCGGCGCCGTCTACGCGGGACGATCGGCAACGGCGCGGCGCGCGTGGTGGTGGTGGAAACCGGTATCAGGATCCGTCCGCTTGCGCCGGTCGGGTATGTAGTTGAGCGTTCGCGCCACGCACGGAATAGCACAGGGAAGAACCAGTCACTCGTGAAAGGCGGCCACCACGTCCCGGCGCGAGTGAAGGACCCGTGCAACGCCGACAGTGGTGCCGTCGAAATAGTAAAACAGCAAGTACTCGCCAATGGGGAAACTCATCACGCCGAACCCAACCTCGGCCGGTCTCGTGCGATATAGTCCGCAATCTCGTCGACAGCCAGCTCGGCGGCTGGGGAGACCCGATACGTCGTCACCCGGTGCGGCGCACTCGGCTCTTACGGCGCACGCGTTCGAATACGGTATCGCCCTCTTGACCTTCGCCGTGCTTGAGTTGAGAGACCCCAGCGCTGACATCAGTTCGCAGCGCTTCAAGCCGTGCGATCTGTTCGGCATCATACGC
>NZ_JBDNFF010000338.1:0-38930 GCF_041689975.1 Gemmatimonas sp.
ATGTGCCGACGTCATGCTTTGGCGATACGGAGTACTTCGTGACCGGTGTGAATGCGCTGCCGGAGTAGCACGAGGTCCCGCTTCGCAGGCTTGCCCTACACTCTGTGGAGATCAAGATGAATCGCTTTTCGAAGTTCGCTACCGTTGCCGCCCTGGCGATGACGCCCGCGATGGTCAGCGCCCAATCGTCCGCCGTTGGTTTCGGTGTGAGCGGTGGTCTGTCCGTTCCGACCGGAGATTTGTCCGATGCGGTTGACGCCGGCTACACCATCGCCGGTCACATATTTCTGAAGCCCGCCTCGATGACGTCTCTTCGCTTCCGTGGAGACGTGAGCCTCGACAGCTATTCGTACAAGGGCAACACCAACGGCGACTTCCGCAGCCTCGGCTTCGTCGGCAACGCACTCTATGACCTCTCCGCCAGCGGCGGCGTGAAGCCGTACGTGCTCGGTGGGCTCGGTGGGTTTAATGGCAAGTCCTCCAGCAGCTCGGATAGCGACACGAACGTCGGCATTCAGGTCGGCGGCGGACTCAACTTCCAGCTTTCCGGCTTCTCGACGTTCCTCGAGGCGAAGTACGTGAACGTGTTCTCGGACGACAACAGCACGGGCTACATCCCGATCACGTTCGGCATCCGCTTCTAGACTTCGGCGGCGCGTGGCAAAAGACCCGGTATCTGCTTGGATACCGGGCCTTTTGTGCTTCAGGGGATACTGTTGGGCGATCCGTCCCGCCACCTTTCGAGTGTATGACAAATCAAACTGCCCCCATTGTCGTTGTCGGCGCCGGCGTTGCCGGCCTCGTGTGTGCGATCGAGCTCCATAGTGCCGGTCGCCCTGTGCTCGTGCTCGATGCTGAGTCGGAGGTGGGCGGGCGCGTGCGAAGCACGACCCGCGACGGCCTAGTGTTCGATCACGGCTTTCAGGTGCTGTTTACGGCGTATCCAACGCTACGCAGCTATCTCGATCTCGACGCCCTCGCGCCGCGCAAGTTTCTACCGGCGGCTCGTATCGTCCAAGGCGGTCGTGTCTCGCTCATCGGCGATGCGTTCAGCGATCCGTCGCTGCTGATCGACACCGTCATGGCGCGCGCCGTCCCGCTGGGTGACAAGCTGCGTCTGCTTGCCCTGCGCCGCTTCGCCCAGCAGCTCTCTGTCGACGAATGCTTCACGGCGCGCTTCGCCGGTGTGAGTACGCGCGAGTATCTCGCCTCGCGCGGCTTCAGTGCGACGGTGATCGATGGATTTTTTGCGCCGTTCTACGGCGGCATTCTGCTGGACCGTACACTCGCCACCAGCGCGTCGGTGCTGCTGTTCACGTTCAAGATGCTGGCCGAAGGCGATACCGTAGTACCCGCCACGGGAATGGGCGCGCTCACGAAGCAACTGGCCGCGCGACTGCCGCCGGGCATGGTACGCACCGGTGTGGGCGTACAATCGCTCACCGTGAATGACGGTCGCGTGAATGGCGTGGTGTTGGCCGGCGGCGACGTGATGCTCGCCGCGCAGGTCATCATGGCGACCGATGCGCCGGCTGCGGCACGGCTCGCGGCCACGGCCGGTGTGCAGATCGCCACGCCATCCGGTGCGCGCGGCACCACCACGCTGTACTTCACCACGAGCGGTGCCTCGCCGATCCCCGGACGGGCGCTCTGGCTCAATGCCGATGCATCGGCGGTGATCAGTCACGCCGTGACCGTGACTGATGTCGCGCCCGAGTACGCGCCGCGTGGCGTGTCGCTGATTGCGGCCAGTGCTGTGGGTGAGGCGGCCGATCGGTCGGACGCGGATTTGGAATCGGCCGGGCGTCGTGAGTTCGCGGCGATGGCCCGCGCCGCCGGCGATGCGGCCGCCGATGCCAAGGCCACCGCGCTCACGCGCGTGGCGGTCTGGCGGGTGCCCTACGCCCAGTTCGCGCAGCCACCGGGATGGCGGGAACACCGCCCCACAATCGCGTGTGGTATTCCAGGGTTGTGGCGTGCCAGTGAAGTCCTGCACTCCAGCTCACTCGAAGGTGCGGCGCGAGGTGGACAGGATGCTGCCCGGGCCGTGCTGCAGTCTCACTGACGCTTCGTTGACCTTCGCGAACTTTCCCGCCGGCCACCCACCACGCAAGAGCGTTTTCCCGTCTCAAAAACCCACACGAAAGCACGAAGAGCCCATTAAATGAGGTTGATCGTCGCGATTCATCGACGTGTATTCCCGATTGAGATTTTGCTGCTCTTCGCGTCTCTTCGCGTTCTCCGCGAGCTTCGCGCGAACCACCTGTTCTGATGTTCGTAAATCGTCTGTGTCAGCCCACGCCCAGCAGCCCCGCCACATCCGCCAGCCGATCAACCGTGACCACGGCGCCGGCGGCTCGCAGCCGTTCGGCCGACACGATCTCGGCGTACCCGATCACCGTCATGCCGGCGGCGGTGGCGGCCTGTACGCCGAGTGGGCTGTCTTCCACGACCACCGTGCGCGCGGGACCGAAGCCGAGTGCGCGTGCGGCGTGCAGAAAGAGATCGGGCGCGGGCTTGGGCTTGCCGACATCGAACGCTGAAAAACGCTTGCCTTCGAAGCGATCGAGCAGTCCGGTCTTACCGAGGGTGGTGCGCATCTTTTCGTGCTCACCGTTCGACGCCACGCCGTAGCGCATGCCGGCGGTATCGAGGGTGTCGAGCAGTGCGACGATACCATTCACGGGTTCGAGGTCGCGCTGCAGCGCCACGGTCACGTTGGTCGTGAAGCGAGAGAGCAAATCGATTGGCGGCGCGTGTCCCATCATTTCGGTCACGATCTCGAGGCAGCGCGGCATTGAATTGCCCATAAAAATGCCGAGCGATTGCTCCATCGTCATGGGCAGTCCGATCTCGGTGAGCAACAAGGCCCACGTGCCGTTCGAAATGCGTTCGCTGTCTACCAGTACGCCGTCGCAGTCGAAGATTACGCCATCGATAGCGCCAAGGATGGCGTGGCCGAGCAACTCAGCGGAGCGCAAGTTCATTGCCGTGCGGTGGGTCAACGGGCGTCAGACTTGCGCGTGCCTGCTCGAGCTGGCGTTGCACCGCGGCGGGGCCGGTGCCGCCATCGATATTGCGCGCGGCGAGCGACGCATCCACTCCGAGCGCGTCGCGCGCATCGGCGCCGAACAGTGCGTGGGCAGCCGTGAACGCTTCCATGGGCAGCGTGTCGAGCTCAATGCCGCCCTCTTCGGCCTGACGCACCAGTGAGCCGACGGCACCGTGCGCTTCGCGGAAGGTGGCGCCCTTCTTCACGAGATAATCGGCGAGGTCGGTGGCCATCATCGCGCTCGAGCAGGCCGCGCGCATGCGTGCACGCTCGAATCGCAACTCGGTAATCGCGCCGGCCATCGATGGCAACACCAGCAGGAGCAGGTCGATCGCGTTGAACAGGGCGCGCTTGTCGTCTTGCAGATCCTTGCTGTAGCCGCTGGGCAGTCCCTTGATGGTACCGAGAATCGACACCAGATCGCCAAGCACGCGCGCCCCCGAACCACGCGCCAGTTCGAACACGTCTGGGTTGCGCTTCTGTGGCATCATGCTGCTGCCGGTGGAAAAGCCGTCACCGAACTTCACGAAGCCGAACTCGCTCGTGCCGTACAGAATCATGTCCTCGGCCAGTCGCGAGCAGTGCGCCGCGGTCATGGCGCAGGCGAACAACGTTTCGGCCACGAAATCGCGATCGCCGGTGGCGTCGATGCTGTTGGCCGAGATGGAGTGAAAGCCGAGTGATTCCTTGAGTAACACACGCGATACGGGGAACGCGGAGCCGGCAATGGCGCCCGAACCCAACGGCATGACCGACGTGCCGCGCTCGGCGTTGGCGAAGCGCGTGCGGTCGCGCGACAGCGGCCAGAAGTGCGCGAGCAGCCAGTGTGTGCCACTCACCGGCTGGGCGCGCTGCAAGTGCGTGTACGCCGGGAGCACCGCACCGGTGAGTGTCTCGGCCTGCATCAGCAGCGAGTGCTGCAGCTCGGCGATCGCGGCATCCACGCGTCGACAGGCGTCGATGTTCCAGAGGCGCGATGCCGTGGCCACCTGGTCGTTCCGCGAACGTCCCGTGTGCAGCTTGGACGCGACTGCGCCCGCTTCTTCGTGCAGGAGTCGGTCGATCATGGTGTGAATGTCTTCGTCGGTCGCGACCGGCCGTGCGCCGTTTGCGATCCGCTGGGCCACGCGGTCGAGCCCCTGTTGCAGCGCGTCGCTTTCTTCACGCGTGAGCACACCGGCTTCCCCGAGCGCGAGCGCCCACGCCTTGGAGAGGCGCACGTCGTGCGGCCACAATCGAAAGTCGGTGCCGATAGAGCGATTGATCGCATCGAGGAGCGGCGACGGGCCACCGGCGAATCGACCGCCCCACAGCTTATGGGTTCCGGCTTCGGAAGTGCTCACGGCATACTCACGACAGAGTTAAAAGAAATGACGACGCGGCGAAATCTAGATGATCAGGCGCGGAGATACGCGCTCAACCGCTTCAGCACGCGCTCTCGCCCGTCGGTGGAGCGGCAGATAATGAGTACCGTGTCATCGCCGGCAATCGTACCGGCCACGTCGGGCCATTCGAGCTGATCGAGCGCTTCGGCCACGGGCTGAGCTCCCGACTTGATCGTGCGGGCCACCACCAGGACCTGCACGCCTTCCACTTCGGTGAGGAGCTGCGGGAGCATGCGCTCGAGCTGCGCGCGCTCCTCGTCGTCACCGCCGTGGTCGGGGAAGGCGTAGCGTGAGCGGCCCTGCGCGTCGAGGATGCGGGCCAGGCGTAGTTCGCGCAGATCGCGGGACAGTGTAGACTGCGTGACGTCCCATCCACGCTTGGCAAGCTGTCGTCGTAGATCGTCCTGGCTGGCCACGGTCGCGGCGGTGACGATCTCGCGGATAGCTTGGTGGCGCTGGTGCTTGTCGGACACGAGATGGACTCCTGCGAAACAGTTCGGCGCCGAAGCATGCGCGACCGGAAGGAAACAACGGGCCGCGTTTTCACGCAGCTGTGACATGCCGCCGATTGACAGCACGGCGATGCAAAATTATGCATTAATAGTGCATACTTTCCCGGACTTGCCGCAACTCCCAATCACGACCGTTATTGAACCCATCTACCGCGTCGGCGTCCTCGGCGCGAGCGGGTACTCGGGGCGTGAACTGTGCGCGCTGATCCTCGGCCATCCCAACCTCCGTCTCGCGTTCGCCACGGCCAACGGGCAGCGCGGCACCACCCTGCGCGTGAAGGCTGGCGGGCAGGTACACGCCATTCCCATGGTCGGTCCCGAAGAGGTCGATCTGGGAAGCGCCGATCTGGTGTTCGCGGCGTTGCCGCATGGCGCTTCGGCTGAGTGGGTGGCGAAGGTGATTGCCGCCGGGGTGCGCGTGGTCGACTTGTCGAGCGATCTGCGTCCGGGACACGGGGGGGCGGCGCCGGCGCCGGCGGGCGTGCCGCACGATGCGCCGTATGGCTTGCCCGAACTCTTTCGTGCATCACTGCATGGCGCGCGCGTGGTCGCCAATCCGGGGTGTTATGCGACCAGCGTTCTGGTCGCGCTCGCGCCCTTGGCGAAAGCGGGGCTGATCGCGCCGGGGGCAACGGTGAACATCTCCGCGGCCAGCGGCGTGAGCGGTGCCGGTGCGTCGCCCAAGCCGGAACTGCTTTTCGCTGAGGTGACGGAGAATTTTCGCCCTTACGGCGTGGCGAATTCGCATCGCCACCTGTTCGAGATGCGCGCCAGTCTGGCCGCCCTCGGTGCCGATTGCGATCTGCTGTTTACGCCGCACCTGCTGCCGGTCGAACGCGGGATTCTGTCTACCATCACGGTGCCGCTTTCGCGCTCGATCGAGGACGCGCTCGCTCCGTTTCGCGACATGTATGCCGACGAGCCGTTCGTGGAATTCACCGACGATCTCCCCGCGCTGGCCGACGTGCAGCACCGCAATGTGGTGCGCATCGGCGCCCGAATCCCGACCGGGGTGCGCACGCCGACGCTGCTGGTGTTCAGCGCGATCGACAACCTCGTGAAAGGCGCCGCGGGACAGGCGATTCAAAATGCAAATCTGATGTTGGCGTTGAAAGAGACGCTTGGGCTCATGAGATAACGGCGGAGTAGGGAGTCGGGAGTATGGGGTAGGGAACAGCAGGCCGCACTCCGCTCCTTCCACTCCCTACTCCCGACTCCTCACCCCGTACTTCGCAGGTATCGCACTACTCCCTACCCCCGACTCCGTACCCCTTACTTCTTCGCAATAAACAGATGTTTGTCATCAAACTCGGCGGTCGCACCCAAAACGATCCTGCGTTACCTGCAGCGCTCGCTGCGCTGTGGCGCGCGACGGACGGCGGCGTGGTAGTCGTGCATGGCGGTGGCGATCAGATCAGCGCGTTGCAGCGGCTGCGTGGTGAGGAGCCGGTGTTCGTGGGTGGTCGTCGCGTGACGTCCGATATGGCGCTCGAACTCGTGCGTATGGTGCTGTCGGGATTGGCCAACAAGCAGATGGTGTCGGCGTTGGTCGCGGCGGGTGCGCCGGCGGTCGGTATTTCCGGTGAGGATGCGGCGCTGCTGCGGGCGACGCCGATCGACGTGGCTACGTTCGGGCATTCGGGCACGCCGGCGGTGGTCGATCCGCGGTTGGTGCGCGCGCTGCTCGCGGCGGGATTTCTGCCGGTGATCTCGCCGGTGGCGGCGCGTGGAGCGGAGAGCGGGGCTGGCGCGTACAACGTGAACGGCGACGACGCAGCGGCGGCCATCGCGGCGGCGCTCGGCGCCGATGAACTGTTCCTGATGGCTGACGTGCCCGGCGTGCTCGACGGCAGCAAAGCTCTCGTGGCGCGCCTTACGCTCGATGAGGCGCAGGTGCTGGTCACCAGTGGTGTGGCAGGAGGCGGTATGGCCGCCAAGCTCGATGCCTGCGCGCAGGCGCTGGCCGGTGGTGTATACCGAGTGCGGATCGGCGATCTCGCCGCACTCACTGTTCCCGAGGCGGGAACCGCGATTGTTGCGCGCGTGGACGCAACGGATGCCGTCTCTTCCAGGTAGCTGCCCATGACTTCGACGATGCTCGCGCCCGCCCCGACCACCACCGCTGCGGCGCAGGCTTCGGCGTTGCCCGCCATTCTGGGAACGTACAAGCGACAGGCGCCGCTGTTCGTGCGAGGAGACGGCGTCTACCTGTTCGACGAGCATGGCAAGCGGTACCTCGACCTCGTGGCCGGTATCGCCGTCACGTCGCTTGGGCACAACGATCCGGGCGTGATGAACGCGTTGCAGGAAGTGATGGCCACGGGGCTCATTCACACGTCGAACCTGTATCGCACGGCGCCGGGTGAGGCGTTGGCGCAGTGGTTCGTGGATCATTCGTTCGCCAGCAGCGTGTTCTTCGCCAACTCGGGGGCCGAGGCCAACGAAGGCGCGTTCAAGTTCGCGCGTCGCTGGGGGAAGAGCACCGGGCACGACGCCAAGCACCATATCATCGCGGTGCGCGGTGCGTTCCATGGCCGCATGCCCGGCACGTTGGCGGCCACCGACCGTCCGGCGTATCGTCTGCCGTTCCGTCCGCTGATGGGTGG
The DNA here is from genome assembly GCF_041689975.1 of Gemmatimonas sp. Lineage (GTDB taxonomy): Bacteria > Gemmatimonadota > Gemmatimonadetes > Gemmatimonadales > Gemmatimonadaceae > Gemmatimonas. The sequence goes on from NZ_JBDNFF010000338.1 coordinate 7,556, forward strand.
CGTGACGATAGTGGAGCGGGAACTCGAGGAGCTCCGCGCCGTGCTCGATCCACGGAAAGCGGCAGCGGTTATCGTCGAGCCGATTCAGGGCGAAGGTGGCGTACGGGTGCTCGATCCGGAATTCCTGCGCGGGCTCCGCGAGCTCACGCGTGAGCGGAATGTGCTGCTGATTCTCGACGAGATTCAGTGTGGACTGGGGCGTACCGGCTCGTTCTTCGCGTATGAGCAGATCGGTATCGTACCCGACATGCTCACCATCGCGAAGCCACTGGCCAACGGCCTGCCGATCGGTGCGATCCTGGTGAACGATGCCGTCGCGCGCGTGATGCAGCCCGGTGATCATGGCACCACGTTCGGCGGCGGTCCGCTGCTGGCGCACGTGGCACATCATGTCGTGCAGCGCTTGTCCGATCCAGCCATGCTGCAGCATGTGCGGGAGACCGGCGCGTGGTTCGGCGAGCAGCTGCAAGGCATCGCCGACCGCACCGGCCAGGTGCGCGCCATTCGCGGCAAGGGTCTCATGTGGGGCATGGACATGCATGAGCCGGCGGCGGCGATCATCGGACGCGCGTTCGAGAAAGGACTACTGCTGGTCAGCGCCGGCGAGCACACGTTGCGCTTCCTCCCGCCGCTGGTGATCACGAAGGCCGAACTTTCCGACGGGCTCGCGATCCTGGAATCAGTGATCCAGTCCTGAGTCGTCGTGTACATCCCCCGTTCATTCGCCGAGTCGGATCGCGACGTTCTTCACGAGTTCATCGAGCGCCATCCCCTCGGCGCGCTGGTGACGGCGTCGAGCGAGCACGGATTGTACGCCACGCACTTGCCCCTGCTGCTGGACCGAGGGCGTGGCGTGTTCGGCGTTCTGCAGGGTCATGTGGCGCGGGCCAATCCCCATCACGCCTTGGCGGCGAGCGGCGAGTCCGCGCTCGTGATCTTCAGTGGTCCCGAGGCGTACGTCACGCCGTCGTGGTACCCGGCGAAGCAGGAGCACGGCAAGGTCGTACCGACCTGGAACTACATCGCGATGCATGCCACCGGCGTACTGCGCTTCATCGACGATCGTGATTTCCTGATGGCGCATCTCGACCGCCTCACCGACCGGCACGAGGCGTCGCAGTCGCATCCGTGGGCGATGCACGACGCACCGCTGGAGTTTCTCGAGCCGCTCGCCCGTGCCGTCGTCGAGATCGAGATCACGTCGCTCGAAGGGAAGTTCAAGCTGAGTCAGAATCGGAGTGACACCGACGTACACGGCGTGATCTCGGGACTCGATTCCTCTCTGTCGGCCGACGATCATGCCGTGGCCAACGCGATGCGCGAACGCGTACGGCCGAATACGCCTCCGCGATAATATTTGCGCGGCCCCTAGTGCATTCACACCGGATGCACAATATTGCCGTCGCCTTCACGTGCCTCCGTGAACGGTGCGGGAGATTCACGCGGTGCGTTCGCGTGTCGTCATCCGCGAAGCGCACCGATCTCGCGTGGTTCGTTCACCGGCGGTGTTGCCCCTGTCCTGGCGCGTCGATCCGGCGACGTGCTCGAGGCCGGACAGGGCCGCCGGTGGTGCGGATGCCGGGTCCGGTGCAGCAGCGTGCAGCGAGTATAGCGCGTACTTTCCAGTATGCTCGTTACCAGATCGACTCTTCGTGCATCCGCGATTGCCGCGTCGATGCTGTGTGTGGCTCCCGCTGTCTCGCGGGTTGCCGCTCAGGCCGCACCGCCCACGCTCGTCGTACTGATCACCGTCGACCAGCTGCGTCCCGACTACCTCGACAAGTGGTCGTCGCAGTTCATTGGAGGTTTCGCCCGTCTGTTGAAGCAGGGTGCATTCTTCCGGAACGCGACGCACGATCACGCGACGACCGAGACCGCCCCGGGACATGCCACTCTCTGGTCAGGGCGCCACCCGTCGCATACCGGCGTGGTGTTGAACGAGATCGGCGTGCCCGATCCCCAATCGCCGCTGCTGCTCGGACGCGGCGGTGGCGCGTCGCCCTATCGCTTCCGCGGTTCGGCCTTGTTCGACTGGATCCGTACGGGTGATCAGTTCAGTCGGGCGCTCTCGGTGGCGCGCAAAGACCGCGGCGCGATCCTGCCGCTCGGACGGGCCAAGCAGTCGGTGTACTGGTATTCGGGCGACGGTCGCTTTACGACCAGCCGGTACTATGCCGACACGCTGCCGACGTGGGTGCAGCAGTTCAATGCGCGTGATTTTCTGAAGCCGTACCTCGGGGCCGAGTGGAACACGCTGCTTCCGGCGTCGCAGTATCCCGAGAAGGATTCCGTCGCCATCGAGAGCCAAGGCAAAGACTACGTCTTCCCGCACACGCTCACTGCCGACGCGCGAGCCGCCGGGTCGCTCTTCACCGAGTTCCCTTGGATGGATGAGGTCACGGTGGACATGGCGCTGGCCGGCGTCAACGCACTCGACCTTGGCAAGGGCCCGACGACCGACGTGCTTGCGGTATCGCTGTCCACCACCGATGGTATCGGTCACCGATTCGGCCCCGATTCGCGTGAGCTGCACGATCAGGTGCTGCGGGTGGATCGTATGCTCGGTCGACTGATCGATTCGCTGTATAAGCTGCGCGACTCCACGCGCATCGTGTTTGCGCTGAGCTCCGACCATGGCGTGTCGCCGCTTCCCGAGGTCGCGTTTCCCGGCGCCGATCCCAACCGCGGTCGCGTGAATCCGCAGCCGCTCATCGATGCCGCCCGTAGCGCGCTGGCGGCGCGGGGCGTGGAAGGCGATGCGCTGCTGTTGCAGGCGGGGATCGTGTCCCTCGATCGCCGCCGTCTGGCGGCGAAGGGCGTGAATGCCGACTCGGTGGTCACGGCGTTACGTGGTCGGCTGCTGGAGCTGCCCGGCATGCTGCGCGTGGATCGCGTGTCCACGCTGGCTGCTGCGGCCGCCAAGGGTGACGTGATTGCGCGGCGCTGGCTGCACTCGATTCCAGCCGACTTTCAGGCCGAGCTCACGGTGACGTTCAAGCCGGGCTACTACTGGTACACCACGCGCTACGCGACGCACGGTTCCCCCCACGAGCTCGATGCGCGCATCCCGATCCTGCTCATGGGGCCCATGGTGAAGCCGGGTCGGTACACCAAGCCGGTGTACTCGGTGGACATCGCGCCGACGCTGGCCGAAATGCTTGGCATCCCGCCCACGGAGAAAGTGGACGGACGCGTACTCACTGAAGCGCTGCGCCGGCCGTAGCTTTGACCGCCATGAGCATTCACCGCGCCTTCGATGAGCTGCGTTTCGGCGCGTCGCGTACGTTGAACCTGCGCGCGATGCAGCCGACGGCCTCGCAGGCGAGCACGCTCGCCGACTCCTGGCTTCGGCAGCAGCAAGTGCTCGGTGCCGACGAGGCGCTGGTGATCACGGGGCGCGGCAACAACAGTGTGGACGGCTACTCGCCGGTGCGCGAAGCGATCGTGAAGTTGCTGCCCTCGCTGCGGCGCCGGAATGTGATCACCGGATATGGCGAGCACACGCCGGGGTCGTTCGTGGTGGAGTTCGCGCCGGTACGCGCGTTGTTCGAAACACCGAAGCGCCGTCGGGAACGGGTGGTCGCGAAGCCGGTGCCGCCGTCGCTCGAGGCGCTCGACGAGGAAACGCTGCGTCAGCTGCGCGACCTTTCCGCGATCTCGCTGGCTGTGCTCGGGATCCAGTCGCCCACGGCGCGGCAGATCGAAGACGAAATGCAGCGCCAGTTCGCCGCCCTCAGTACGGCCCTTCCCGATGACGGGGACCGCGAAGCCTTGCTGCAGCAGGCACTGCTGCGCGCCGCCGAAGAGTACGAAGCGGGCTAGTTCTTTCATTCCACCGGAGTTCATGTCGTGTCCGTTTCTCGCACTACGGCACTGGCGATGACCAGTGCCCTCGCGCTCGCGCCGCCGCTGTCGCCGCCGCTCTCAGCACAGAGTCCCACCACGATGCCGGGGTATTCGCCGAGTGCCGCTGTCACACAGCGTCGGCTCGAGCAGGATGCCATTCAAGGGCCGCAGGCGACGCGGGCGCGGACGCATTCTGCGGCGTTGTCGAAAGAACCGCACGTGGCGGGCACAGCGGCCCAGAAGCGCACGGCCGATTACGTCATCGCGCAAATGAAGGCGATGGGGCTGGAGACGGAGCTGCGGACGTACGACGTATACCTGCCGCACGCGACCGGTGTGAAGATCACGCGCCTGGGGCGTGACACCGCCGTGCTCGACGTGCAGGAGCCTGATATTCCAGGTGACCCGGCCACGATGCTGCCACAGTATCTCCCGGTGAATGGCTACAGCGGTGCGGGTGTGGGCGAAGGCGAGTTGGTGTTCGTGAACTTCGGCCTGATCGAGGACTACGCGACGCTCGACTCGATGGGTGTCTCGGTGAAGGGCAAAGTGGTGTTGGCTCGTTACGGGCGGAGCTTCCGCGGGATCAAGTCTCGTGAAGCGGAGAAGCGCGGCGCGGTGGCGGTGCTCATCTACACCGACCCACTCGACGACGGTTTCGCGCAGGGCGATGTCTATCCGGAAGGCCCGATGCGTCCGTTGCGCGGATTGCAGCGCGGCAGTGTGTTCAACGGCACGGGAGACCCGCTCACTCCCGGCTACGCCAGTAAGCCCGGCGCTCCGCGTCTCAAGCCCGAAGACACGTCGTTATCGAAGGTGCCCGTCGTGCCGATCAGTGCCGCCAATGCGGAGGCGCTGCTGGCGCAGGTCCGCGGGACCGATATCCCGCGAAACTGGCAGGGTGGCCTGGCGCTGCGCTATCACGTGGGACCCGGACCGGTGCGTGTGCGTGTGGAGGTCACGACCGACGCGGCGACGGCCGGTACGAAGAAGATCTACAACACCCTCGGGTATCTACGCGGTAGTCAGTACCCGAACGAATACGTGTACATCGGCGCGCATCGCGACGCCTGGGGCCCCGGTGCGGGCGATAATGTGTCCGGCACCGTGAGCGTGCTGGAGGCGGCGCAGTCGCTTGCCGACCTGGCGAAGCGCGGCGACCGTCCCAAGCGGACCATCGTGTTCGCCACGTGGGACGCGGAAGAGTGGGGACTGGTCGGCAGCACGGAGTACGTGGAAGATGACTCACTGCGGCTTAAAGCGGGCGCGGTCGCTTACCTCAATCAGGACGTGTCGGCGCAGGGTTCACAGTTCGGCGGCGGCGGCTCGCCTTCCATGCGCGCGTTGCTGCGCGACGTCACCAGGCAGGTGCAGGATCCGCGTGGTCGCGGCACCGTGTACGAGACGTGGCGCGCGGCGACGGGCACGCGGACGGGTACCCGCGCCGACACGCTGGAGCCGCCGATGGGAGATCCGGGTGGCGGCAGCGACTTTGCCGGCTTCTACAATCACTTCGGGATTCCGATGGCCGACTGGGGCTTTGGTGGTCCGTCGGGCATCTACCACTCGGCGTACGATACCTTCAGCTGGATGGAGCGCTTCGGCGATCCGGGCTTCCAGTATCATGCCACCGCCGCCCGTATCGGCGCGGCCACTCTGCTACGTCTCGCGAATGCCCCGGTGTTGCCGTACGACTACGCCGAGTTCGCGCGCACGATGACGCGCTATGTCGCACCGGTGGAGCGTGGGCTCACACAGAAGGGGTGGAATGCGGGAGCCGTCGCGCCACTGTCCGCTGCCATCGTCCGTCTCGAGAGGAGCGCGACCGCGTTCGCGACGGTCCGCGACGCGGCGCTGGCGGGGTCTCTGGCGGCCGCGAGCGCTCCGGCGGCGCAGCTGACGGCCAACAGCGCCCTGTTGCGCGTTGAGCGCGCGCTGACGCGTCCGAGCGGTCTCAAGAGCCGTCCATGGTATCGCTCGCTGATTTACGCGTCGGATGTGGACAACGGGTACTCTACCATGAGTTTTCCTGGCATCAACGAGTCCATCCGCTACGGCACGCAGGCGGAGACGGTGGCCGAGATAAACGACTTGGCTGCGCGCTTCGGCGCGGCGGCCGATGCGGTGGACGCCGCGCGCGCGGCGCTGTCAGCCCCCCCGAAGCGCTGATCGTTCGGCTATGTACGATCTCACCGATCCGCGCTACGCGCGGCAGCTGGTGCTGAAGGGTTTCGGCCCAGCCGCGCAGGAACGGTTGGCGAACGGGCGCGTAGTAATCGTTGGTGCCGGCGGTCTCGGTTCACCGGCGGCGAGCTATCTCGCGGCGGCGGGCGTCGGCACGATCTCGTTGGTCGATACCGATGTCGTTGATGTCACCAACTTGCATCGGCAACTGCTGTACACCACGCCCGACGTGGGGCGGACCAAGCTCGATGTGGCTCGTGAACGTCTGCAGGCGATCAATCCGCAGGTGGTGGTGCAGACGCATGACACGCGTCTCACGGCGGCGAACGCCGCATCATTGGTGGCCGGGCACCATGTCGTGATCGATGCCACGGACAATTTTCCGGCGCGCTACGCGATCAACGACGCCTGCCTCGCGCACGGCATTCCTTTCGTGTACGGCAGTGTGGCGCGATTCGACGGGCAAGTCAGCGTGTTCGCGGCGCCGGGCGGCCCCTGCTATCGCTGCCTGTTCCCCGTGATGCCAGCGCCGGGCACGGTGCCTACGTGTGCTGAAGAAGGTGTGCTGGGCGTCGTGCCCGGTATCATCGGGTTGCATCAAGCCACGGAAGCGATCAAGCTGCTGGCTGCGATCGGCACGCCACTGGTGGGCCAGCTGATGCTGATAGATCTGTTGGCGCAGGATTCGCAACGCATCGCCGTCGCCACGCGTCGGGACTGTCCCGCCTGCGGCGACGTGCGCACTCCCTCATTCTCCTCCATGTCGATTCAGCATCTCAATCCAGCCGACGTTGCCTCGCTGCTCGCCGGTGACGACGCGACCACCATCATCGATGTGCGCGAACAGTGGGAATACGATCTGGTGCACCTGCCGCTCAGCACGCTCATTCCGCTCAGCACGCTGGCGTCCCGGGCGAACGATCTGGACCCGTCACGTTCGTACGCGCTGCTCTGTCATCACGGTATGCGCAGTGACATGGCCGCCAATTGGTTGATGCAGCACGGGTTCTCGCGCCTTATCAACATCGATGGCGGGATCGACGCGTGGAGTATGGACGTCGATCCGTCGTTGCCGCGCTACTGACGTCTTGCGCCGGGTCATTCCCGCGATGTCGAGTGTGTTCGCCAACGCGCTTGGGCTCGGCGCTGCCCTGGTCGCGGTCGGTGGTGCGGTCGCGAACCATTATTGGCGCGCCGCTGTGCGCATCCGGTTCGAAAGCGCGCATGCCCGTCGTTTCCGCTTTGATGCGCAGGGCATCGTGCACGGCGCGGCGGGTTTCACATGGTCCGCCCGCCAACACGACGGTGTTTCAAGGTGCGCGGTGCTACTGCTGCATGGCTTCAACGACACCGCACAGTCGATGACCTATCTGGGCACGCAGCTGCAGGCGCGCGGCTATACGGTGCGCGCCCCGCTGCTGCCCGGACACGGGACCCGTCTCGCGACCATGGCGAACGAGTCGCGCGCCGCCCGCTGGCACGAGGCGGTACTCGCCGAATACGATGCACTCGAGCGCGAATACGACAGCGTCATGGTGGTCGGTCAGAGCATGGGCGGTGCGTTGGCGCTGCTGTTGGCCACCGAACGACCGGGGCTTCCCGCGCTGGTCCTGTTGGCGCCGTACATCGGTATGCCGCGCTACTTGCAGTGGCGAGTGTTCGGGGCCTGGATCGCCCGTGTGGCGCTGCCGTATCTGAGCAGTGTGGGTGGTGAATCCTCAATTCACGATCCGGTGGCCCGCGCCGAGAGCCTCGGCCCCGGCATCGTCACCGCGCGAACGCTCACGGAGCTGCGTCGAGTGGCCGAGGATGCCGAAGCGGTGCTGTCACAGGTGTGCGTACCGACGCTGTACCTGCAGTCGCGAGAGGACAATCGCATCTCCGCGCACGACGCCGAGGCGCACTTTACTGCGCTCGGCAGCACTGACAAGCGCCTACGGTGGCTCACCGGGTGCGGGCACATCATCTCGGCCGACTTTTGTCGGGACGAGGTCGCATCGCTGACCGCCGACTGGTTGGACGCGTACCTGATCTGATCACGTCCACCGGCTTTCGGTGCCGACCAGGGCAAGGAGTGGCGTGGAGTCGCCGAACGGTCTGTCGTCGTGTGTTGCGGGAACCGGTCCGCCATACACAGGATTCGTCCCAGTCAGGAGTCTGCCTGCCGAAACGGACTGCCCTCGTGTTGGCGCGGTCTCCGATCCCCTCAACACTCGAACACCATGCGCATCTGCGTAGTCGCCGAAACGGCGCCTCGTGAACGTCGTGTGGCGCTGGTCCCCGACAGCGCTGCGAAGTTGGTGAAGGCCGGACATGAGGTCGTGGTCCAGTCGGGCGCCGGTACGGCCGCCTACCACGACGACGCGAGTTACGTCGCGGCCGGCGCGACGATTGCCGGCGATGCCGGGTCGGCTCACGTTGGCGCACAGGTGGTGTGCCGCGTGCAACGCCCGAATGCCGATGAAGTGGCGTTGATCCCCGAAGGCGCGACGTTGATCGCGATGATGGCACCGGCTTCGGCTGGACCGATCGTCGCGGCATTGACGGCGCGAAAAGTGTCGGTGCTTGCGCTGGAGCTGGTTCCGCGCATCACGCGGGCGCAGAGCATGGACGTGCTCTCGTCGCAGGCGACGGTGGCGGGCTACAAGGCGGTGCTGATCGGCGCATCGATGCTGCCGCGCTTCCTCCCCATGCTCACAACGGCGGCCGGTTCGATCACGCCCGCCAAAGCGTTCGTGATCGGCGCCGGTGTGGCCGGTCTGCAGGCGCTGGCCACGGCGCGCCGACTTGGCGCAGTGACCAGCGGATTCGATGTGCGCGCGGCGGCTGCGGAACAGGTGAAATCACTGGGCGCGACGTTCGTGCAATCCGACGTGGTGAGCGCTGCCGCTGAGGGCACGGGTGGTTATGCCAAGGCACAGAGCATCGACGAGGCGGCGCAAACGCTGGCCACGATCGCGAGGCATATCAAGGATCAGGACCTGGTGATCTCCACCGCCGCAATTCCAGGGCGTGCGGCGCCGCGACTGATCACCGCCGAGATGGTGCACAGCATGCGCGCGGGATCGGTGATCATCGATCTCGCCGCGGAAACGGGCGGAAACTGTGAACTCACCCAGCTTGGCGAGACCGTAGAGGTGAACGGCGTCATGGTGGTGGGTGCGGCGAATCTGCCGGCGACCATGCCGACACACGCGAGTCAGATGTACAGCCGCAACGTGCTCACGCTGTTGCAGCACCTTACGAAGGATGGCGCGCTCGTGGTGGATCTGAACGACGAGATCACCGGCGCGATGACGCTTACCCACGAAGGACAGGTGCGCCCATGAACACGACCGGATTTATGCAGCTCTACATCTTTATTCTCGCGGGCTTCGTCGGATTTCTCATGATCTCGCGCGTACCGCCGCTGCTGCACACGCCCCTGATGGCCGCGACGAACGCGATCTCCGGTATTTCGCTGGTGGGCAGCATCGTACTGGCCGGCGGTCAGTACGGAAAACTGCCGACCATTCTGGGGGTGATCGCTGTTGCGTGTGCGATGACGAATGTGGTTGGTGGCTTCATCATCACCGATCGCATGCTCAACATGTTCAAGCGTGGCGACAAGAAGCAGCCTGTGACGAAGCCGGATGGGGGCGCGTGATGCAGGAAACGATCGTGCAGCTCACGTATCTGGCGGCATCGGTGCTGTTCATTCTCGGGCTGCGCAGTCTCACCAAGCCCGATGATGCACGTCGCGGCATGCAGCTGGCAGCACTCGGCATGCTGCTCGCCATCATCGGGACGATGCTGCATCAGGAGATCCTGACGTACACGTGGATCGTGACGGGTCTGATCATCGGCACCGTGGTGGGATATCCACTCGGCAAATTCGTGCCCATGACGGCGATGCCGCAGCGCATCGCGTTCTCACACATGTTCGGCGCACTGGCCGCCACGCTGGTCGGTGTCGGTGAGTTCTACCACATGTATCAGGGCGAGCACCCGACCAATCCGAGTGTGGCGGATACGCGCTTCAAGATGGCGGCGATCGGATTCGAGGTGATGTTCGGCGCCCTCACGGTATCGGGCAGTTTCATGGCGTTCGGCAAACTGCAGGAGTTCATCACCGGCCGCCCGATCACCTTCAAAGGGCAGAATCTGTTGAACGGCCTGCTGTTTGTGGCGGCGAGCGGGTGCTTCGGCTGGCTGATGTATGAGCCCAGTAATGTCGTGGCGTTCTACAGCATGGTCACCATTGCATTTGTGATCGGCTTCATGCTGGTGTTGCCGATCGGTGGCGCGGACATGCCGGTGGTGGTGTCGCTGCTGAATGCGTACGCGGGTCTCGCCGCCTCGGCGACCGGCTTCGCGATCGGGAACAACGTGCTGATCATCGCCGGCGCGCTCGACGGCGCGTCGGGGTTCATCCTCTCGATGATCATGTCGAAGGCGATGAATCGATCGTTCGCCAACGTGCTCTTCGGCGCCTTCGGTTCGGGTGGTGGGGTGGCCAGCAAAAAGACGGCGGACGGGATGGTGGCGAAGAGCATCAAGGCCGAGGACGCGGCGGTGCTGCTGGGCTATGCCGGCAAGGTGATCGTTGTCCCGGGCTACGGCATGGCGGTCGCGCAGGCTCAGCATCAGGTACGTGAACTGGCCGAGCTGATCGAGAAGAAGGGTGGCGAGGTAAAGTATGCGATTCATCCGGTGGCCGGTCGCATGCCTGGCCACATGAACGTGCTCCTGGCGGAGGCGAACGTGCCGTATGATCGCATGTACGACATGGAGGAGATCAATGATCAGTTCGCCGAGTGCGACGTGGCGATCGTGATCGGTGCCAACGACGTCGTGAATCCGGCCGCGAAGACGGATCCTGGCAGTCCGATTTACGGCATGCCGATCCTCCGCGTGAGCGAGGCGAAGTCGGTCATCGTGCTCAAGCGCTCGATGAACACGGGCTTCGCGGGGATCGAGAACGAGCTGTTCTTCGACGAGAAGACCAGCATGCTGTTCGGCGATGCGAAGGCGAGCCTCTCGAAGCTGGTGAGCGAGGTGAAACAGCTGTAGCTTTCGGATCTGTCAAGTTCGCGAAGGTGTCCACGTACGCGTTTCGGAGTCAACGTATGGCTGATGTACCCTGCTCGCGATGTGGCCAGACCCGCGAGGGTTTCGAACGTGCGCCGTTCCCCGGGGCTGTCGGCACCCGAATCCTGGGCGAGATTTGCAAGGATTGCTGGGCGCAGTGGCTGAAGCAGCAGACCATGCTGATCAATCACTATGGCTTGAACGTGATGGACCCCCAGGCGCGCACGTACCTGACGCGTAACATGGATGCCTTCCTCTTCAAGAAAGGTGATGCCGAAGACGTCGACACCACCAAGCAGGGCACGGTCAGCTGGTGAGTGCCTGAGGTCGTATACACGAAACGCCCCGCCCGGATGTGTCCGGAGCGGGGCGTTTTCACAGGAATACTGTGACGATCAGTTTACGCCGGCGATGTAGCGGGCGAGTCGGCCGCAGCTGGCGCACGTCAAGGTGACGTGAGAATTCTGGGCCGGTGGATGCGATACGGGATCACGTTCGATGTGACCCTCGCAGGACGGACAGCTGAGGGGAAGTCCAGTACGGTCGGCCGCAATCAAATGCAGCGCCTGCGCTGGGTTGTACGTGTTCGGTCGTGGCTTACGCATCCCGCCTCCTCGCGCAAAGTGCGCCGGCCATGTTCCAGCGGCCGACAAGGAAAAGGTAAAACACCCTTGCGAAAATCGGCACTACCGATACCTAAAAATCATTTCCGATAATAACCGTCTAGTTGTATAATGGCGGTTTTTCATTCGGAACGCATCGATCGGACCGATCCCTTGAGAAGCCTGTGGCTATTCCCAGGGTGCCGGCCGACGCCAGAGCTTGCGGCCCAGTCGCCATGACCGCTTGGCCGACACTTCGATGTCGGAGCCGGGTGGAAACAGCTCCGGGTCGGCCAGCTCGTCGACCATATCCGTGGCCTTGGCCGACGCCTCGTCGGCCCAATGAACGATCTCCGCTTCTACCGTCATCGGCTGCACCGGACTGCCGAACTCGAGCGCGCCGTGGTGCGAGAGGATGAAGTGCAACAGCTCGTCGCGCTGGGCGACCGACAGGGCCAAGGTCGAGTCGCGAAGCTTGCGGTCGAACATCAGCGCGCCCAGCGTGACATGGCCCAGTAGCATGCCCGTGGGCGTATGCGCAAAACCCTCGGGAGAGGTGGAGTAGGCCTCGACCTTGCCAATGTCATGCAGCATCGCGCCGGCCACCGCCAGGTCGGCGTTCGCCTTTCGCACCGTCGTGGCGATCGTCTTGGCGATCTTCGTGACCTCGAACACGTGCAGCAGCAGCCCGCCGAGCTGCGAATGGTGCCCGTTCACCGCGCCCGGGGTGCGCTCGAAGCGCACACGGAACTCGTCGTCGGCGAAAAAGAGGTCGACCGCCGCCTTCACCGTGGGCGAACTGATCTTGGCGCGTAAATCGTCGAAGGCGTCCCACACCCGTTCCGTCTCGACGTCGATTCGCGGGAGAAACTCCGTGGGGTCGAATTGCTCCGACGGCAACACCCGCAGCGGCGCCGTGACGGTGAGCTGGCGCTTGCCTGCACCCTTGTCGCCGAAGGTGCCAATGTCGCCGATCACCTGCACGACCTTGCCACGGTCGGCACCCAGGCACCAATCCAGCTTCTCGGACCAGATGGGCGCCGTGTCGATGCTTCCCGAGCCATTGGCTAGGGTGAGCACCACAAACGGCATCCCGGCCTTGGTCATCTTCTCGGCGCGATCGCGCACGAGGAACTCATGCTGTACCCGGTCGCCCACGGCGGCGGTACGAAGATCAAATCTCGACATGCCGAAAACTCGTGGACCGGTCTGACGTAGGGAAGGTGAGCTGGCACCCTTGCGCGTCACGTCCGGGAAAGAGAGGCTTGAAGGTATGGCAATCAGTATACGAGTTGATTCCACGATATCGGAATCGCCGCCCAACCCCGAATCGCACGAACCGCAGCTCGACGAGGCGTCCACGGCTGCCCTTCGGCTGTGGGTGATCATGTCGCGCGCGCATGCTGCGATTGCCGCCCACGCGTCGGCCGACGTGGGCCGTCACGGGCTCACGCTGGCCGAGTTCGGTATCCTGGAGGCGCTCTATCATCGGGGGCCGATGCTGCTGGGTGAGGTGCAGCGCCGTATCCTGGTATCCAGCGGCGGCATCACCTTCCTCGTGGACCGCCTTACCGCGAAGGGGCTGGTGGAGCGGCGCACGTGCGAGGCGGACCGCCGCGCCCGCTACGCGGCGCTGACGCCGGCTGGTACGGCGCTGGTCGCGAAGATCTTCCCGGAGCACGCCGCGCTACTGACACAGGTCATGGAAGGGCTCACGGTCAACAAGCAGGTCGCCGCCGCCGACCTGATGCGGGCGCTCGGACTCTTCGCCGCCGGCTAACGAGTAATGAGTCGAAGGCAGTTCAGCGGCACGATTGAAGAAGACGGTGGCGTGGTGGAGGCCGTGCACGTCGACCTCGACGTGGTCTCCTTGCACACGGGGAGCGATCAGCGCGATGGTCATCTCGAAAGCGCCGACTTCTTGGACATCGGAGCCAACGCGAAGGCGTCGTTTGCGCTCACGATCTCAGATCGCACCGGCGACGACTTCGTGGCGAGCTGCCCATAAGCTACGAACAGTGCCTGGTTTCGGCCACGCGTGGGCGACGACGGCCATCAGCAGCGGACCGTACGCGCGCTGAGTAAACGCATGCGTCCTGGCTGTCGCGTGGCGATCGGTGACGTCCCTGGCGACTCTCTGGCCGAAATCACGATAGGCTGCAGCGCTTGCAGTCAAACGGCGTCTGGATAGGCCGGCGGCTCGTCGGCGAAGTGCTTGTCCCGTGGCGGGTTGCGGAGTGCAGCGCGGAACTGCAACGTCTGGATAGGCTGCGAGGAACTGCCTGCAGAAGGACCGCTGTGCAGGAATCGCTTGCAGTTGAATGGGCGTTCGACGCGTTCATCAGGCGCTGTTTGCTCAGCGACTGGGCTCGTATACGGTAATCGCGGCCAAGGTTGGGATAAGCGACACGCTCACCTTCAGCTGCTGCCTGCAGTCCGACGGCAGCCGAAAAGCACTGGAGGCTCAACAAGCACTGGTTCGGGAACCTGGCGTGATCGGCACTCCGACCATCCTACTCGACCGCGCCGTCGACGTCGGCACGTTGCAGGGATTCGACAAATTGCTGGACGCGGCACTGCGAGACACCCCCTACGCAAGATCGACCTCACTCGCCATCGAAAGAAATCCATGATCTCCCGTTTGCGAGCGTTGCCACGATCCTGTTTGGCCTTACCTACGCCGGACCCGCAGACGCTCAGGGCGTGGAAGCAGTGGACCGCCCGGAGCTGGCGATTCCATCCGCCGCGCGTCAACAAAGTCTACTTCTTTGGCCCGGATGGTCGAAAAGTCGCGACCGTCGCTCTCCTGCTCGCCAGGTGGGTACACGGTCATTCCATCCACGCCCGAATTGCGCGCAGCACCAAAGGAAGGGGGAGAACGCAGACTGTACCACGGAAGCGTGCACCTCTTCAATGCGCGTGGCGAATCGGTCGGCACGTTGCGTAACGTGCAACTTGGCGAGCCTCGGACGTTAGGGCGCTTTACCTACTTCGCCTCCGCAGGGCAGGCCAGTGCCGTGGCAACCGACGACTCGGCGTTTGTTGAACTGTGGAACGGTGCAGGATCGGGGACCGGCGGCTTTCGCGCCGGTATGTCCAACCGTCGACCGACCGCAGAGCAGTATCGAGCGGCTGCCGAGCTGCAGTCGTCACAGTTGGCGGTCGAAGCACAACGCCGCGCAAGCGTGAAGTTCATGTTGAAACAGCCGATGATCGAGCAGCTCCCGTCGTACAGCGGGATTTTTCCGGCGGGCGGCCGCGGCTATCGGGTGGTCGACGGGTTTTCTGGCGATACGTCACTGCAACTCACGCGGTACTCGGCTACCGGTCGTCTCGAGGCGCGCACGGCGCTTCCCGATAACGCCCGTGTTGTCTCGGCCGGTCGTGATGGCGTGCTGGCGATTCTCGAGAACGTGCACGGTGAGCAAACGGTGACATGGTTTCACGTTGGCGTTCGCTGACACCGCGTGTTATAGAGCGTTCAATCAGAATCTACGTCGCGCGCTGCATACTGTCAGCATGGCCGTCGGCACCACACGGATCCCGTCGGGACGCCGCTACGCAGTGGGGCCCTGTTCACCGCAATCGCATCGAGCGGCTGGTCACCCAGTTTCGATTCGAGCAAATGCACATGCGCAAGTCTTGCTGGGTGATCACGCCGTCGAGCTTTATCTGATACGCGAGACAGCGTCGATCTCGCCTGACGGACCGGCGGTCAGATTCATGGTCGCCCTATGCGTCCGCTCGTACTGGTGCTCGACATAATTCGCCTGCGGAGCCTGTCAACGACGTCGAGACACCGGGTTGATGGCGACTGTTGCGTGACGGGTTCTGCGTGAGCTGGTGTGGGTGGGTTCAATGGGTCCATGCAGCATTGCGTGGGGGCACCTCGCCAATGGAGCATGAGGATGACACGACCAGGACGACCAGGACGACCAGGACGACCAGGACGACCAGGCCTGAGTGACGCGCAGAAGAACGAGCTATGGCGGCGGTTCACCGCCGGGGAGACGTTTGCCGCGATTGGTCGCGCGCTGGACAAGCATGCCGGTTCAATCTTCGGCGTGGTCGCGGGCCGGGGTGGCATTGCGCCACCACCGCGTCGACGGGCGGTCGGGGCGCTGACGCGTGAGGTACGCGAGACGATCTCCTGCGGCATCGCGGCCCACGACTCCGTTCGCACTATCGCGCAGGCGTTCAGGTGATGGAAGGGCTCACGGTGAACGAGCAGTCTACCGCTGCCGACTTCATGCGGGCGCTCGCACTCTTCGCCGCCGGCGGCACACACCCGGCGCACGACGCCGGTTGAAAACGCCTCAGGCGGCGTAAATCACGTCGCCGTCCCCGTCGATCCCCAGCTCCTGCTGTATCCCGCACACGCCGCACGTGAGCGACGCGTGCCACTCCTCGCCGAACTCCGTACGCAACGACGGCAGCGCGGCGCGGACGGTGATCTTGCGATACGTGTACTCGTTGCAGCCGATGCACGCGTGGCCGCGCGCGATGCGTTCAGCGCGCTCCTGCGAAATCACGTCGTGCCGCCGTCGGTCAACGACTTCGGCACGTCTGGATAGCCGAGTCCAGTCGACGCGGCGCTGCGCATCCCGGCCGAACGCGGTACGTCGCCCGAGCTGTCGTTGTTGCGGCTCGTGGCATTCAGCATCTCGCGCAGTCCACCGAGCGCGCCCAGGACACCGCTCGCCTCGGCCGGCAGGAATATCGTGGAGCCTTTGCCCTGCGTGAGCAGCGGTAGCGCTTCGAGATACTTGAGTCCCAGCAAGTACATCGCGGCCTGACCCTCCGGCAGCGCCGCAGAAATACGCACGATCGCTTCGGCCTCGGCGTTCGCGATGGCCAGACGCGCTTCGGCCATACCCTGCGCGCGAAGCACGCTCGCATCGCGCTCGCCTTCGGCTTTGCGCACCTGCGCTTCGCGCTGTCCTTCCGACTCCAGAATCGCCGCACGCTTTCCCGCTTCGGCATTCGTGACGGTGGCGCGACGCTCGCGTTCGGCGCGCATCTGCAACTCCATGCTCTGCTGAATGTCGCGCGGCGGTTCGATGCTCTGTAGCTCGACGCGCGTGACATCGACGCCCCATCCGATCGACGCTTCTTCGATCGTCGCACGCATCCGCGTGTTGATGATATCGCGGCTGCCAAGCGTCTGGTCCAGTTCCATCTCGCCGACGATGTTGCGCAGTGTGGTGCGCGTGAGCGTCTCGAGCGCGTACGGAAGATTCTGAATCGAATACGTGGCCTTCTGCGGATCGGCTACGCGATAGTACATCACGGCGTCGATGTCGATGGTCACGTTGTCCTTCGTAATTACCGGCTGGCTCGGAAAATTGAGCACCTGTTCACGCAGATCGATGCGCGTGGTGGCACCCTGGATCACCCGGCGCGCGCCAGCAACGTCATTCTCGATGAAGCGCACATCGATCGAACGCGGACGCTCGACGAACGGGATCAGCAGATTGAGTCCTGAACGCGCAATGCGATCGAAGCGACCGAGCCGCTCGACCACCATCACTTCGGCCTGTCCGATGATCTTGACTGACGCGATCAGAAGGACCGCGATCAGGACGACTACGATGATGAGGAGGACAGGCATGGGCGGTCAGTTCTTCCAGTCGGCGAGGAACAGGTTCGTTTCGCCCGGCTTCGCATCGTGTCGGTTCGATGCCCAGATCAGCGACTTGCCGTCGGGACTGAACATCGGGAAGCCATCGAAATCTTCGTGCGTGGTCAGACGCTCGAGACCTGTACCATCAACGTTAACGAGAAACAGATCGAAATTGCGACTGCGCGGATTCCGATGATTCGACGAGAAGATGATCCGCTTTCCGTCGGGCGTCCACGACGGGCCGAAGTTCGCACCGCCGAGCTTGGTGATCTGCCGCTGATCGGAGCCGTCGGCATTCATGACGAAGAGCTCCATGCGATTGGGACGGATCATGCGCTTGCCGAGTAGATCCTGGTACGCCTTGAGCTCGGCGGGATCGGTGTAGTGCCACGCGCGATACACGATTTTTTTGCCGTCGGGCGACCACCAGGGACCACCGTCGTACCCCGGGGTGGTGGTGAGCCGCTTCACGTTGGTCCCATCCACATTCATGGTGTAGATGTCGAGGTCACCGTCCTTGAGCGACGTGAACACGATCGACGTGCCATCGGGTGAGAGCACACCCTCGGCGGTATACACGCCGTAATTGGTGAGACGCTTCAGATCCTTGCCGTCGCGACCGACGGTGTAAATGTCGAAGGGATCGATGCCCCAGACGTAACCCTGCGACGGATCCGGCTTCACCGGGCACACGCTGTCTGCGGCGTGGGTGGACGCAAAGAAGAGGCGCTGGCTGCCCGGCAGGAACCATCCGCAGGTGGTCTTCCCGCCCACGGACACCTTGGTGAGACCCGAGCCGTCGCGGCGCATGACGTACTGCTGATCGCAGGTGCGGCCGTCGCGCGTGGACTGAAAGGTGATGTACTGGCCATCAGCGCTGAAATACGCTTCGGCATTCTCGCCGCCATTGGTGAGCTGGCGGATATTCGCAATGTGGGATTCGCCGCTGTCGGGAGCGATGACATCACCCATCGGCGCCGAGTTGGGGGTGGCGCTCTGGCGCGAAGACGATGTGCAGGCCGCCGCGAGGCTGGCGACCGCAACGAGGATCGGGAGGGGGGTAAAAATACGCATGGGCTGAACCGTAGAGAGGTTCAGCCCATGCGGCAATTCAGTAGAGATACGTACCGGTACTGTGGTCGGCGGTCAGTTGCCCCTGCGACGTGCCACACCAGCCTTGGTGATGGCCGGCGCGGTGCCGGCAGCGGTGAAGACGTCCTTCTGGATTGTGGCCTTCTTGAGCAGGTCGATCGCGGCACGAAGCTGGTTGTCGTCCTTGAGGGTGCGACGACGGACGAGCGTATCGCCGAAGGCGGTCTTGGCCACCCGGTCTTCGATCGCGCGGTCGATATCCGCTGCGCCGCCGTCCCAGATGGCCTTGTCGATCTTGACCGTGTCGGCGACCAGCTTCTCGTACAGTTCTTCACGCCACGCCGGGTTCACCGTGAAGTCGGGCTTCACCTTGCCCTTCTGGCCTTCGGCGATGACCGCGATGTGGTTGAAGTACTTCTGGAAGCTGGGCGCGATGGCGCGACGGAACGCCTGCTCGGCGCTGGAGAGGGTATCAGGCGCGACGATCACGTCGGGCGTGATGGCACCGCCGCCGTACAGCGTGCGGCCGCTCGCCGACTTGTAGGTCGGGCGTGCCTTCCGCACGGAGTCGGTCTCCATGGAGTCGGGGAGTACTTCGGCGAACTGTCCTTCGGCGTTGATCTTGCGCTCCTTCTGAATTGAGCGGCCTGAGGGCGTGTACCACTTGCCGGTCGTGATCTTGAGCGCGTAGCCGCCGTCGAGATTATAGACCGACTGCACGAGGCCTTTGCCGAACGACGTGGTGCCCAGCACCAGCGCGCGGTCGTAATCCTGCAGGGCGCCGGCCACGATCTCGGACGCCGAGGCGGAGCCGCCGTCGACCAGCACCACCAGCGGCACGTCAGGGGCGAGCGGATCGCGCTCGGCCACGAACTTCTGGAAGTCGCCACGGCCGCGCACCGACAGCAGTTCCTTGCCCTTGGGCAGAAACAGGTTCGACATCGAGAACGCCTCGTCGAGAATGCCGCCCGGATTGCCGCGCATGTCGATGACGATGCCCTTGGCTCCCTTTTTCGTGAGGTCCATGACCGATCGGGCGATGTCTTCGGTGGTTTGCTCGGAGAAGCGCGCGAGCGGCACGTAGCCGGTGCGGTCGTCGATCATCATAGCGTATGACACGGCCGGCACGTGAATCTCGGCGCGCTTGAAGCTCATCTTGATGGGCTGGCCAATGCCGATGCGGCCGAAGGTCACGGTGACCGGGGTACCGACGGGACCGAGCAGCTTGTTCTGGACCTGCTGCGTGTTGAAGCCACGCGCGTTGGTGGTGTCGATGATCATGATCTTGTCGCCTTCCTGCACCCCACCGCCCTCGGCGGGCGAGTTCGGGAACACCTTGTCCACGACCACAAAGTCGCCGCTCTTCACGATCTGCATGCCGATACCGGCATAGCGCCCGTTGGTATTGCGCGAGAACTCTTCGAGTTGCTTGGGGGTGAAGAGTTCGGTGTAGGGGTCGTTGAGTTCTTTCACCAGTCCGCGCGCCGCCTTTTCGTAGAGCAGCTGCGCGTCGAGCGTGTCCACGTACCGCAGGGCGACGAACGTCAGCACCTGGTCGAGGAGCTGAGCACCGCCACGCGTGGAACGCGCCTGCAGGGCAAAGCCTCCGGCGAGCACGGGGAGGAGGATCAGGCTGGCCAAGGCGGCCTTACGGGTGCGTGTCATGCGGTTGCTCTGATAAGGAGGGGCCGAGAAGAACTCTCTGAAATACGTACGCCTGCCGACAGCCGCTGTTCCAGTACGTGGCCGTCAGGTCTCTTCGCGGGGACGGGGGCCGAGGACGTAGTCCACGCTCCAGACCCGATCATACTGCCGAACGGCGATATCGCGCACCAAGCCGGCACTGAGCAGCATTTCGTGCGCTGGTTGTAAGACGCGCTGGAGGTGCGAAGGGTACCGTTGTGTAAGCGGGAGCTGCTCGGCCAGCCGTTCCAACGGCACGCGCCAGGAGAGTCGGCCATCGGACCGGGCGACTTCGAGCATGCGGTAGAGGCGCCGGGCCACGGGCGACGACAGGGCGTGGTACCGCGCCGCCGACAGGGTAATCGTATGGCGGGCCGCCAGATTGGCGCGGAGCGTGGCGGACAGGGTCACGCGGGCATCGCCCGGCTCACCAGCGGCGAGATTGCCGAACAGGTGCAGCTGCTCGCGATCGGCCACGCGTCGACGTTGCACGGACACCGTACTGAGTACGGTGAAGGTGATGTCCGCATGCGCCGACTGGGCCGACCAGTACGCCCCCACGGATTCAAGCGTGGTCCGTTCGAGACGCGACAGCGCGGCGCGCAGCTGCTCGTAGGTGCGGCCATCGGCGCGACGCCCCATGGAGCGCAGGAAGGCATGCAGTGTAAAGGTGATCGCGCCGTCCGCAGGCGAGCCGGCCTCGTTGTAACGATGCAACAGCTCGACATACACATCCTGATCGAACGTGCCGGGGAGACGATCACCGGGCGCCGGGATGACACGCCACCGGCCACCGTTCTCGGTCGAGAACGACACGGGTGTATCGTCGGCGGAATCGCTCAGGCGAAAGAGCGGGAGTTCCTCGAGGGAACGATCGAGGATCACCCCGCGCACGGCCGGGCGCTTGCGTGCAGCGAGTGTCATCGGAGGAGTAAGCTGTCCCCTCAACGGTACCGGCGCCAGTCTTCAGGCCAGTGTAAGGACCTGTCCGGAGACGTTTCGTGCCAGCGGACTGGCGAGGAAGGCGATGACGTCGGCGACGGACTCGCGATCGACGTACTCGATCTTGTCGCCCATATCGGCAAGATTGGCGGCGGTGCGGACGGCGGTCGGTGCCACGGCATTGGCCCGGACGCCATACGGCTTCTCCTCGGCGGCGACGGCCCGCATGAGTGTGAGCACGCCACTCTTGGCCGCGGCATAGGCGGCCATGCCCTTCGGCGCACCACCGGGCAGCGCGGCGACGGAGCCGAAGTACACGAAGCTCCCCTTCGCGGCACGCACGGCGGGCAGAAACGCGCGCGTGGCCGCGAAAGCGGTCTCGAGATTGATCATGAACTGCTTGCTCCAAGCCGCGGGGTCGGCATCGCTGATCGGGCCGGTGATGCCAAAGCCACCCGCCGCACAGATCACGGCGTGTACCTGTCCGCCAAACTGCGCTCTCGTATGCACAACGACATCATCGGCGGCGACTTTGGCGCCGTCGGCATCGGCCAGATCGGCGACGTGTGCGGTCGCGGCGAAGCCTTGTTCGGTAAGCCACGCCACGCGCGCCTCGACTTCTGCAGGCTGTACATCGAGCAAGGCGAGTGTAGCACCGCGCTGCGCAAAGGCGAGCGCGACGGCCTCACCAACCTGACCGGCCCGACCGACACCCGTGATCACGATGAGCTTGCCGCTGAAATCGAGTGCGTTGGTCATTGGATGTTCGTGGGGGCCGGGGAGGCAAGAGACGGCGGAGTAGACACGAAAAGCAAACAAAAAAATAAACGACAAAAGAAAAAAGCCAGAACACGGAGCACGCGGATTGCACGGAAACAACACTGATAAGATGAACAGCGCGGCGCTTCTTATCTTATCCCGTGCTGTTTCCGTCAATCGGTGTCATCCGTGTTCCAGCTGTTGCTGTTGCTGCTGCTGTTGCTGTTGCCGCCTACTTGGCCAGTAACTCGCGAATGGTATCAGCCGTTGCTTCGAGGCAGAGAGCGAGGCGATCTGGTGTGTGATCACCCATGTGGCCGATACGGAACGTGCTGCTTTTCAGCTTGCCATAACCGCTGCCGATCACGAAGCCGCGTTTGGCGACGCCCTTCACGATGTCGTCGCCGTTGAGCGTGGCGGGCAGCGCGACTGCCGTGACGGTGCCGCTGCGTGCGTGCTCGGGGGCGTACACGCAGAATGCCTGGCCGGTGTCTTCGCGCAGTTGTCGAACCCAACTGTGCGTCATGTTCGCCATTTCGGTGTGACGCGCCCAGCGCGCTTCGATCGTTTCGCGCGCAATGTACTCGCCCTGTACGGCCGTGGCGTACAACAACGAGATCGCCGGTGTGCTCGGCGTCTGGTTCTTGTGGACGAACTCCTCGAACTCGACCAAGTCGAAGTAAAGACCGCGCGCGGTGGCGTTCGCGGCCTGCTCGATGTAGCGCTTGGACGCGACGCCGAACGCGAGGCCGGGCGGAAGCGCGAGCGCCTTCTGCGATCCCGTAAGGACGAAGTCGAGATCCCAGGCATCGGTTTCGACCGGCATACCGGCGAGGCCGGTCACGGAATCGACGAGTACGGCAACGCCGTACTCGTGCGCGAGTGCCGCCAACTCCGGTAACGAGGTCAGTGTGCCGGTACTCGTTTCCGAATGCACGACGGTGATCGCGGCGAACTTCTGCTCGCGCAACGCGCGCTCGACGACATCGAGCGAGACGGCCTGATGCCAATCGCCACCGATGACGTGCGTTTCGCGGTCGCAGGCGCGCGCGATGTTGGCGAAGCGCTCGCTGAAGGCGCCGTTGACCATCGAGAGAATGGGACCCGGTGCCGCGCAACGGATCGCCGCTTCCATGAGACCGGTGGCAGACGAACTCGAGACATAGACCGGACGAGTGGTCCGGAAAATCGGACGCAGGCCATCCTGAATGCGAGCGAACAGTGCTTCGAAGACCGCGCCGCGGTGCGGCAGCATCGGCGCCAGCATCGCCTCGAGCACTTCGCGCCGTACCTCGGTGGGCCCGGGAAGGAAGAACGTACCGAAGTCGGACATGACGCCTTACCTCGACGAGGCGGGATGAAAGAGCAATGGATACAGGGCGGCGAAGCTGTCGGCTTCG
Source organism: Gemmatimonas sp. (assembly GCF_041689975.1). Lineage (GTDB taxonomy): Bacteria > Gemmatimonadota > Gemmatimonadetes > Gemmatimonadales > Gemmatimonadaceae > Gemmatimonas. The sequence continues at coordinate 30,757 of NZ_JBDNFF010000338.1, forward strand.
GCGTCGGCCACGGCCACCACATTCTCGCGGCGCGCGACGCCGGTGTAGGCGATGAACTCCGTGACGACACCGCGCACGACCGCATCGGTGGAGCCGTCGCCGATCATGACCGTCGGCGTGGCCAACGCAAGGCGCTGCACGGTGAGCGGCTTGCCGCGCTGCGTGGAGAGCGGCTGATCGCCATCGAGCAGACTCATGGTACCGTCGGTGTCGCGCATGAGCGAGACGGCGTGCACACGATCGGTGGGCACACCCAACTGCAGCGCGATCGGCACGATGGCGATGCGGAGTCCGCCACTGAGCAGGTGTACCTGACAGCCAGCACGCTGCAGCAGCGTGATCAGCTCCTGCGCGCCGGGTTGCAACGACTCACGGTACGCTTCGGCCAGCGAGATCAGCTCGCCGGCGGTCGGGCGGATGCGCTCGAGGCGCCGCGTATACACCGCTTCGATCGGGAGCTCCCCCGCCATGGCCTGCGCCGTGAGCGCTTCGCTTTCGCGCGCGATATCGGGATCCCGTCGCGCAGCCAGCCAGTCGATGCCCTCGATCGCGCACACCGTGGAGTCGACGTCGAAGATGACCGACTTGAATCGCGGACGGCGCAGGTCGACCGGCGGAGAGATTGTCGTTGTGTTCACAACACGTTGCCTTGCGCCAGCAGACCGAGGGGATCGAACTCGCGCTTGATTGCTTGCATCACGCGCAGTTGTGCCGGGCTGGCCTGCATCGGCAGCCAGCGGCGTTTGAGTTTACCGATGCCATGTTCGGCGGCCACGGTGCCGCCCATCGCGATCACCTCGCGCAACGTGGCCTCGACCACACGCTCGATGCGATGCAACTCGTCGGCATCCTGCGCGATGAAGTTCTGATGCGGATGTCCGTTGCCGGCGTGTCCGTAGGCGATGCCTGACGTCACGCCGGCGTCGGCGGCGAAGCGCCGCGCGAGCTGTAGCGCTTCGGCGAGCCGCGGATAGGGAACGGCCCAGTCGGTGCTGACCTTGCGCCCGCCGAACGGTCGCCGAACGGCGCCGCGTTCGTTCATCGTGGCCGGTACTGCATGTCGCAGATGACGCGCGTCGCGCAGCGCCGTGGCCGAATCGTACACGCGGATGTCGGTGCTGAGCGCGGTGTGCGCGTCGGCCAGCTCGAGCCACGCCTCGAGCGGAAGTTCATCATCGGGTTGTGATTCGTCGGCGCCCGTTTCTTCGACATATACCATTGCCGTGGCGTTCGTCGCCCAACCCGTGCTGCCTTCCGACGCGCGCGCGATATCCATCGCGCCCTGATCGAAAAACTCGAGACAGCGCGGATGGACGGCGGTGGCGCGGCGCGCCGACACCACGAAGGCCAGCGCGTCGCGTTCGCGCTCGAACGGAATCATGAGACCGAGCACCTGCGGCGGAAGCGCATGCAGCGCGAGTTCGGCCTCGACGACCACACCGAGGGTACCTTCGCTGCCCACGAACCAATCGACCGGATCGTGAGCGATGGGATAGCCAACTGTGTTCTTTTCGAGCTGTGGACGACGCAGGTCGAGTCGTTCGCCACTGGCGAGCAGCACGGTGATCGCTCGCACGTGCGGCCGAGTGGCCCCGTAACGCAGTGAGCGCGCACCCGAGGCGTTGCACGCAATCGCACCGCCGATGGTGGACTCCTCTTCGCTGGTCGGGTCGGGGGTGAAGAGCAGACCGGCCGCTTCAGCGGCCCGGCGCACATCCGCCACGATCGCGCCTGGCCCCACACGGATACTGCGCGTGACGGTGTCCACGTCGCCGATCGACGCCAATCCGCGCAACGACAACAGGAGACCGTGATCGGTGATCGAGGCCCCTGTGGTGCTCGACTGCCATCCGGCCGGCGTCACCGCGGTCCGCGTCGACGTGGCCTCGCGCAGCAGCTCCGCAACTTCCTCGATGCCGGTGGGACGCGCCACGGCATCGGGGATCATTTCGAGTCCCGATGCGTCGCGCGCAAACCCCCGACGGATATCGATATCGACAGTCGTGCTGTCGCTGGCGGTAGTCATGGGTTGCTCGCCTACTCGGCGCCGAAGTGCGCGACGCTGGCGGTCAGGACATCCGGCAACTCGAGGAGCGCCTTGCGGGTCTCTTCGCTGACGGTGCCGTCCACGGAGATTGCCGCGAGTGCGTCGCCGCCCTGGGCCAGTCGCGCCTGGTGATACTCGGCGATGTTGACTTTGCGCTCGCCCAGCAGCGTACCGACGCGACCGATGACACCGGGCACGTCGTGATTGGTGAGGATAAGCAGCGTCTGTCGCGGATTCACGTCGACGTGGAACTGACCGATCCGCGTGAGGCGCGGCTTGCTGCCTTCGGGTGCGGCGCCGGCCACGGACAGCTGCTGCATGCCGCCGGCGAGCGCCACTTCGATGGCACGCGGATGTCCGAGTTCGCTGGACTCACCGACCGACAGCTCGAGGCCGCGTGCTTCGGCGAGGCTACGCGCGTTGATGAGATTGAGTCGGTCCGTTTCAATGATTCCTTCCAATACACCGGCCGCGGCCGCGGCGAGCAGCGGACCGGCGCCATGCGCGAGATCGGGACCGATACGCAGGGCCAACCGGCGCACGGCACGCATGCCTTGATCGGCAAGTACGGCGCGGGCCACGGCGGCGGCGCGACGCGCCACGAGCATCGCAGGCTGCAGGTCTCCCCATTCGCCCGACCCGCCCGCCACGTTGATCGACTTGGACAGATCGTTGCGCAGCAGCGCGTCGCGCACGGCGAGACAGACATCGCGCGATACGTTGCGCTGCGCTTCGACCGTGTTGGCGCCGAGGTGCGGGGTGAGCAGCAAGTTCGGCGCGGTGCGCAACGGTGAATCGACGGCGAGCGGCTCGGCGACGAACACGTCGAGCACGGCGCCGCGCAGCTGATCGGCTTCGAGGGCGGCCAGCAGCGCCGTCTCATCGATGATACCGCCGCGCGCCATGTTGACCACGATCGAGCGGGCAGGCAGACGGCCCAGTTCCCGCTTGCCGATCATGCCACGCGTCTCGTCGTTGAGCGGCACGTGCATGGTGAGGATGTTGCTCTCGGCGATCAGCGCCTCGAGGGACGGCGCACGACGCACGCGTAGCGCCGTGAAGCGTTCGTCAGCGATGTACGGATCGAATGCCAGCACGGTCATGCCGAAGGCATGCGCACGCGTAGCGACTTCGCTGCCGATGCGACCGAGTCCGACGATGCCCAGGGTCTTGCCTTTGAGTTCGCGGCCCATGAGCTTCGAGCGATCCCACGTGCCGTTCTGCATGGAGAGCGTCGCCGCCGGCAGCTGGCGCAGCAGGCCGATGACGGTGCCGAAGAACAGCTCCGCGACAGCAACGGTATTGCCAGCGGGCGCATTGATGATCGCGACGCCGAGTTCGGTGGCGACATCGAGTGCGATGTTGTCCACGCCGACGCCAGCTCGCCCCACGACCCGCAACTTCCTCGCAGCGCGCAGCAGCTCGGCCGAGATCTTCGTGGCACTGCGTCCGACGATGGCGTCGTAGTCGCCGATGCGCTGCAGCAGTTCATCCTTCGGCAGCGTGGGTACCTCGTCCACGAGTAGCTCGGGCTCGGCCGCGAGCAGGGCGAGTCCTTCCGGATCGACATCGTCGGTGACAAGAACGCGATATGCCATGAGTACACACCAAAGGAGACAGCGCGTCGTGAGATGCCCGGACAGGCATCACACGACGCGGAGAAGACGACGGGGAATTGGTTGCAATCTTGCCGGATCAACAACGAGCGCCGTGCATCAGGTCCCGAAGTCGTTCCGGCCGAGCGTCTGGCGAAGCATGTCGCGGAGGGCCACGAGCAAGTCGTCGCGAGCGGCCGGGGAGTCATCCCGCACGTGCAACTCGACGCCGTCGGCGATCGGCACGTGTCGCCAGCTGGCCACGCCATTCTGCTTCGGCGCCGTGGAATCCATCTGCAACGTGAGCGCCGGCGCGAGTGACGCGGCGACGCGCCGTTCGAGTGCATCGCCGGTGACTTCCCGCATTTCCTTCTTGATCGCGTCGAGCGTTTGTCCTTCGCGCTGACGGATCTTGATGGCGAGCAGCTGCAGCAGGTGCCGATAGCCGTACGTGGCGGCTGTGCCCGCACCTTCCGGTCGATCGAGCAGCCCATTGGCGACGTAGAAGCGCACGGCGCGCGCGCTGGGTGTGGCCCGCGCCGACGCGTTCGTGGGCTTCATTCCGGCAGAATCCACCAGAGCGGCGGCATGCGCCGCGAGCCCGCGGGCATTCCACGGGGCATTTCGCGCGTGAGCGCGTAGAAGTGGAACGGGAGACTCGGCCATGGGGAGGGCAATATACGCCGGATCGTGGCGGTGTGCTGCCATCACTTCGCCGGCGACAGATGCCGAACTCCGCACGGGTGCTTCAACGTCGATCACGCGACTGCGCCGACTCGCCAAGCCGCCCGTGTGACACTCCCCAGTATCACCCACCACCCACCGGAACGACTTGACGATTGTGCCGGCGCAGTCGCGTGACCGCACCTACCCTACCGAATCGGATACGCGTGAATTGTTTACTCGCGGATTGCCGGCGCAAAGGCAGAACGCACTCCAGCGGTTGCGGCGTGCTGTGCGATGATTGCAAGGTCGACCGGCTTCTCGAGAAAATGCAGCGCCCCAAGGCGGAACGAGGCCTGGCGATTGGAGTCGTCTGGATACGCCGTCAGCACCAGGACCATGGCATCCGGCGAGAGCATGCCGGCGAGTGCCATCACCTGCAGTCCGCCGTCGCGCTTGCCGCCCAGCCGGAGGTCGGTCACGACTAGGTCAAAACGCTGCGTGCGCAGTCGTTCGAGCGCCTCGGGGAGCAGCTCGGCTGAACTCACGGCATTTCCATCCACTTCGAACAGCTCGACGAGGATGTCACGGATGGACTGTTCATCTTCGACGATGAATACGGACTTCGGAGCGTCAGGCAACTTGATCATGACGACTATGTCGGCGAGAAGCGGGCCGGGATCATGGGGTGTTTCTCAACACTTTGTTCAACAATCGTTTAGCTGAATGGAATATCACAAAATTGTTCGTGTGCGCTGTCTGAAATCCAGTCGGCGAGGATACCGTCGCCCTGATTCCGGTCAGTGAAATTCGGCCGGGGCGATTTCAGTGGTGTTCCCGCTACGAGAAATCGACGGGGTGGCTCTTGAGCTTCACAAGCAGCGTGGAGCGGGCGATCCCGAGGATGCGGGCGGCGTGGGTGCGGTTCCCTCCGCTTGCCGCGAGTGCCTCGCGGATCACCTCACGCTCGGCTTGCTCCAAAGTGCGTGGCCCCAAAGTAGGCTCGCGCGGCGGAACGGATGGGTCCGCCCTCTCGGCGAGCCCAAGATGGGTGGGCTCAATGGGCCGGCCTTCGGCGAGGATGGCGGCCCGCCAGATGGTGTTTTTCAGCTCGCGGATATTGCCCGGCCATCGATAACTGGACAGCGCATCTTCCGCTTCGTTCGTGAGCGAACTGCCCTTGGGTAACATGGCCATCGCCATGGTCAGAATTTCGTCCTGCCGGTCGCGCAGCGCCGGCAGCGTGATCGTGAGGACCTGCAGTCGGTAGTACAGGTCGGCTCGAAAGCGCTGCTCGGCGACGGCGTCGGCCAACGACTGATGCGTGGCCACGACCACCCGGGCCGACGATCGTAGCATTGTCGTGCCACCCAAGCGCCGGAACGTCCGCTCCTCCAGCACCTTCAGTAATCGTGGTTGGACCTCGGGGTGCAGCTCGGCGATTTCGTCGAGAAACACCGTGCCTTCACCAGCTACCTCAAGGAGGCCGCGCTTGGCCTGGCGGGCGTCGGTAAATGCTCCCCGTTCGTGTCCGAACAATTCGCTTTCGAAAAAGGTTGCGGAAAGCGATGCGCAGTTGATCTCGACGAATGGTGATTGGTTTCTCACCGAACGATCGTGAATCTGACGCGCGATGTATCCTTTGCCAGTGCCGGTTTCGCCCTGCAACAGGATCGGCGCGTCGGGGTTCCGGGCGGCCAGATCGATCAGATCGGAGACCGTCGGTGCCATCGCCGGTAGTGTCGTATCAATCCGTCCGTGAGCACGCAGCACGGCGACTTCCTGTCGGAGGCGCCCCCGTTCCGCGGCTCGCAAGACGGAAGCGGCCAGAAGCTCGAGATCGACCGGCTTTTCGAGAAGGTCGGCGGCCCCGTGCTGCATTGCGGCGACGGCGGTCCGCACGTCGGCGTAGCCGGTAAGCACGATGACGGCGAGGTCGGGATCGTCCGCCCGCAGCGCTTCGAGTGCCCGCAGGCCGTCGGCATCGGGCAGGCGCAAATCCAGCAGCACGACGTCGGGCGCGTGTTCCGCTGCCATGCGTCGACCGTCGGTGGCGGTCGACGCGCCACGCGCGGTGAAACCAAAGGTCTCAAAGAATTCGACCAGCGTCGAACGCACCGTGTCGTCGTCGTCGATGACGAGCAGGGATAACGTCACGTGGAAGCCGTGGGGGGCAGCGTGAGCGTCAGCGTCGTGCCCGCCTCGGGCAAGCTGTCGATGCCGATCGTGCCACCGTGTTCGTCCATGATGCGCTGACAGAGTGCCAGGCCGATGCCGGTGCCGCCCCTTTTCGTCGAGTAGAAGAACTCGAATACGTGCGGCAGGACGTCGGGCGGGATGGCGGGCCCGCCATTCGACAACCGGCAGCGCCAGCCACCCGCGGGCGAGACCTGCGAGACGAGCGTGAGTTCCGAGCCTTCGGGGGCGGCGTCGCAGGCGTTTTCGAGGATGTTGCGACAGACCTGCCCGAGCTGCTCCAGGTCGATCAGGCTGCGCACCGGATGCTCCGGGCGCAGGCGGCGGATCGTGAGTTGCCGCGCCTCGAGGCGGGCACGTTCACCGTCGAGAATGTCATCCCAAACGGCTTCCGGATCGGCGGGCACCAGGTGCACGGCGTTGGGACGGCCGAAATCGAGCAGCGAGGTGACCATGCGGTTGAGTCGCTCGACTTCGCGCAGGATGCGACCGACGTTCTTCGCGACGACCGGGTCTTCCTTCGATCGGAGCTGCAGCAACTGCGCGGCGGATGAGATGCCGAAGAGCGGATTACGCAGCTCATGGGCGACACCGGCGGCGACTTCCCCGATCGCTTCGAGTCGTCGTTTCGACTCCACGCGCCGCACGAGCCAGGCGCGCTCGATGGCGACGGCCGTCTGTGCCGCGATCACGGCAAGCACGCGTTCCGCTTCCTCGAGTGCCTGCTCGGACTCGATCGGTTCAGCGTACAGGGTGATGGCCCCCAGCACGCCTTCGGCCGTGATCAGCGGGGCGGTGATCTCGAGGCCGACGTTGGTGGACTGGCGGGTCACGTTGCCAGTGGCCAGCGCATCGAGCCACGTGCGCAGCAGGCGGACTTCCAGCTGCGTGCTGGTGTGCGTATCGTAGCCCTGCCGGTGGGTGATGCGGAACTCGGCGGTGTCGTCGTCGGCCAAGGCGATGACGAAGCCGGTGGAGGGCACGGCACGGAGCAGCTGGTGCGCGACCTCCTCGTAGACGCGATCGAGAGAAATCGCTTCGGCGAGGGCGATGCCGGTGTTGATCAGCGCTTCACGCGAGCGGTGGCTGGGCGTGATGTCCACCGTCGAAAAGACGAAGCCGGAGACCTCCGTTCCGTCGTCGATGGCGGTGACCTGCATGAGGAACACGCGTTCCTCGTTGGGAGAGCTGCAGGGAAATTCCCAACGAACGACCGGGACGCGCCGCTCGCGCAGTAGCGTCATGGCGCGCTCGATCTGCTCGCGCGACTGATCTTCGGAGACACTGTCGAACACGGAGCGCCCGAGCACCGCCGCTTCAGTGGCGATACCGGGCGCTCCGTTATCCGTCGCGAATTTGGACCACGCGCTGTTCGCTGCCGTGATGCGTCCGTCGAGATCGACGGACCAGACGGTGAGCGGCAGCGCGTCGAGCAGCCGCCGAGCGAACGGCGACTGCTCGTCACGGGGCATCACCGGCGCTTCGCGGCCTTCTTCACGGGCTTGGAAGCTTTCCTGGCGGCTTTCGCAGGCGCCTTCTTGGTTGCGTTCTTCGGCGCCGCCTTGACTGGCGCTTTCTTCACGGACTTTGCGGGCGCCTGCTTCGCCGGTGCCTTCTTGGCGGCCTTGGCCGGTGCCTTCCTGGCTGGGACCTTCTGAGCCGGTGCCTTCTTG
>NZ_JBDNFF010000339.1:0-4590 GCF_041689975.1 Gemmatimonas sp.
AGAGCCCCCAACGCCCCCAACGCCCCCCCGTCAATGCAGATCGACGGTGACCCCCACTGCCCCCTTCCCCGTCTTCCAGATCAATAACAGCGGCAGTGCCGCCACCAGCAGGATCCCCGCAATCAGGTAAATATGCGAGAACGAAATCACACTGGCCTGAATCGCGATCTGGCGATCCATGATCATCAGCGCCTGCTGCTTGGCAATTGTCGCGTCGATCCCGCGGGCGATCAGTCCATTCGTCAGCCCGCCCAGCCGCGCCATCGTGGTCGGGTCGTATGAGCCTACATGTTCCGTCAGCAGTTGCTTCTGCACTACCGTTTGCCGCGCCAGCATCGTGGCCATGATCGCGATACCCAGCGATCCGCCCAGCTGACGCATCAGATTGAACATGCCTGTCCCCTGGCCGATCAGTCGCATCGGAAGTCCGGCCACGGTGGCGTTCGTGAGCGGAACGAACAGAAAGCCCAGTCCCACCCCGCGCATGATGAGCGGCCAGAAGAGTTGGTCCTGCCCGGAGTCGAGCGTGAGACGCGACAGCAGTACCATCGCACCCAGAAACATGAACGCCCCGAACACGATCATCGGGCGGGCATCGACCTTGTTGGCAAAGCGCCCCACAATCGCCATCGTGAACGCCGACGCCAAGGCGCCCGGCAGGATCACCATGCCCGTTTGCTGTGCGGTGTATCCGTGCAGCGTCTGCAGAAATACCGGCAGGACGAACACCGAACCGTACAACGCCAGGCCAAGGAACATCGCGAACAACACGCCCGGTGCCACCTGCCGCGACTTGAGAATGCGGAAATCGATGATCGGTTCGTCGATCGTGAGTTCGCGCCACACCAGCAGCACCGCTGAAACGACGCAGGTGATCGCCAGCCCCGTCACGAAACGCGATTCGAACCAGTCGAATCGTTCGCCGCGTTCCAACATCCACTGCAGTGAACCGACTGCCAACGTGAGCAGTACGATGCCGAGTACGTCCACCGTCGTCGCTTTTACGTGGTACGCCGCGTCACGCACGTACGTCCACACGAGATAGCCGGCGAAAATGCCGAGCGGCACGTTGATGTAGAAGATCCACGGCCACGCATACGCATCCACGATGTAGCCCCCGAGGGTCGGGCCGAGCGTCGGGCCCACCATCACGCCCATGCCGAAGATCGATTGACCGATGCCGCGCTCGTGCGGCGGAAACGCTTCGAACAGGGTAGTCTGGGCGATGGACAACAAGGCGCCGCCACCCAGTCCCTGTATCACACGCCAGAACACCAAGCCCCACAGCGACGTCGCGGCGCCGCAGAAGAACGACGCGACCACGAAGATCGCAATGGACCCAGTGAGATAGTTGCGTCGGCCGAAGAACGCGGACAGCCAGCTCGACATCGGGATCACGATCACGTTCGCGATGATGTACGATGTCGACACCCACGCGATTTCATCGAGCGTGGCGCCGAGCGTGCCCATCATGTGCGGGATCGCCACGTTCACGATCGACGTATCCACGAGCTCGAGCACCGCAGCCAGCGTCACCGCAATCGCGATCAGATACTTGTTCTTGTACGGATCGTCGGCCACCGCCGCCTTGGAGGCGGTGCGTGTGCCGGTCACGCCGGTAGGGAGGACGGTAGTCGCCATGACGAGGGTGGCGCTACTTCACGATGACGTTGGCGAGCACCGACATGCCCGGACGCAGCGGGCGATCGGTGCCCAGCGACTTCGTGACACGGATGCGCACCGGCACACGCTGCACCACCTTCGTGAAGTTGCCCGTCGCATTGTCGGGCGGCAGCAGCGCAAACTTGGCGCCCGTGGCCGACGCGATGCTCTCCACTTCGCCCTCGGCGCGAGCCGCGTATGCATCGACCTCGAGTTCGACCTTCTGCCCCACGCGAATGCGGCCGAGCTGTGTCTCCTTGAAGTTCGCCGTCACGAACATGCCCGAGTCCGATACGATCGACATCAGCGTCTGACCAGCCTGCACCAACTGGCCGACTTCGACCTGCTTCCGCGACACAACCCCCGCCAGCGGCGCGGTGAGCTTCGCGTACGAGAGCTGCAGGGTCGCGTTGTCACGCGCCGCTTTCGCCGCCGCCAGACGCGCTCGCGCCAAACGCACGCCTGCCTCGGCGTTCGACACGCCCGACGTGGCTGCATTCACCCCACGCTGCGTGGCTGTGAGTTGCGCCGACGCGGCATCGAAGCTGGCCTGCGCCGCGTCGAGTTGCGCCATGCTGATGATCTGCTTCGCCGACAGCTCCTTCGCGCGCGCCAGATCGCTCTGCGCCTTCACCACCTGCGCGCGCGCCGCAAGCACCTGCGCGTCCCCCACCTCGCGCTGACTCGAGGCCGTGCGCACCATCGCCGCCGCCTGACCTTCGAGTCCACCGCTACCAGCCGTGGCCACCGCTGCCGCATAGTCGGCCTCCGCCTGCGCCAGCTTCACCTGATATTCCCGCGCGTCGATAGATACGAGTACGCCTTTGTCTTCGACATGCACGTTCTCGCCGACGTTCACGGTCAGCACGTAGCCGCCCACCTTCGCGACCACCGGCACGATGTGTCCGTCCACCTGCGCATTGTCGGTCGATTCATGCGTCTGCGCGAATGACCAGCGATTGAAACCCCACACACCGCCGGTGATCACCAGGGCGATGGGGATGACTATACGTAAGTTCATGACGTAAAAGCGAAGTATGGAGTCGGGAGTCGGGAGTATGGAGTACGAATCGAGTTACGGGAGCTTTTGTACTTCGCCCATGGCTCGCGCCAGCGCGACGCGTGAGCCTTGGTAGCTGGCGAGTGCGTCGTTGCGTAGCGTGCGTGCTTGATTCAGCGACAACAGTGCCGTAATCACATCGCCGTTGCCGGCCACACCGGCGCGGAAACGCTCCTGCGCCTGTGACACTTCCTGTTCGGCCAGACGCAGTCGTTCTTGCACGGCATCCACCTGCTCGAGGGCGGCGCTCAGGTCGAGTAGGGCGGCGCGGACCTCGAGCGCACTCTGCGCGCGCAGGTCACGCAACTTGGCGTCGGTTTCTCGCGCGTTCGCGATCTGTTCCTGCACACGCCCCTCACGACGGAATCCGTCGAAGAGACCGACCGACAGCTGTACGCCCCACGAGTAGGTGGGGAGCAAGCGGTTCCAGTGTTTACCGATCACGCCCTGGTCGACCACCAGCCCGAGTTGCGGCGTGCGCTCCCACTTGATGGCCTGTGTCGTCGCGCGCTGGGCGGTTTCCTGCGCCAGCAACGCTTTCACATCGGCGCGCGATTCGGTCGCGCGGGCGAGCGCGCTGGCGGCATCGGGCGGTACGTCGCCAACCGGCATGCCGGCCAGGGAATCCGTCAGTGTGAGCGGCGCGTCGAGTGGCAATCCCACCGCGCGCTTGAGTTCGAGCAGTCCCCGGTCGCGTTCATTGCGGGCCCCGATGATCTGCGCCCGCACATTGGCCAGCTGCGATTCGGCGCGCGTGACGTCGAGTGCGATACCGGTGCCGGCTTGCAACTGATCGTGTGCGATGCGCAGCAGATCGGCAGCCAGCGCGGAATCGGCGCGACGCGACGACAGCTGCGCCTCGGCTCGCGCCGCCCGTACATACACGGCCGCCGCAGTGGCCGCCGCCATCTCGGCCTGCGCCTGTACATCGGCACTGGCCGCAAGCACCGTGGACTGCGCCGCACGCCACTTCGCGATGCTGCCCAGGTCGAGCAACGGCTGCTGCAACCGATAGCGCACGTCGACAATGGGTACCGGTCCGATGATTTCACCATCGGGGCGCAGCAGCGGCTGGCCGGTCACGGGATTGCTGAACGAGAAGCCGAACGTCGCCGAGTTGAGATTGCGCTCGGACTGCAGAATCCCCGCGGCAAGGTCGGGGAAGAGCGCACCGCGTCGTTGCGTTACGCGGGCTTCCGCCTGCGCCACGCGTTCGCGGGCGACGTCGACGCCACCACTCTGTTTCGCGGCCAGACGTGCGGCGTCGCCGATCGAGAGCGCGTTCTGGGCGGGCAGGGCGCTGCCGAGCGTTGAAAGAAGTGCGGCGACGATGGATACGGATCGCTTCATGGACGCAGGGCGTAGAGATAGAACTCGAGCATCTCGTCGAGCACCTGCTCGTCGCTGCCGAGTGTGTTGTGAAACTCACGACGCGCACACCAGGTGCTGTGCGTCATCCAGATGGACGAGAACATGCGGGCGGCTACCTGCGAGTCGACCTCGCGGAACTCACCACGCTCGACACCGCGGGCGATAATGCTCGACACGAGGCGGCGCCCGCGGGCGATCACCTCGTCGGCATAGAACTGCAAGAGGTCGGGGAACTGGCCCAACTCGAGCGACACGAGACGTTGAAGCACCTGCATGCGATCCGTGCGCAGAAACGTCCACCAACCGTGTCCAAGCCAGCGCATCTGGGCGGCGGCGGTCTCCGACTGCAGGCCAGCCCTCGACGCCTCGGCTTCCGCCAACGCGGCCACGATCGTGGTGTGCACCATTTCCCGAAATAGCGCTTCCTTGTTGGGGAAGTAGAGGTAAATGGTGCCCTTGGCGACCTGCGCCCGTTTGGCAATGTCGTCCAGGCGCGC
>NZ_JBDNFF010000340.1:0-15447 GCF_041689975.1 Gemmatimonas sp.
GAGCGCGCCGCCCCACACGGCGATGGGCACAGCGCGCGGCAACGTCATCCATCGACCGTCGGCCATCAGCCACGCGCTGGCAACCAGCGCCAGCGCAATCACACCGATCACGGCCAACACCGCCGCGGCCATCGAGCGCGCGCGCAACGTGGACTGTTCGTGAGCAAGTCGAGCCTCGAGCGTGTCCGTGGCCAGCGCGCTCGTATTCAGCGCGGGGGCAGTCATGGCGTGACTCGGCTCGTGACCGCGTAGGTAAACAGATTCACACCCATGCGGATAGCCTGTTCGTGCAGCAGCGGCGGATCGGGATAGGTGCCCACGTCTTCCCATCCGTTGCCGAGGTCGGCGGAGTAGGTGTAATACACGGCGAGACGGTTGCCGATGAAAATGCCCATGCCCTTCGCCGGCTTGCCATCGTGCTCGTGCACTTTCGGCGGACCATTCTCGAAGTCGTACACGAGATGGTAAATCGGGTGGCTGTGCGGCACATCCACCAGTGGCCGATCGGGAAAGACCCGCTTGATCTCGCGACGGAAACTGTCGTCGAGCCCGTAGTTGTCGTCCACGTGCAGGAAGCCACCGCGCGTGAGATACTCACGCAGTCGCTTCACCTCGATCTCGCTGAGTTTGATCTCACCGTGTCCCGTAATGTGGAGGAACGGAAAGTCGAAGAGCGACGAATCAGTAAAGGTGACCTTGGCCTCGGCGCGCTCGATCGGCAGCGCGGTGCGCTCGGCAATCGCGCGGATCAAGTTGGGCAGGCTGGACGGATTGGCGTACCAATCACCACCGCCTTCGTATTGCACGCGAGCGATTGCCAGACGACCGGGTCCACGAAGCGCATTGACGGTCGTCGCTGCGCCCGGCGCGAACGCCAGCGACACACCAGTGCCGGCAATGAACAGCAGGGAGCGGAGAGAACGACGGGCTGAAGGCCGCATCAGGTATCGTGAGCGAGTCGGTAGGCGAGGTTGCGGCTGGCACCATGTTCGTCCATCAGACGCTGGACGATTTCTCGAGGGCGGAAACCCTCCTCACGGAGTGCCCCGGCCACGGCTTGGAGACCGTCTTCACTCGGGGCAACGAACGACGCGCCGCCCAGAACGATCACGATTTCCCCGCGCGGTGGCGTGCCCTCGTAATACGCGGCCACCTCCTCGAGCGTTCCGCGTTTGACCTCTTCAAAATGCTTCGTCAGCTCGCGGGCCACCGCCACCGGTCGGGTGGTTCCGGCAATGGCGGCCAGATCACGCAACGTGTCGACCAGACGGTTGGGTGATTCATACAGCACGACGGCGTGGGGCAGACGAGCGGCAAGCGCCAGCTGCTCCTCGCGCTCCTTCCCCTTCCGCGCCGGAAATCCGAGCATCGTAAAGGGGTGCGGCACCATGCCGGAGGCCACGAGCGCGGCGAGGACAGCAGATGCACCCGGGATCGGGACGACACGCAGGCCGGCCGATGCCGCAGCCTCAGTCAGGCGGGCGCCGGGATCGGACACCAGCGGAGTGCCGGCATCACTGATCAGGGCGATCGCTTCGCCCTCTTTCAGTCGCGCCACGAGCCGTGGTATGACGCTGGCTTCGTTGTGCTCGTGGACCGCGATGGTGGGTGTGCCGATGCCGTAACGGCTGAGCAGCGTTCGCGCATGCCGGGTGTCCTCACAGCAGATTACCGAAGCTTCCTTGAGCACGGCGAGGGCACGCAGGGAGATGTCTCCCAGATTTCCGATCGGTGTGCTGACGATATGCAGCGCACCGGAGATGGCCGCGGACGGCCAGAGCGTCGCCGCCCGGTCGGCGAGATCGGAGGCGATAACCTCCGATTCGGCCGAGCCGGGCGCGTCGCCCACCTTGGTCAGGCGTGCTCCTTGAACTTCGCTTCGAGCGCGGGGCGCGGAACCGCGCCGACCACTTGATCCACCAGCTTGCCGTCCTTGAAGAACAGGATCGTCGGGATCGAGCGCACGTTGAAGCGCGCAGCGGTCCGCTGATTATTGTCGACGTCGAGCTTCGCCACCTTCGCCTTGCCCGCGTACTCCGTGGCCAGCGCTTCCACCATGGGCGCAATCATGCGGCACGGTGCGCACCACGTGGCCCAGAAATCCACGACCGCGAGCCCTTCGTGCTGCTCGATCTCGGTCGCGAAGTTGTCATCCTTCACTTCAACTGCGTTTGCCATCAGGTGCTCCGTTGGCGCGGCTTCCGGCGTTTACCGGTTGCTCTGGCGCCCGTCTGCAGGATTAGACTTCTGAATTCGTTCACGCCCGCATCGACTCGACCGACCATGACCGATTCCGTACGCCGCGGCACGCGCATCGCCCACATCGGGATCGCCGTGCGTGCCCTCGACGAGCTGCTGCCCTTCTACCGTGATGTCCTCGGCCTGCCCGAGGTCCCACTGGACGATGCCGACGGCGCCACCATAGCGGGACTGGCGGCCGGCGAATCGCTGGTGGAGCTCCTCGAGGCAAAATCCGACGACTCCCCCATTGGCAAATACGTCGCCAAGCGGGGTCCCGGTATTCACCACGTGTGTTTCGCCGTAGACGACCTCGACGGCACTTTGCAGCGCTGCCGTGACGCCGGCCTCCGACTTATCGACGAAACACCACGCCTGGGAGCGGAGGGGAAGCGCATCGCGTTTCTCCATCCGAGCGCCACGGGCGGGGTGCTCGTTGAACTATCCGAATACTAGCCTGGGTGTCCAGCGTTGCCAGTGCGGTACGCGACCGGTCTCCGCTCAACGCGCCGGCCGCGTCCTTAGCGGCAGAACTCTCTCATCGGAAGCAGGTTGATATCCTCCACGAACCAGCGGCCGCCGGGACCGCTGACCGTCAGGATCGAGGTCTTGGCGCTTCGCGGTCCCTGCGTGAGTTCGATCTGGAACTCCTGACGGCCGCCCGTCTGCAGCCGCGCGCGATCCTCGAGGAACACCCATTTGTCGTGCGTCAGCGTGCACTGCATGATGATAAGGCGCTTCTCGAGATCATCACGTTTCATCTGATCCCGCGCGGCTCCCTTGGTGGTGCCCCAGACTGCGCTCATCGTCTGCAGATCCTGCGCCTTCGCGGCCTTCAGGAAGCTTTCGACCGCAGCCTTTCCGGTCGCAGCGCCCACGGCGTCCGGCGCATCGGCCCGTACCGACGGAGCGGCCGCGCCCGGAATCGACGTCTCGGTGCTCTGGATCGTACGGGTGCACGCACTCGAGCCGATCGCCGCGGCGAGCATGAGAGAGTACATGAGCACACGGTTCCGCATCATCTTACGCTGCACGCAGGCCTCCTCCCCACGGTGTTGACCATCTTGACGGCTCGGCCTCGCGCGGTCCTGTCGTTCACAGGCACCAAAAACGGTCCCGTCCGTTCGTCGGGGAGAAAGGTACCCCACACGTTCTTCCACCGGATACCCCAGTGACGTCGCTTCGCTACCAGCGCCTCTATGTGAACATCGATCACGTCGCCACGGTCCGTCAGGCGCGTCGCAGCGCCGAACCGGATCCGGTGGCCGCGGCCGTGCTGTGCGAGCAGGCCGGAGCCGACGGGATCACGGCCCACCTCCGGGAAGACCGGCGGCACATGCAGGACGCGGACATCCAGCGGCTCGCCACGACGGTCACCACTGCCCTGAATCTGGAGTGTGCCTCGACCGACGAGATGCTGGCCCTGGCCGAAACGCTTCGCCCCGTCGCGGTCACGCTCGTGCCCGAGCGCCGAGAGGAAGTGACCACCGAGGGTGGGCTCGACGTGTTCCGGGCGGCGCCACAGCTCAGGGAGTCGATCGCGCGTCTGAAACGTGCGGGGGTGCGCACCAGTCTGTTCATCGACCCGCAGGAGGCGGCTGTTCGCGCGGCGCACGAGCTGGGCAGCGATGCCGTCGAGTTGCACACCGGTCAGTACGCGCACGCACCGGGAGATCCGCGCACATTGCAGGCGCTGGCCGCGTCGGCGGCGCTGGCCGCGTCGTTGGGGATGGCCGTCCACGCTGGACACGGCCTGTCAGTGCAGAACGTCGGACCGGTGGCCGCGATTCCAGAAATCGAGGAGTTGAACATCGGGCACGCGATCGTCGGGCGCGCCATCTTTGTCGGGCTGGCCGAAGCGGTACGCGAAATTCGTCAGGCCATGGACACCGCGCGTGAGGCCGACCGCTTCTGAGTATTCACCCTCTTCGTCCGAGCTGCCGCGCATGAGTGCACCGCACGCCCTCATCGAATTCTTCCAGAAAGAAGCGATGGAGTATCTCGGCCGCCTCGACCAGATGATGGCCGACGCGGGAGAGCAGACGCCGGACGCTGCCGCGTTCCTCACGAACGCGCGAGCACTCCGCGGCAGCGCGACGATGACGCGACTGGAAGGACTTCCCGATCTGGCCTCGACGATCGAACGGATCGCCACGGGCCTACGCGACCACGAACTGCGCTGGGATCAGCGACTGCACTTCGCAGTGCGCGGCGCGCTCGTGGAGCTGCGCTCGCTCGTGGAGCGGGCAGGCGTGTGGACCGACGTGGAACAACGTCGAAGTCGCACGCAGTCGGTGGCGCTGGCCGCCGTCGCGGCCGGCTATCTCGCCACCGACACACCGGCCGCGTCGCCGGCCGTGTTGGTGGTGCCGATCGCGCGCTTCTTCCCCGACGACGGCATGCCGGCGATCCTGCAGCGCAACGCCGAGCCGCCGATCACATTGGCGCAACGCTTTCGCAGCGATATCGCCGCCGCCGCCGATGGCGTGGCGCGCGAATCGGCGGCGTTGGCCACCACTACTGCCGGTCCATCGCAACTGGCGCTGGCCGACGGCGTGCGCCGCTCCCTGTTGGGATTGGCCGATGTGGCGGAGAGTTATGGAGCCGCCAGCATCGCCAATCTTGCCACCCGCATGGCGCGCGCGCCGTTGGCGTCGGCGCACGAGCGCCAGGGCGTGCAGAGTGTGGCCCGTCTGCTGATGGATCGCGAGATCACCGATCAGCAGCTAGCGCAGCAGGTGAAGCAGGCGAGTATCACGTGGTCCGGCGCACCAACCGCGGAAACGGCGGTCGCCCCCGCGGTGATTCCGATCGAGTCCCTGCTCTATCGCGGGCATTCAGCCATTACGCGCGCGCGCAGTGTACGCGACGAACTCAAGACACATTGGCAGCGCGGCACGCTCGCCGAACCGGCGGCGCATTCGTTGTTCGAAGAGCTGTCGGACTTGCTGGACCTCGCGGTGACCACGTGACGCCTGTGCGGAGACGACCGCGGTGAAGCTGGATTGGAAAAGCGGACTGGGGTTCGCGTTCAGTGCGGTCCTCCTCTGGTGGTCGCTCAAGGGTGTCGACCTGGGCGAAGTCTGGTCGGTGTTGCGCACGTCGAACGTACTCCTGTTCGCGCTCAGTCCGATCGTCGGCACCTGTATCTTTCCGCTGCGGGCGCGGCGCTGGCGTACGATTCTCGAACCCGTTGCCGGGCGCCTTGCAATCGGCCCACTGTGGCGGAGCACCGCCATCGGGATGATGATGAACAACGTCTTCCCGTTCCGCGCCGGCGAGTTCGCCCGCGCGTATTCACTAACGCGCGAAGTGCCGCGGGTCCCGATTACGACCGCGCTCGGTTCCCTTGCCGTCGATCGGATCTTCGATGCGATCGTCATCTTCGCGATGATGTTCGCGGCCATGCTCGATCCGCGTTTTCCGTCGGGCGTCACGCTGGCCGGTCGCACGGTACCGGAACTTGCCCGCTTCGGGGTGGCGGCCATGCTCGGGCTTCTGGTTGTCTGCTACGCCATGGTGATGCAGGCCCCGCGTGTCCTGTCTCTCGTGCGATGGATCGCACATCGCGTGTTACCACGCTTCGAAGACCTCATCGTGCGCTTCGTCGAAAACGCGATGGGCGGACTGGCCGTGCTCCGTGATGGCCGTCGCTTTCTAGCCGTGCTCTGGTGGGCGATCGCCCACTGGGTCGTGAATGCACTGGCCATGTACATCGGGTTTCTCGCGGTCGGCATGGACGTCCCGATCAGCGCGGCGTTTTTCCTGCAGGGCGTCGTGGCGCTCGCCGTGGCCATCCCCAGTTCGCCCGGATTCTTCGGCGTCTTCGAGCTGTCGTCGGTGCTCGGCTTGGCGGTGTACGGTGTGAACGACAAGCTCGCCGTGAGCTGGGCGCTCGCGTACCATCTGCTCAGTTTCATTCCCATCACGATCATCGGTGCCGTGTACTTCGCGCGCCTCGGGCTCAGCGTGGGCACGTTAAGCGGCAAGAGCACCGAGGTCGCTCGACCATGACCGACGAATCGCGCACCGAACGCGCCTACGCCAAGATCAATCTGGTGCTCCGGATTCTGGCCCGGGAAGCCAGCGGCTTCCATGGCATCGAAACGCTCTTTCAGCTGCTCGATCTGCACGACGTTGTCCACGTACAGGTGGGCACGATGGCGCCGGCACTCACGTGCGCCGGCCCCACGGTGCCCGCCGGTGGCCTCGGACGGGTCGAGCAGAATCTGGCATGGCGCGCCGCAGTGGCATATACCGAAGCCAGTGGATGGCCCACGGGCTGGGCCATCGAAATCGAGAAGCAGATTCCGGTGGGCGGCGGGCTCGGTGGCGGCAGTGCCGACGCCGCCGCCGTGTTGCGCGCGCTCGAATCGATGAGCCCCGCGCCACTCGGCACGGCGCGATTGCTCGCCCTCGCCGGTACCCTCGGTGCCGACGTGCCCTTTCTCGTGAGTGGCCACTCGCTCGCGTGGGCATGGGGACGCGGTGATCGCTTGCTGCCCCTACCGGCGCTCCCCCCGGCGGCCGTGTGGCTGGCCACCTTCGCGAGGGGGGTCAACACGGGTGTCGCGTACAGCGCGTTCGCGCGTGAACATGAGGCCCGTGGCGACACCGGCCAGGCGTTCGCCTATCCGGCGTCGGCGTTCGCGAGTTGGGACGCCGTTGCCGCACTCGCCGTCAATGATTTCGAATCGGTGGTAAGCGCCATGCACGCGGGCGTGGCCGCCGTGCTTCCGCGATTTCGCGAAATCGCCGCCGTGCGGCGCGCCGAAGGCACGCCGGCCATCGGTATGATGAGCGGAAGCGGTGCCACCTGCTTCCTGTTGCTGGCCGACGGCTCGATGGGCATGCAGAACGACGGGCCGGCCGCGTTGCTGTCGACCGTCACCCGCTGATCAGAACGTCGCCACGCACGATCACGACGCTCACGGCAGGACTGCGCGCTTTCGTATCTCGTCGGTCAGAAAAGTCTCGAGGGCCCCGGTCGATCCGCACAGAATCGCGTTCCTGGACACGCCTGCCAGGTCCTGCGCCCCGGCGAGCATGCCGATCTTTACGCGGCTTTCAGCCGGACCGGCCGAGTCCACCCAGACGAATAACGCCATCGTGATGCGCCGGACGTCGGCGTACTCACCGCTCATGCCAGTTCCGCAGCTCAGGTATTTCGAGAGTCGTACCCCGCCGAGCAGCCTCAGCAAAGTGAAGCCGCCGCTGCCCAACACACCGTTCTGCGGCTCGTTGACCGACAGCGGCACCTTGAGCTCCTGCAGCACGGCGGAGGCGGCTTGGAACGTCAGCGCTGGCGCTGCGGGAACGGAAACCGGGTCTCTGGCCACGGAGTCGATCAACATGGGGCGCAGGTTGCCGGGTATTCTGACCCGGATCGGCGTCGCCTGACCCGACAGTGCACCGGCGGCGGAAGCGAACAGCGAGGCGCCCACGGCAAGTGTGGCGAGCGCACGAAACGTCGGCATCATCGTCGAGAAACTCGCGCTCGCGTTGTGAGAGAAGAATCGCGGTTGAATATGCGGACAGCACGCGCCTTCAGGCCAGCGCCACCTGTGCCGGCGGATCGTGATGATCACCGCTTTGACGATACTCACCGTCGGCGTGCAGTTCCCACGCGCTGCCGTCGCGCCGATACGCCTCCAGAATCATATCGAGCCGTGCCTGGCATCCTGCGCCAAGCACCGGTACAAGCACTTCGACGCGCCGACGCAGATTCCGCGAGCGGAGGTCGGATGACCCGATGAGATACTCCGGATTCCCGTCGTTCTCGAAGCGGTAAATGCGAGAATGTTCGAGCAGTCGTCCCACGACTGACGTCACGCGGATGCGGTCGGAGACCCCGGCAACGCCCGGTCGCAGGATGCAGATGCCGCGCACGACCAGCTCCACCTGTACGCCCGCCTGCGAGGCCCGCTCGAAGGCGTGCACCATCTCGCGGTCTCCGAGTCCGTTGATCTTGATCGTGATCCGCGCGGACCGTCCGGCCTTCGCATGCTCTATCTCACGTTCGATGCGTTGCAGCAAACCGGTCAGCAGCTGATGTGGAGCAACCAGCGCACCGTGCGGCAGCGCCGGCGGCGGCGCGTGCCGCTCCGTGAGTCCGGCGAAGAGCACGTCCATCGCATCGGCGAGATCGGTCCGCGCGGAGAACAGACTCAGGTCGGTATACTGCCGACCGGATCGCGTATTGTAGTTGCCCGTGCCCACGTGCACGTAGCGCATACGTGTGTCGCCCTCGATGCGCGTAACCATGGCGACCTTGGCATGCACCTTGAGGCCGGCGATGCCGTGGGTCACATCGACACCCGCCGCTTCGAGCGTCCGCGACCATTGCACGTTGTGCTCTTCGTCGAAGCGCGCCTTCAGTTCGACCACCACCGCCACCTGCTTTCCGGAATTGGCCGCCCGTACCAGCGCGTCCACGATGGGCGATGGATTCCCCACACGATACAGCGTTGCCTTGATCGACGTGACGTCGGGGTCGGCGGCGGCCTGTTGGAAGAAGCGTACCACACTGTCGTCGAAGGAATCGAACGGATGATGTAGCAGCAGGTCGCCGTTACGAACCAGCGTGAACATCGAGCGCTCCCCCACAGGCATCCGCGCCGGCATCGGCGGATATTCGAGCACCGGATCATCGGGTAGCGGCAGCGATTGCAGACAGCGCAGGTCGAGCAACCCGTCTACGTGCTGCACCGACTCCACCGTGAGCTCCATGTCGCGACCGATCGCCTCACGCCGCAACGTGTCGAGGATCAGCGCACCGACCGCGTCGGGCATGCTGCGCTCCACCTCCACGCGCACCGCCGGGTTGTGCATCCGTCGCTCAGTGGCCAACGCCACGGCGCCGAGCACGCTGCCGGTTTCGTCGTCCATGAGAGGGAGGTCGCCGCCACGTGTTACGCGGAAGAGATACGCGCTGTCGACGATCGTGCCCGGATGCAGCAGGTGGGCATTGGCCCGCAACACTTCCTCGATCGCGATCACCGCGCCGCCGCGATCCGGCACCGCCAGCAAGCGCGGCATGTCGACCGGCAAATCGTGCTCGGCCAGATGCAGTCGCTCCCCCGCTTCCCGGCGGAAGAGCACCGCGAGAAAGAGTCCGAGGTGCGGGAGATGCGGCAGCGGATGACCAGGACTGAGCGTGATCGCCAGCGGGCGCAGATCCGGCTGGATGTCTTCGAGATACTGCACGCGCAGCAGATGCTGCTCATTGACGGTGAGCTCGCTCCACGACAGCAGGCGCACACCCACCTGCTCCGCCTGGCGCACACAGTCGATGGCACAACGCGACTGCCGCGCGAGCAGCGCCTCGATGCCGCGTTCCACGACCTGCAACCGGTCGGTGGCCTGCCCCGCTTCATCGATGGCCGCGCGGCGCAGTTCGGCCATCCGCACCATGTACAACTCGTCGATGTTGCTGGTCACGATGCCCAGGAAGCGAAGCCGCTCGAGCAACGGCACGGCGTGATCTTCGGCCAACGCGAGGACCCGGCTCTGAAAGGCCAGGAGACTCAGTTCGAGGTCGATCAGCACGTCGTCGGATGAAATGGTGGGCGTTCTCGTTGTACGGGGCAGCGATACCAGCGAAGCTACCGTCTGCGCGCCCATATTGCAGTATGCCCGACCGATCCGACCATCCCATGCAGTTCGAGCCGCGCCCGGGCGATCCGGCACCGCGTCGTATCCGGCGGATCGGACGACTCTTCGCCATCCTCGCGTTGGCGATCGGGTTCATCGGCTTTCTCTGGGTGTTCACCGGGATCCCGACCTCGGTGGCCACCGCGATGGATGACGCGCTCTGGGCGCCCTGTCCGGCGCAGTACGTGGCCGCCCGGAACGCCATCGACTCCGGGCTGGCCGATGGGTACGTGCTGCGTCCGCGGACGCGCTTTGAACGGGCGATTACGTGTGGTGGTGAGCGGCGACGGAGAGAAAAGTAGGGAGTGGGGGGTAGATTATTCGCGATGCCTACGATGCTCCCCGCTGTTCCGACGATCGACGATATCCGCGCCGCCGCGGCCCGCATCGCGCCGCACGCGCAGATCACACCTCTGCTCACGTCACCCGCCCTCGATGCGCGCGCGGGGGGCCGCGTGCTGCTCAAGGCTGAGGTGTTGCAGCATACCGGCTCGTTCAAATTGCGCGGCGCCCTCAATCGTCTGTTGCAGCTCTCCGACGACGAACGCTCGCGCGGCGTGGTCGCGTACTCATCGGGGAATCACGCGCAGGCCGTGGCGTACAGTGCGTCGCTGCTGGGCATGCGTTCAGTGATCATCATGCCCAAGGATGCGCCGGCGCTCAAGATCGAACGGACCCGCGCTTTCGGCGGCGAGGTGGTGTTGTACGACCGCTATACCGAAGACCGCGAGGCGATCGGCAGCGCCATTGCGCAGGAGCACCGGCTCACGCTCGTCCCCCCTTACGAAGATCCGTACATCGTGGCCGGGCAAGGCACCTTGGCGCTCGAGGCGCTCGGCCAGGCCTCAGCGATGGGGTACGCTCCCGACATGCTCCTGGTATGCTGTGGGGGCGGTGGACTGACCGCTGGTTGCGCCTTGGTGGCCGAAGCGGTGTCACCGAACACGGTGGTGCATCCCTGCGAGCCGGCCGAGTTCGACGACATGGCGCGGTCGCTCCGGTTGGGGCATCGCGTGGCGAACGAGCCGGGGACGCGTTCGATCTGCGATGCGATCGTCACACCGACGCCAGGGGAGTTCACTTTCTTCATCAATCAGTCACGCGTCGGGGCCGGTCTTACCGTGACCGACGACGAAGTGTTGGCCGCGATCGCCTTCGCGGTTCGCGAACTCAAGCTGGTCGTGGAGCCGGGTGGCGCGGCGGCGCTGGCCGCCATGCTCGCCGGCAAAGTCGACACGCGGGACCGCACCACGATGGTCGTGGTGACTGGCGGCAATATCGATCCGGCGATTCTGGCGAGGGCGATGGGTGTCGCGTGACGCGGCGGTGACCGTACTGCTGCTGCCTGGTCTGTTCGATTCCGGGCCGGAGCACTGGCAGTCGCGCTGGCAGGCCCAGTCGGCGGCGGAGTCTCCGCTGCTGGTCGAGCGCGTCGTGCAGCAGGAGTGGGCCGCGCCGCTGTGCGCCGACTGGGTCGAGCGGCTCACGAAGGTCATGCACGAGAGCGTGCGCGATGTGGTGCTGGTCGCGCACAGCAGCGCCTGCGCCATGGTCGCGCATTGGGCGCATCAAGCACCGCTCGAACTGCTTGTGCGCGTGCGTGGTGCGCTGCTGGTCGCACCCAGTGATCCCTTGGCGGCCGCCTATCCCAGCGGCCCCACTGGCTTCGCCCTGATACCGCTCCACGCGCTCTCTTTCCCCAGCACCGTGGTGGCCAGCCGCAACGACGAGTACGTGACGTTCGAACAGGCGGAGCGCTACGCGACGGCCTGGGGAAGCCGCGTGTGGGACGTGGGCGAGGCCGGCCACATCAATGCAAGCGCCGGCTACGGCGCGTGGCCCGACGGCTGGAGCGCCGTGGAAGCGATGGCCGGCGCCCCGCACTGCCGCGTGGCGCGCCATGCCGACGTGCCGTCGCTCACCGCGCTGATCGACGTGTCCGTGCGCCGTCTGGCCACCACGTACTACACCGACGCGCAGATCGCGTCATCGCTGGCGCATGTGTTCGGCGTGGACTCCAGTCTTATTCACGACGGCGGCTACTTCGTGCTCGAACAGCATGGCGACATCGTGGCCGCTGGCGGATGGAGCGATCGCCAGACGTTGTTCGGCGGTGATCAGTTTGAAAGCCGTGACGAAGGACACCTCGATCCGGCCACCGCACCGGCCCGCATCCGCGCCTTCTACGTGCACCCTGATCACGCCCGCCGCGGTCACGCCAAACGGCTGCTGGGCATTTGCACTGCCGCCGCCCAACGCGCCGGCTTCTCGACGCTCTCGCTGATGTCGACGCTCCCGGGCGAACCGCTGTACCGAGCCTTGGGCTTCGTGCCCGACGCGCGCGTGGAGTACGCAATGCCCGACGGCACGACGTTGCCCGTGATCCCGATGACGAAATCGATCGGGTAGGCGGCCGCAACAGCTACCGCAACAGCAACGGCTGGAACACGGAAACGGCGGATTACACGGAATAGCACCGATAAGCGAAAAGGCGCTGTTTGCTATCAGTGCCGTTCTGTGTAATCCGCTGTTTCCGTGTTCCAGCTTTTGCCTTTGCTGTTTTACCGTTTCCGGAAACGAAGCGACCCGCCCGGTGTTTCACGACTGAGGCAGATACTGCCCGTCCATACCACCGTAGTTTCTCCCTCAAACATCCCCAGCTATGAACGCGACCAAACCCGCCACGCGCCTTGCCGTTGGCGCGGCCCTGCTTCTTACCGTCACCAGCACGGCGGGCGCGCAGAACGCGAAGGTCGCCCAGCCCGATTACGCCGCAGCGATGCATCGCGAGCACATGAACGAGACGCCGACCGCCTCGGCTGGCGCCCGCATCGCGCCGCGAGTCGAGGTCGTCGGCGAGACCGTGACCTATGCCACGATCAACGGGAAGGCCATCAAGGGATTCCTCGCCAGAACGGCTGCTAGCGCCAAGACGGGCAAGGCGATCATCATGGTGCACGAATGGTGGGGCTTGAACGAAGGCATTCAGGCTATGGCCAAGCGCTACGCGGGCGAAGGCTACACCGTGCTCGCGGTTGATCTGTTCGGGTCGGTCGCGACTACTCCCGATGCTGCGATGAAGCTGTATCAGGCCGGCATGGCGGACATTGCCGGTGGTGAGAAGAACCTCGGTGAGGCCATCTCGTATCTCAAGAAGGCCGGCGCCACCTCGATCGGTTCGGTGGGCTACTGCTACGGTGGACACTGGTCGCTACGCACTGGCCTCGTGGGCGGCGCCAACCTCGACGCCGTGGTGATGTACTACGGCGCGCCCATCACCGATCCGGCGCAGCTTGCACGACTCAAGGCGCCCGTGCTGGGCCTGTTCGGCGGCAAGGACACCGGCATTCCACTCGACAGCGTGCGCGCGATGGAAGCGGCCATGAAGAAGGGCGGTCGTTCCGTCACTATCAACGTGTATGCCAATGCGAACCACGCCTTCGCCAATCCCACCGGTCAGGCCTACGACAAGACGGCCGCCGAAGACGCCTTCGCCAAGACCGTCGGCTTCTTCAAGGCCAACCTGAAGTAACGCGATGCGCTACGCGTGACCTGATCCGTCGGTGGCGATACATTCGTGACATGACTACTCGTCGCGATTTTCTCGTCACCGGCGGCGCTGCACTCGGCGCGCTGGCAATCGGCCCGAGTGCGCTCCGTGCACTGCCCGGGTTCACGCCGCTGCCGGCGCTCTATACCGACGCGGCCACCCGCGAACTCATGATGGAGGCGCTCGACGCCGCCAAGCGCTACGGCGCTTCATGGGCCGACGTGCGCATCTCGCGCAATCGCAACAACAGCATCCAAACGCGCGAACGACAGGTCACCGACGTCGTCGACACCGACACCATGGGCTGCGGTGTGCGCGTGCTGGTAGACGGCTGTTGGGGTTTCTGCGCTACGCAGGAACTCACCAAGGAAGGCGTGGGCACCGCCGCGCAGGAAGCCGTGGCTATCGCCAAGGCGAATCGCATCGCGCGCGATCGCCGCGTGGAGCTCGCGCCCTCGCCGGCGCATCCGAACGCCACGTGGCGCAGCGCCTATCAGATCGACCCGTTCACCGTACCGGTGGAAACCAAGGCCGACCTGCTGCTCCGTGCCAATGCCGAAGCACTGAAAGTGCCCAATGTGCGCTTCGTGAACTCCGGCCTCTCGTTCGTGAAGGAAGAGCGCAACTACGCGAACACCGACGGCTCCGTGATCACGCAAGATTACGTGCGCAGCTGGGTGACCATGAGCTGCACCGCCGTGTCGCCCGATCGCTCGAGCACTGCCGTGCGCGGCCCGGAAGTCGTGCAGCCAGCGGGACGCGGCTGGGAGTATGTGCTCGAAGCCGACATCGTGAAGAACGCCACCACGTGGGGCGAAGAAGCGGCCGAGAAGCTCACGGCGAAACCGGTGGAGCCGGGACGCTATGATCTCATTCTGCATCCCTCGCAGCTGTTCCTCACAATTCACGAATCGCTCGCGCACCCTACCGAGCTCGATCGGGCGATGGGCTACGAGGCCAACTACGCCGGCACCAGTTTCATGGCGCCGCCGGAAAAGGTGCTCGGTTCGCTCAAACTCGGTCCGCCCATGATGAATCTCGTGGGTAACCGCAACGAAGTCGGCGCGCTGGCCACTATCGGCTACGACGACGACGGCGTGCAGCCCGACACCTTCCACATCGTGAAGGACGGCATTCTCAACGACTATCAGACCACGCGTGAACAGGCGCCGTGGCTGGCGTCGTGGTATGCCAAGAACGGCAAGCCAGTGCGCTCGCACGGCTGCTCGTACGCGCAGAGCTGGGCCGACGTGCAGTTCCAGCGCATGCCGAACGTGTCGCTGCAGCCGGGCGCCAAAGATCTGAGCTGGGACGATCTCATCGCCGCCACCGACAAGGGCATCGCCATGATCGGCCGCGCGTCGTACTCCATCGATCAGCAACGCTACAACGCGCAGTTCGGCGCGCAGCTCTGCTACGAAGTGCGCAAGGGCAAGATCGTGGGCCAGGTGAAGGACGCCGCCTACCAGATGCGCACCCCGGACTTCTGGAACACCCTGGACATGCTCGGCGGCAAGAGCAGCTACGAATTCGGCGGCACCTTCAACGACGGCAAGGGACAGCCCGGACAGGCCAACGCCGTGAGCCACGGCTGCCCGCCCACACGCTTCAAGAACGCGAACATCATCAACACCGGACGCACGGTATGAGCGAGTCCATGAAGGACACCGTGAGCGACAGCAAGGCCATGGCCGCCATTGGCGTGCTCTCGCGTGAGCAGGCGCACGCTATCGTCGAACGCGCCGTGAAGTTATCCAAGGCCGACGCCGTTCGGGTGTCGGTGAACAGCGCGCGTGAAACGAATCTGCGCTTCGCCGACAATCAGATGTCGACGTCGGGCGTGACCACCAACAGCACGATCCGTATACAAAGCGTGTTCGGCAAACGCAAAGCCAGTGTGGTCACCAACGATCGCAGCGACGAAGGATTGCAGCGCGCGGTGCAGCAGTCGGAAGCGCTGGCGCGACTCGCACCGGAGGACCCCGAGTATCTTGGCGAACTGCCGC
>NZ_JBDNFF010000341.1:0-24093 GCF_041689975.1 Gemmatimonas sp.
AACCTGGCGATACTTGCGCGCGGACTGCAGCGTCGGCTCGGTGCGTTGTACACCGCGACGATGTGGCGTGGTACGCGCCGCATCGCGCTGGCTGCATTGGTCGCCGCCTTAGTGGGTACGCTCTTGCGATACGTGCAGTATCGCTGGTTTCCCACCATGCATCCGCGACTTGCCGGTATTCCCGTGCTCGGCGCCTTCGGTGCAACGTATCTCCTGGTGGCGTGGGCTATGGGTTCGGCTGAAGCCGCACGCTGGCTCCGCCGACCGGTGCGCAGGGTGGGTTCATGAGCGCGGACCACGATCAGCGGCTCAGCGACGCCCTGCTGGTGCCGGAGGATGATTGGACGAGCGCCGCGATCGCGCGGGGCATGCCGGCCAGTGTCGCGCAGAAGCTACCGCACCTCCCGGAATCACCTGGCGTCTATCTCTGGAAGGATGGCGAAGGCACGGTGCTGTATGTCGGCAAGGCGAAGCGCCTGCGCTCCCGCGTGAAGAGCTACTGGGCGCAAGATCACCTGAGCAGTCCGAAGACGCGCGGGTTGATGCGGAAGGTGCGCGAGCTCGACACGATCGTAGTGCCGAGCGAATCGCATGCGTTGATTCTCGAAGCGACGCTGATCAAAGAGTATCATCCGCGCTTCAACATCGCGCTGCGCGACGACAAGTCGTATCCCTACATCAAGGTCACGGTTCAGGAGCCGCTGCCGCGCGTGATCGTGACCCGCCGACTGCAGGATGACGGCGCGCGGTACTTCGGGCCGTACACCGACGTGGGTGGAATGCGACGGGCGATGAACGTCGTGAAACGGATCTTCACCGTGCGGTCCTGCCACTACAATCTGCCGAAGGAAGCGCCAGAACGACCGTGCCTCGATTATTTCATCAAGCGCTGTCAGGCACCGTGCGTGGGATATCAGACCACGGACGACTATCGCGCGATGATCGACGAAGTGGTGTGGTTTCTCGATGGAAGAACGAGCGACGTCGTGCGCCACGTGCGCGAACGGATGCTCGACGCCTCCGAGCGCCTCGATTTCGAGCGCGCGGGCGAACTACGCGACGCGTTGCGCCATCTCGAGAAGATGGAAGAGCCGACCGTCGTGCTCGAAGTCGAGGGTGGTGACCGCGATGTGGTCGGGTACGCTCGCGATGGGGCAGACGCCTGTGTCGTCATCATGCGCATCCGGGGCGGCAAGTTGCTGGCGCGCGACCACCGCTTGGTGGAGCATGCGGAAGACGAGGAGGACGGCGCGGTGCTCGGCGCCTGTCTGGCCCAGTGGTATCGCACCGCCGAAGCGCGCGCCGGCGACCTGCTGGTGCCGTTCGACTTCGACGATCGCGAGTCGCTGGAAGCGTCGCTCGAGAGTACGAAGATCCGTGTGCCGCAACGCGGGCCACGGCGGGCGCTGGTGGATCTCGCCGACAAGAACGCGCAGCACTTACTCGAAGAGTTCAAGCTGGCGGCGCTGGAAGCCGATGAGCGTGCCGCCGACCCGGTGTACGAGTTGCAGCGGGAACTGGGCCTGCCGCGCTTGCCGCGTTCACTGATTTGCTTTGACATCTCGCACGCGCAAGGTACCGACGTCGTGGCGAGCGCGGTGTGGTTCGAGAATGGACGGCCGAAGCGCGCCGAGTATCGCAAGTTCAAAATCGCGATTTTTGAAGGCAACGATGATTTCAAATCGATGCACGAAGTCGTCACGCGCTACTTCACGCGTCGCGTGGCCGAGCAGCTGACGCTTCCCGATCTCGCCGTGATCGATGGTGGAAAAGGACAGCTCGGTGCCGCACGCGCCGCGCTCGATGCCTTGGGGATCACGTCGATCGGATTGATCAGCCTCGCCAAGCGCGACGAAGAGATTTTCCTTCCCGGCCGCAGCGATCCCGTGCGACTGCCACGCCGTTCGCCGGCACTTCGTATGCTGCAGCAGGCGCGCGATGAAGCCCATCGGTTTGCCGTCACGTTTCAGCGACAGAAGCGCGCGGCGCGTACGATCACATCGGAGTTGCTGAAGATTCCCGGCGTCGGCCCCAGCAAACGGCGGGCCTTGCTCACGACATTCGGCAGCGTGCAGGGCGTTCGTGAGGCGACGGTCGAGCAGATTGCTGCGGTATCGGGCTTCGGCCCGGCCTCGGCGGAACGGCTGCTCACGGCGCTGGGCGTTCCATCTCGTGCCACTCCGCCGGATATTCCCATCGATCTGACTTCTGACGTTCCACTCGACTCGACTCCTGAATGACTTCTGCCTCCTGGACTCTGCGCTGTTCCGCGTGCGACACGGCAGCGGCGCGCGATCGCGCCTCCGTGTGTGCCGCGTGCGGGCAACCCCTTTTCGCGCAGTACGCCCCCGTGCCGAAGGGAACACCACTCCTCGATCGCTGGGATGCGTGGCGCTACGCGCCATTCATGCCGCTGGAGATCGGAGAGCTCCCGGTGTCGCTGGGCGAGGGGCTGACTCCCCTGACTGAGTCGCCGGCGCTGGCCGCGGCGACAGGCGTTCGCCGTCTCTGGATCAAAGACGAGTCGCAGAATCCGACCGTATCGTTCAAGGCGCGTGGTATGAGCGCCGCCGTCACCCGTGCGAAGGCGCAAGGGTATCCCGGCCTCGTGGTGCCGACGGCGGGCAACGCCGGTGCCGCCCTTGCCGCTTACGGTGCCGCCGCCGGCATGCCCGTGCGGGTATTTGCGCCGCGCACCACGCCACGTCCCATTCTCGACACGATCGAGGCATTTGGCGCAACGCTCGTGCGTATCGAGGGACATATCGGCGATGCCGGTAAGCTGGCGATCGCGTACGCGGCGGAGTCAGGGTATTTCAATGTCTCGACGCTGCGCGAGCCGTACCGCGTGGAAGGCATGAAGACAATGGGTTTCGAAATGGCCGAACAGCTCGGCTGGCGAGTGCCCGACGCGCTGGTTTATCCGACGGGTGGGGGGGAGGGGACGATCGGCATCTGGAAGGCCATCAACGAACTGCTGGCGGGCGGATGGCTGCCTACGGGAGCGCAGCAGCCCCGATACGTGGTGGCGCAAGCTGCCGGGTGCGCGCCGATTGCGCGCGCCTTCGCCGCCAACGAGGAGCGCGCCACGCCGTGGGTCGATCCCGTGACGTACGCCAGCGGACTCCGGGTACCGTCGCCACTGGGCGATCGGCTCCTCCTGCGCGTGCTGCGCGAAACGCACGGTATCGCCGGCACGGCGACCGAAGAGGCAATTCGCGAGTGGACGCTTCGCTTGGCGATGGCGACGGGTATCGATGCGGCACCAGAGGGTGGCTGCGCCCTCTCTGTGCTGTACGATGCAGTGACGGCGGGCACACTCGCGGCCGACGCCGAGGTTGTGGTGTTCAACACCGGCAGCGGCGCGTCGTACCGCGCGTAGCCGCGGTGGTCGCCCAATACTCGCCCGGCTCTTCAGTTCACGGCTGCGCGAACCGCGCCGGTAGGAGCGCGCGTTCGGGTGACGGGTGACCCTGTGTCTCCATCGGGGTACAAAAACGCAGAAGCTATCATGTCATTTACGAGGAGAGCAGTGATGAAGGCTCGGATCTGGACAGCGGTTGTGAGTGCGACAGTTCTCGGCGCGACGATGCCGATGGTGTCGGCCGCGCAGGCTGCGTGCGAGATCAACGACAGCAGCCCCTTTCAGGTAAACGGCGCGAAGCAGTACATTCTTGCCGCCGCGAATTCGCGGCGCGCGGATGAAGTGCCCAAGCACCTGCAGAACGCGATTCGTGTACTCACCGACGACCCGTCGAAAATCAAGAACGAAGCCGGTCGCCAGTTTCTGCTCCTGCGCACGTATGCGCAGTGGCTCGAGCGCGAGAACGCGGGCTACCTGATGAAGCGGGGCAGCGTCGGCTTCACCCAGAATCCGACCGGCTCGCAAAATCTGCTGCTCGCCCTCGACTCGGCGGCGACGGCCGTGGAGTCGATGTTGCCGCAATGTACGGAAAAGGTGCGTCCGTATCGTGCCAAGTTCTTCGGTGAGATCCTGAACAAGGCGATCGCTGCCATGGGCGCGGAGCAGAACGACTCGGCGGCGTACTTCGCGAACCTCTCGCTGCAGGTGGCGGCTTCCGATCCGCGTCCGTGGAATGTGCTGTCTACGCTCTATCAGAAGCAGAACAAGGTCGACAGTGCGATGATCGCCATGGAGAAGGTGATTGCGCTCTCCGGCTCGGACACCCTGTACACGAGAGTCAAGCAACAGAGCCGCTACAATCTGGCGGTCACCAAGTTGACCCTTGCCGAAGCCGCGGCCGTCGGCGACAAGAAGGACGCTGAGATCAAGGCTGCTCGCGCGTTGCTGGAGGCATACCTGAAGGACACGCCGGGCGACGCGAACGCCGCGCAGGCGCTAGGTCGGGCCGTTCGCCTGTCCGGCGACACCGCGGCGGTTACGGCGATCTTCGCCGACATGCTCATCGCTCCGGACAAGTTCACGGCCGACCAGCTGTTCGAAGCGGCATCGAACGCCGCCGCCACGGCCCACGACGCCGATGCGTCGAAACTGTTCGAGGACGGACTCAAGAAGAATCCGTACCACCGGGTGGCGCTGCTGAACTACGCCAACGTGCTGTTCACCCTGAAGGACACCGAGCACATGGCACCGGTGGTGACGCGTTTGGTGGAGGTCGACCCCAACTTTGATCGGGCCTACCGCCTTACGGCCGGGCTCTGGCAGCTCCGTGCGCGTGCGACAACGGACGCGGCGAAGAAGAAGTTGGCCAACGACTCGGTGCTGTTTTATCTCGACAAGCAGGCCAAGATGAATCCCCGCGTCGACATTACGCTAGCCCAGAAGTCGGGGAGCGCCTACGCCGTCCAGGGCACCGTGAATAACGAAGGCAGCACGGCGGCATCCTGGACCATGAAGCTCGAACTTCTTGATGTCGCCGGCGCGGTGGTCGCGACGAAGGACGTGGCGATTGGGCCGGTTGATGCGGGCGGAAACACGACGTTCTCGGTGAAGCTCGATGCGCCGAAGGCCGTCGCGTATCGCTATGCGCCCCTCAAGTAAGTCCATGTTCTAAATTGACTTCGGACCTCACAGTTCGTATATTTTATGAGGTAGGCGGCAGCGCTACGGTTGCCGCCCCTTGTCATCCGGGGGAAGGCCTTTGGGCCTCGCCCCCCGTTTTCGTCCCAGGTCATGGTTCGCGTCACACGTGTGCAGCCAGGGAGCATTGCCGATGAGATCGGCATCGTTCCTGGCACTGAACTCCTCGCCGTCAACGAACGGCCGTTGGAAGACTTCCTCGATTGGGAGTTCCTGACGGCCGACGATGCGTTCATCGTGTCCGCGCGACTACCGGATGGTTCGGAAGTCGAGTACGACATTGAACGTGAGGGCGGCGAACCGATGGGCGTGGAGCTTGCGCCGCCCACGATTCGACGCTGCGCCAACCGGTGCGAGTTCTGCTTCATCGAGGGGCTGCCCAAGGGCCTCCGGAAGGGACTCTACATCCGCGACGACGATTACCGGCTGTCTTTTGCGTATGGCAACTTCGCCACGTTGTCGAATGTGAAAGAGAGGGACATCGCGCGCATCCTCGAGTACCGACTCTCGCCGCTCTACGTTTCGGTACACGCGACGCCGTGGGAAGCGCGAAAGATCCTCCTCAACAACCCGCGCGTCCCGAACATCGTTGACCAGCTTACGCGGCTGGCCGAGGGCGGTATTCAGTTTCACGGGCAGATGGTCATCGTCCCCGGCCTGAATGACGGCGAAGTGCTCGAGCAATCGCTCACCGACCTCTGGAACCTCGGCGACGCCGTGATGTCCGTGGCGCTCGTTCCTGTTGGGGTGACCCAGTTCTCACACTTGTACAATGGCAAGTCGATGGACGCGGTCAACGCGCGCCTGTTACTCGACACGGTGCATCGGTGGGCCGAGCGCGGCCTCGCCGAGCGTGGTGATCGGTGGGTGTTCGGCTCCGACGAGCTGTATTTGTTGTCCGACGAACCGCTCCCTAACGTGGAGCATTATGGCGACTTCTCGCAGATCGAGAATGGCGTCGGTGCGGTGACGTCGCTGCGCGCCCGCGTGCGCGACGGACTGTCGCAGCTCCCCCGTCTCGACGGGAAGAAGATCGGAATTGTGACGGGCGTTTCCATGACGCCGCTGATGCCCGAGTTGCTCGACCTGCTGCGTGAAGCCACCGGCGCCGAGTTCTCGCTCATCACGATGGAGAACTCGTTGTTCGGTCCGACCACGACCACCGCGGGACTGCTCGTGGGCGCCGATATTCGCAAGGCGCTTGCGGATCGGCACGATCTCGATCTCGCGCTCATTCCCGCCGAGTGCATCAACGACGATGGACTCTTCCTCGACGAAGAGTCGTTCGTGGCGGTGCGAGAATCGCTGCCGATGCCCGTGTTTCCTTCGTACGATTTCATAGACGCGCTGGTCCCGACAGGTGACGCGGCGTTCCAACCAGCCGCATGAGTCTTCCAGTCATAGCCATCGTCGGACGTCCCAATGTCGGGAAGTCCCATCTGTTCAATCGTATCGTCGGCGACTCCTCCGCGATCGTCAGCGAGGAAGCGGGCACGACCCGCGACCGTCATTTCGGCCAAGCCGATTGGGCCGGCCATCATTTCTGGCTGGTCGACACCGGCGGACTCGTTGAAGATTCGAACGAGCCGATGGACGTCGCCATCCGCAATCAGGTCATGCAGGCGATCGACGAAGCGGATCTCCTTATGCTCGTGGTGGATGCCAAGGTCGGCGTGCACCCCAGCGACGCGCGCCTCGTCGACATCCTGCGTCATGCGAAGAAGCCGTGGGTTCTGGTCGCCAATAAGGTCGACGATCCGAACAGCTCCGACTTCTACGATTTCTATCGTCTTGGCGTGACCGACGTGTACCCGGTGTCCGCCGCCAACGGCAAGGGCTCTGGAGACCTGCTCGACGCCGTCGTCGCGGCCATTCCGGAAACGGATGAGGTCCCGTCCGAAGCGGTGCGCTTTGCCGTGATCGGCCGTCCGAACGTGGGCAAGTCGTCGTTCGTGAACAAGCTGCTTGGTGAGGAGCGTCTGGTGGTGAACGACGAATCGGGCACCACTCGCGATTCGATCGACGCCCCCATGCGCTATCACGATCAAGAGATCATCTTCGTCGATACGGCCGGCTTGCGGCGTCAGTCGAAAATCGATGACGGTATCGAGTTCTACTCGGCGTTGCGCACCCGTCGTGCCATCGATTCGTCGGATGTGTGCATCCTGATGATCGACGCGACGGAGGGGTTGCAGAACCAGGATCTCAAGATCGCTACGCTGGCGTGGGAAGCCGGTCGCGGACTGATCATGGTGATCAACAAGTGGGACCTGTACACGGACAAGACGGACAAAAGCTCGGCCAAGTTCAAGAAGGACGCCGTGGAGAAGGTGCCATACCTTGGCTTCGTGCCCTTCCTGTTCACGTCGGCGCTCACCGGCCAACGGGTGAACAAGGTGCTCGACATGGCGCTCGAAGTGCAGGCACAGCGCACGCGCCGCATTTCCACCTCGCAAGTGAATGACGCGCTGCAGGAGATCATTGCCAGATTGCAGCCGCCACAGGCGGCGGGTCGCGAAGTGAAGCTGAATTACGCCACGCAGGTGGAGACCTCTCCTCCCACGTTCGCGTTCTTCGGCAATCACCCGGACTTGATCCCCGAGAACTACATCCGCTTCATTCACAACCAGCTGCGTGAGAAGTGGGGATTCACCGGATCGCCGATGCGTATCATCATGCGGAGCAAGCGCGAGTCGTGAGTCCCATGATCGCCCAGGCCGCGGCGCTGCTTGCTGCGTACGTGATTGGCTCGTTTCCCACGGCGTATCTCGTGGGAACGGCCAACGGTGTCGATCTGCGGACGGTGGGATCCGGCAACCTCGGTGCGACGAATGTGTTTCGGACACTGGGGTGGAAGTGGGGGCTGCTCGTCTATCTCGCGGACGGCTCCAAGGGGGCGCTGCCCGTGTTGGTGCTTCCCTCCGTTATCGGCGCGGCAACCGGGTGGCCGTGGGGAGTGGTCTTTGGCCTCGTCGCGATTCTCGGCCATGTGCGCCCGGTGTTCTTGATGGGTAAGGGCGGAGGCAAGGGCGTCGCCACGTCCAGCGGCGTGTTCATCGCGCTGGCTCCGCTTCCGGCGCTCTGTGCGATCGTCGGTTTTGTGATCGTGGTGGCGATGACCCGCTACGTGTCGCTCGGATCGCTGGTCGGCGCCGTGATATTACCCGTGGCGTTGCTGCTGCAGCAGCGCGCGATCACGCCACTGGTGATCGTCGGCGCAGCGGTTGGAGCGTTTGTGTTCTGGACGCACCGCGAAAATATCGGCCGTCTGCGCCGCGGTGAAGAACGTCGCGTGGGGCGGACCTCGCCGGCACCGTCCTCGGGATCGCGCGCGTGACGGATCGTACGCTCGGCTGCGCGGTGATTGGCGGTGGTGCCTGGGGAACGGCGATCGCCGATCGTCTGGTGCGGAACGGCCATCGCGTGACGCTCTGGGCGCGTGAAGAAGACGTGGTTCACGCGGTCAACAGCCGTCACGAGAACCCACGGTTCCTGCCGAGTGTCGCACTCGCACCGGGGCTCGCCGCCAGCAGCGACATCGGTGTCGCGCTGCACGGCGCCGGCCTCGTCGTGTACGCTGCGCCGTCGCACGTGCTGCGGGCCGTCGTCACGTCCTGCGCCGGAGCGATCGCACCGGGTGCGGTGCTCTCGGTGGCCACCAAAGGCATCGAGCGCGAGACGCTGGCGTTGATGACCGATGTCGTCGCACAGGAAGCGCTCGGACACGACGTGGTTGCCATCAGTGGGCCAAGCTTCGCGGTCGAAGTCGCCCAAGGGCAACCCACCGCAGTCGTTGCCGCCAGCGCGTCGCATGACGCGGCGAAGATGGTGCAGGGCGCGATGAGTGCGGCGTCGTTTCGTGTTTATACCAGTGATGACGTGGTAGGTGTGGAACTCGGCGGCGCGATCAAGAACGTGATGGCGGTGGCCACGGGTATCCTCGACGGACTCGGACTCGGGTACAATCCGCGAGCGGCACTGATGACCCGCGGTTTGGCGGAGATGACGCGCCTTGGCGTCTCGCGCGGCGCGCGTGCCGAGACGTTTGCCGGGCTCGCGGGACTCGGCGATCTCGTGCTGACGTGCACGGGCGCGCTCTCGCGCAATCGCGCGCTCGGCGTCGCGATTGGGCAGGGGCAGTCGCTCGACGAGGCGCTGGCTGGCAAGGACAGTGTTGCCGAAGGCGTGCTGAACGCGCAGAGCGCGAAGGCGCTGGCCGATCGTTCCGGGGTCGAGATGCCGATCATCGACGCAACGTATCGAATCCTGTTCGAAGGACAGTCTCCGCGGGAAGCGATCGCCGAGTTGATGGCGCGCGAACTGCGCGCGGAGCGCGACTGAAGTGGGCGCGCCCCGCAGCGAACCGATCCAGGAGTTCTATTCCATCGGCGAGGTCTGTGCACTCACCGATTTGAAACCGCACGTCTTGCGCTATTGGGAGAGCCAGTTCAAGCTGCTCAACCCCGCCAAGAATCGCAGCGGCAACCGCGTGTACGCGCGCCGCGAAGTAGAGCTGATTCTGCTCGTGAAACATCTGCTGTACACCGAGAAGTACACGATCGACGGCGCGCGGCAGAAGCTCGATGAGCACCGCAAGGGCGGCGTGCTGCGACCGGCCGCGCGAGCGGCGCTCGAAGTGGAGGCGCTCGAGAGCATCGAGCGAGATCTGGCGGAGTTGCTGGCAATTCTCGAAGACCGTCCGGCACCGCGTTCCCGATAGCGCGACCCGCGGCGTGTGCTGCGTATATACTGTTCGCTTTTCGTCTTTCAACCAATCCCATGCGCATTCTCCTTAGTAACGACGACGGCATTCTCGCCAAGGGGTTGGGCGTGCTCGAGCAGGCCTGCCTCCCGCTCGGCGAGCTCAGTGTCGTGGCACCCGACCGTGAACAGAGCGCGACCAGTCATTCGCTCACGTTGCATCATCCATTACGCCCGGTGCGTCTCGGTGAGCGTCGTTGGCAGGTGGACGGCACGCCCACCGATTGCGTCATGCTTGCCTGCGAGGCGTTACTCGACGAGCGCCCCGAATACGTGATCAGCGGAATCAATCACGGCCCGAACATGGGCGAAGATGTGCTGTACAGCGGCACGGTGGCAGCGGCGATGGAAGGACTCGCCCTCGGCATTCCATCCATTGCGGTCTCGTTCGCCGGCAGTTTGCTGCGCGCCGATGCGCTGCTCGAGACGCAGGTGGAGGTGCTGCGCGATCTGCTAAAGCACTTGATGTCGCTCACGTCGTTTCCGCGCGAAACACTGCTGAACGTCAACTTGCCGAACGTGGCTGGCGATCAGATCAAGGGTGTGCGCCTCACGCGCCTCGGTCGTCGTGTGTTCAGCGATTCGATCACGAAGATGAAGGATCCCTGGGGTCGCGAGATCCTGTGGATCGGCGGCGGAAGTGTGGAGTGGAGTGGTCCGGACGACTCGGATTTCCGCGCCGTGCACGACGGGTATATCTCGGTGACGCCGTTGCATCTTGATCTCACGCACCGCGATGTGCTCGATACGGCGACGGATTGGTGGCGTCCTCTGTAGAGCCGGAGTTCCGTGGGGCGCGTCGACGGCTCGTCGAGGCGCTCCAGGACAAGGGGATTCGCGATCTCGCCGTGCTGCGGGCGATCGATCAGGTGCCCCGGCATCTGTTCGTACCGCCCACGGTGCGCCACCGCGCCTACGAAGATTCAGCCTTGCCGATCGGCAGCGGGCAGACAATCTCGCAGCCCTACGTGCACGCCCGCGCGCTCGAGCAGCTCATGCTCACCGGCAAGGAGAAGGTGCTCGAGATCGGCACGGGTTCCGGCTATCAGACGGCGCTCTTGTCGGAACTTGCGGCTCAGGTGTTTTCGATCGAGCGTTTTCCCGCCCTGCTCGATAAAACACGCCCAATTCTGGCACAGGCCAACGTACGAAACGTCTCCATCCTGCTCGGTGACGGCACATTGGGCTGGCGTGAGTATGGTCCATACGACGGCATCGTGGTCAGCGCTGGTGCGCCGCACGTGCCCCCGGCGTTGGACGAGCAGTTGGCCGAAGGTGGACGGATGCTGATTCCGATCGGTGATAGGGACGAACAGATGCTCACCCTGTTCGTGAAGCGGAACGGAATCCTGGAAGGTCGTGACATCGTTCCGGTCCGCTTCGTCCCCTTGATTGGGGCCGGTGGTTGGCCGGCCTGACGGACCTAGCGGGTGCGCACGTTTGCGCGCGACTGCTCTTCAGCGCATCTTCGGCACTCACGGCCTGACCACGCTATGTCCACACCTGCCTCTACTCCATCTCAGGGCGCGAACGAGCGCTCGACGGCCGCTCCCTATGCGTTTCCGCAGTCAGGGAGCGGGTTGGTCGACCGTGGATTGCACGCGGGTCCAGCAAAGGTCGGCCCCTACGTGCCAGAGCCATGGCGTGGAAAACCCACCGTTGATCGCCCGGTGACGCCGCTCTTCGTCGCGCCGATCGCCTCGACCGTGATGCGGGTGACCGAGATGCCGGTGGCCGAGATGCCACCGTCGTATCCGACGCCGGCGTACTTCACACCGCTCGGATCACAGGCGCAGGATCACTTCGTGACGCCGGCGTTCGATATGCCGGCCATCATCGATGACACCGGGGAACTCTCTGCCGTATCGTTCGTCGAACCGGCAGAGACGTTGGCATCGGAGGCGCCGTCACTGCCGTGGATCGAATCCTTCCTTTCATCGACGCCAGCCCTGCCAATGCAGGCGGTAGCGGAGCCGTCCGCGATACTCTCTCCCGCGTCGTACACGCCGCCTCCCTCGGAGGCCCTCGTTGACGACGCCGTGGGCAGGGCATGGCCCACGAGCGACGATGCCCCGGAGGCCCCGACGCCGTCGGATGCGTGGGCGCTCGACGAAGCGGCGGAGCAGCTGCGGGCACTGGCGGGCGAACTGCGCGACCACGAAGGCATTGCCAGTGACGCGGGTGAAGCGGCACGGCTGTTCGACGCGGCTCCGGCACCGGAGACGCTCCCGGCATGGAGCGACGACGACATGATCGACATCATGCCGCGGCAGAGAGGGCACGCTTCCGCGCCCAGTCGTGTGCCGACCCCGGCGTCGATCAGTGCGATCGAACCGTGGGCCGATCGGGCCCGTCGTGCGGGGAATGACAACGCGGAGGCTGCCGCGCGGGCCTTGGAGCTTCTCGCCCGCCGTGTGCGTGACGGCGAGATCTCGCTGGTGGGCTACGAGCCGCGCCTCGGCGATGCCGCCGCGCTGGCGGCGGCGCTGGCCGCACTCCTTGGCGTTCGTCGCTGATGGCGCTGGCGGTTCGCCGCTATCGTGTAGAAGGGGAAGTGCAGGGGGTTGGCTTCCGCTGGTACGTACGCGAACAGGCTCGTACGCTCGAGCTCGCTGGGTGGGTCCGAAACGAGCCTGATGGCGCGGTGGTTCTGGTGGCTGCCGGTGAGGCGTCCTCATTGGACGCCTTGGAACGTGAGCTGCACCTAGGTCCGCGCCACTCGACCGTGACGAGCGTGGTCCGACGGGAACTCACGAGTTTCGATGCCGTGGATTTGCCACCGACGTTCATGATCGAGCGCTGAGCGGAGTCGGGCGATAACTTGGCGCGCATGACTGCCACGCTTATCGAACGATTGACGGCCACGCTCCGCGATGTCCCGGACTTCCCATCGCCGGGTATTCTCTTCAAGGACATCACGCCGGTTCTCGCCGATCCGGCGCTGATGCGCGATCTGATCACGGCGATGGTGGCCCCGTATCTTGGCGCTGGCGTGACCCATATTGTCGGGGTTGAAAGTCGTGGCTTCCTCTTCGGTATGCCGATGGCCTTGCAGCTCGGGGTGCCATTCGCGCCAGCGCGCAAACCGGGCAAGCTACCATGGTATACTGATCGCGAGTCGTATGACCTGGAGTACCGGAGCGACGTGCTCGAGATGCACACCGACGCGGTCGGGGCAGGCGCTCGCGTGCTTGTCATCGACGATGTGCTCGCCACCGGCGGCACGGCGGCGGCGACCTGTCGGCTGATCGAGCGGCTCGGGGGGAACGTCGTGGGCGCGTCCGTGCTGGTCGAGCTGGGGTTTCTGCATGGCCGCGTGCGGTTGGCGGGACGCGACGTGCACGCTGTCGTGACGTTCCAAGCATAGAGGCGCGGGCAGCCTCGAGCGGCGTGCGGCATTGGCCCTACGCCGCCGATCCTGTGCACGAATTCTCGCGACAGCTTTCGACGCGCCGGTGTTGCGAATCAGCGATCTCTCGTCCAGATCGCGATCAGTCCACACCAGTCGTCTGTGCGCAATCCGCCGCCGAGTTCAGGCGGCGTTCGAGCGGGGCCGCTGAAGACTTCGATGCCATGCACATCTCGGGGCACGATCTGATCGATGTTGAACTGCGCCGGCATGAGAATTCCGTCCACGGCGACGCGCATCACGCACGGCACCATCGTCAAGCCAGGCCCCCGTGCGTTGCGAGTCGGTTTATCGCCGCGCGTTGAAATGGCGACCGTGGCACCAGACGAATCTGCAACCCGAACGCCATTGATTCCGCGCAACATTCGCGATAGCACGATGGGACCCAACTTGTCGATCTGCTCTCGAGTGACCACTCCGCTCGCCGAGCCCGCAGATCTCCGTCGCTCGAAGCCGTCGAGTCGCCTGGAAACTTCCTTCCCGCCGACTATCCGAACTCCGACGAGTGACATGGCAGCAGTCTTCGTGACCACCGTGTACTCGTTCCACCCGGTTCCGATTCGAATGTCCACGGACACGGGACTCAGCCCCAAACGACGCACCGTCATGGACCACAGCCCGGGTTCGATTCCGTCAAATGCCGCGCGACCCGTCGAGTCTGAGCGAACGGAACGCTCCACCCGTTTTTGTGCACGAAGTATGACTTCGGCACTCCGTACCGGTTGATTGCTTTCGTCCAGGATGTGAATTCGTAGCTCGGTCACTGAAGTCTCAGTCTGTGCGTGAAGCACGCTACTGACCGCGCACATGACGGCTACCGCGACGGCGAAGTACTTGATCGATGAAGCGGAGACTCGTGCACGGGTCAGACATTTACCCGATGGGCTCCCTTTGAATTTATCAGCTTGCATTTCTATCTCACGGATGTCGTCGCGGTCGCCGTGCTCGTCAAGCGATTCACGTGGTGACCGCTAAAGATCTCCACCACTGGCGCGGCGCACCTTGCAACCGCACTGCTCGACCGATGATACCGTTTTCAACGATGTAGTTGTGGATTTGCTTGGTGAACGGGGTCGTTTCGTCTGGTCTCGATTTGAACAGCGACGCGCTGAATTTCGGTCTTTTGCGCGGTAGTGCGCGGGATCGTCATGTACGGACGCATTGCAACAACAGGAGTGGTGGTTCGGCGCGCTCTCGTCTGCCGACGTAAATCCCGTATGAATCCCTGCTGCTATTCTTCGCGTTTCTTCAGGTGCTCCGCGAGCTTCGCGCGAACCAGCCGGCTCTCCGATCACTCCGAGACAGCCGAACGCACTGCGGTTCGCGCGAAGTCCGCGAAGATCGCGAAGGCCCGCGGAGCACGGCCACAGCATAAGGCGTGTCCCGACGTTTTCACAGGAGGAGTTGTGCTTCACGTGGATCACGCCGCATCTGCGCATCACGCAGTTCTTGGGGACCAGCGAGAACGCGGTGAAGACGCATATCTGGATCGCCATCGGCACCCATGTTTTTATGATCACCGCGAAGAAGCGGTTGCACCATGAGCCGAATAGCTGTACGAAATCCTACAGAACTCGAGTTTGACCCTCGTCGCACCTGCGCTTATCCATCAACGACTTAGGCCGCCACCTCGCGATCCAGAACTATGAGTCCGAGCCCGTCCAACTCGTGCTCCTCTGGAAAACGTTGGGACGCTACTGATACTGGATAGGCTCCCGCTACGAGTCGGATTTGTCAAACCAAAGCTCCACAGCGCGCCGTCGGCGGTCGAAAATCGACGGCTCGAGCCGACACGGCACGACTTCGAGGTCTTGAGTCGTTGGCCGCCGGGTTTATGTTCAAATGCCGAGCAGGAGCCTTCGATCGAGTGGGCTTTGCACAGATCCATTGCTCGGTGTTCGTCCTCGTAGCTCAGTTGGATAGAGCGGAAGTTTCCTAAACTTCAGGCCGCAGGTTCGATCCCTGCCGGGGACATTTTTCCTTCCAGGACGAACGCCCCCATACACTCCGGGGACGTTCGTCACTATGTTTTATGGCTATCCCCGTCCGCGTCGTTGCCGCACGTCTTGTTCGTGCAACCGAGTGCAGGGCGCGCCCATCTTTGCCCCTCATCGCTGGACTTCCGCATGGCCCAGTCGTCCCGTTCCGCGTCGTCTTCCTCGAGCCTCTCCGACGATCCGATGGAGAAACTCGGCGATTGGTTCCAGTCGAACAGCCGCCCGATCGGCATGGCCGTTGGCGGCTTAGCCGTCGCCGCGCTGGCGATCTTCGGCTACCGCAGCTACTCGTCGGGCCAGAACTCCAAGGCATCGACGGCGCTGTACGCCGCGCAGGCCCCAATGGCTCAGGGCAACTTCGCGGAGGCGGCGAAGACGCTCGAGAAGGTGGCCAAGGGCTATTCCGGTACGGCATCCGGCCAGCAGGCGGCGTTGCTTCTGTCTCAGGCGCTCTACGAACAGAAGAAGTACGCCGAAGGTATCGCCGCGCTCGAGAAGGCGGTGGGTGGCGCCAGTGCGGATTTCAAGGCGTCGATGGAGTCGATGATTGCGGTGGGTTACGAACTTCAGGGGAA
Organism: Gemmatimonas sp.; assembly: GCF_041689975.1. Lineage (GTDB taxonomy): Bacteria > Gemmatimonadota > Gemmatimonadetes > Gemmatimonadales > Gemmatimonadaceae > Gemmatimonas. The sequence goes on from NZ_JBDNFF010000341.1 coordinate 15,805, forward strand.
GCTGGCCGACGCGGCCGCGCACTACGCCAAGGCGTCGACGGCCGCGAAGTTCGAGAACGACAAGAACAACTACAAGGCGTTCGAAGCGCGCAGCCTGATGGCCGCCGGCAAGAGCGCGGAAGCGAAGAAGATCTGGGAAGAGTTGGCCAAGTCTGATAGTCCGGTGGCCCAGGAGGCCAACGTCCGCCTAGGCGAACTGGCTGGCGCCGGGAAGAAGTAGACGGCGCGCTCCGGGTTACTCCGTATCGAACAAATTTGTGAGCTGGTTGATGGCGGCGGTCCGGAGTTGATCCGGACCGCCGATTCGTTTGTCTGGTTTGAGGAATCTACAAAGTCGACAGTAACGGGTCTTGAACACGTCTGAATAGCGGCACTCTGTAGGACATATGGTCCTCGTACATGCGCATAATACATGTTATGTAAACCTACGTTGGTGGATAACTGTGGGAAAACATTTGGGGATTTCTCCGTCGAGTTGTGCACGCGCGCGATAACTCGCTGTCCCGTATGATTTTAAACCGTACCTTTCTATGCCGACGGTTAGCCGAAGCTCACGAAATGTAAATCTGTCCACCTTCCCACATGGATTGCGTGATGTCTTCCGCATGAATCCTCGGCGTCCGCCAGCTCACCACTACGTCACGCGGCGGCGCCTTGGATGGACTCGATCACGCCGCGAAATACCACGCGGCCTTCGCCACGAAGCGTGGGCGCGTATCCCGTCTCCGTCGGCGTCAGTCGTACCTCGAGATCGCGCCCGGAACTCGTCCGAATCGTGACCGACGATGCCGTGGCGATCCCCCACGCCGTCAGCAGCACGGCCGTTGCTATCGCTCCAGTGCCACAGGCCAAGGTCTCACCCTCCACGCCGCGCTCAAACGTGCGATAGCGCCAATGGCCGCCCGGCATCGGCGACACCCAGTTCACATTCGCCCCAGCCGGCCCGGAGGCCTCATGCCGCCGAAGTAGCGGCCCTCGACCTTCTACGTCCACTTGGTCGGCATCATCACACAGGATCACCAAGTGCGGTATTCCGGCCACCGAGAACCCCATCCGCTGCTCCCCTGCGACCATGTCGATCGGCATTCCCGTGCGGATCATCGTGACTGGCTGCAAGTCGATCTCAGGCTCCCCATTAATTACCCGGCTGGCAATAAGCCCGGCCGGCGTAGTGAGCGTCATCTCCGAGTCTCTGGCAAGTCCAAGCATCACCGACAGAGCCGTCGAGCACAGCGTGGCATTCCCGCACAGATCGGCCGGCGTTCCGTCGCTGTTGAAGTAATGGATCCGCACATCCGCCGCCAGAACCGCAGCCTCCAGTACGACTATGCCATCTGCTCCTATACCGTTGTACCTGTTGCATATAGCCCTGATGATCTCAGGTGAAGTCACACGATCAGGCCGTACGTCTCGAGCGTCGAAGAACACGAAATCGTTGCCCGATCCCGTCATCTTCACGAACGGGATTCCCCGCAGTGCCGCGCACGGCGACGTCACGCGTTCCCCGTGATCGCCCACCAGCGAAGCCGCCACACCATCCAGATGGCCTCCCGCACGATCCGCTTCGACATCTTTGACTCGCCTTCCGTGCGATCATGGAAAACGATCGGTATCTCAGCAATGCGGAATCCACGCTTCCATGCGCGGAAGCTCATCTCGATCTGGAAAGCGTATCCGTTGGAGCGCACCTCATCGAGCGGAATCGCCATCAGCACTTCGCGGCGAAAGCACTTGAAGCCGCCGGTCGCGTCACCCAGATGAAGTCCCGTCACCGCACGCGCATAGATATTGGCGCCGTACGACAACATGAGCCGCGTCATCGGCCAGTTGACGACCGTAACCTTGCCGTCGCGGTAGCGGGAGCCGAGCACCATGTCGGTGTCGCGGATCGCGGCCAGAAACTCCGGCAGGTGCCCAGGATCGTGCGAGAAGTCGGCGTCCATCTCAAAGATAAAGGCGTAGTCGCGCTCGAGCGCCCACTTGAACCCCGCCAGATACGCACGGCCGAGTCCCTCCTTTCCTGGGCGATGGAGCACATGAACGCGCGGATCGGCAGCGGCCAGCTCATCGGCAAGTTGGCCGGTCCCGTCCGGAGAGTTATCATCGACCACCAACACGTCGAGGCGCCGGTCCTGGGCCAGGATCAACGGCACGATGCGAGTGACGTTATCGCTCTCGTTGTAGGTCGGGACGATTACGAGGCCACGTTCGCCCAACGCGAGGGAGCCACGAGCCGGAGTCGGAATTCGCGTCATGTCGTTCGCCTCAGGCCTTGAGTACGTCGGCGGTGAATCGAGCCTTCCGGTCGAGCGCGAACCCGATAATCCACCAGAGCAACGCCGCGCCAAGTGCCAGCAAAGTCAACAACTTCCCCGTGTGATATGGTGCGCTATCGAAGCGGAGCTGCACGGATTTCGCGCCCATGGGCAGTTCGACGCCGATAAGTGTATAGTCGGCACGGGCGATCGTGGCGGGTTTGCCATCTACCACCGCCGTCCAACCCGGGTAGAAATTTTCCGAAACGATCAAGGCACTCCCTGCGGGTGCCGGTCCTCCGAGGGTGATGTCGATCGCCCCCGCGTGGTACTTCGTCACTTCCACGCCGAATGGGACTGGCTCAGGAAGCGGTGAGTTCACCGGCCTCGCTTGAATGGTCGAGGTCGTATCAAAGATCGCGACACGCTTCACGTCGAACAACGGGTTGAGTATCGTCGCTTTGGTTGTCGCGTCGTCGAGCTTCACGATCATTGGTGCCACCCACGCCGCGGGGTGGTCACCGGGTAACTCGTACAAATACGTCATGGTACCGGCTGCGTTTCGCACCGGACCCGCGGCCAACTTTGCGCCCTGAAATGGCAGGCCGGGTGTGTTCGTGTAGAAGAACCGCGCGTTGGTGAGCGACCAGAAGTTCGGATTCGCAATCTGCTGGAAGCCCTCACTCTTGCCGTAGAGTTCCTGATAACGGCCGAGTTCGTTGCCGTGGTAGCCTAATACACCACGGATCCCGTGGTGCATGAGGGCGTCGCCGAGCACGAACGGATCGTGGGGCGCCATGTTGTCGCCAAGGGGAATGGCAATGACACGGGCCGGTTCCGGCTGCGACTTGAGGAATCGGATGATGTCGTCTTCGGCGTAGAGTTGATCGGCGCGGGCCGAGAACGTCCAGTAGTTCCTTTCCACACTCCAAAGGTCGAGTACCACAACGAAGGCAAGGAACCACCCGGCAACAGGCCCTTTGAGCGCGCCGCGAGCGACCGCGAGCATGAGCCCGACCAGCGCCAGGACGGCGACGGCCGATCGCCACGCGCCGGCAACCACGTTCGGCGCGTTGGCCTCGATCAGATCGCCGCGCGCATCGCCGAGGATCGACATGGCGATGTTGGTGCACGCTCCCGACGTGGCGAGGATTGCGACCAGGAGCGCAAAGCTACCCCAGGCGATCGCGTATCGGATGGTCCCCTTCCCTGCGAGCACCCGCTCCGCGCCGAACGCGGCGAGCACCGAGCAGGCAAAGGCACTCACGTAGAGCATCGTACTGGGGGCTCGGAAGAACTTCGAGCCGGGAACGACCGCGTAGACGAGTTGGTAGAACGGGGTGTTGCCGCCCCAAGCCCACAGCAACGACACGATCAGCGTGCCAAGCCAGAACCAGGCGTGCGAGCGATGCCGATTCACGAGCCCACCGCCGAACGCGAAGAGCGCGAGGACCAAGACCGTGGCGCCGATGTATTCGCTGTGAAAGTGGATGCCGTTACGGCCCCAGTAGTGCTCCAGAATCCCCGAGAACTGGGGGAGATACATGTTGATCGTTTCCTCGAGCGGAAACGAAAAACTGGTGGCGTAGTCGTATCCCTTGCCGCCGGCGCGTGGGGACCACGGCACGTACTCCTGTACCGGGAGATACTGAATGGCTCCCATCAGCGCGCCGAGCACCACGGCACCGAGTGCCAATGCCAGTCGACGGAGTGGACGAGACGAGGTCGCTTCGCGGGCCGGGGCTGCCGATTCCGGGGCCAGACTCCACGGCCGGAGCGCGAGGAACAGCGCGAACGCACCGCATGTGAGCAGCATGTACTGCAGGAGCTGTGGGTGCGGCGACAACACGGCCAGTCCGACGATCAACGCCAGCAATCCCCAGGCACCGCGCCGTCCGTCGCGCATACCACGCACGAGGGCCCAGAGTGCGGCCGGAAGCAGCGCGCTGACGAACAACTTGCCGTCGTGCCCAGGCGACGCGTACGAGGCGACGGCCCCGCTAAGCAGATACGCGACGCCGCCCACGATCGCACTCTGGACCCGAACGCCGGCCGCGCGCAGGAAGCCGACCGTGAAGACGCCGGCCAGGAACGTGTGCAGCACGAATCCCCACGTCATGGCGATGTCGGTGGGGAGCAGCAAGCGAAGCAGGAACGTCGGGTAGAAGATGTCTCCGTGCATAGCCGCGACGTACGGCATGCCGCCGAACTGGTAGGGATTCCACTGCGGGAATCCCTGACCGTCGCGGAGGGCGCGCGCGGCGAACTCGCGAAAGGAATAACCCGCGATGTACTGATCCGAATTCGGGTTCACGAGAAACGCGCCACCGAGCGCCGGCCATGCCAGCAGCATCGTCGCCAGAAAGCAGACGACTGCCGCCCAGGCCAAGGGGAAGCGAGGTGACGGGGGTGGCATATTCGTCGCGTCAGCGCGAGCCATTGAGAAGACGGGAAAGGTGAGCGGTGAGCACGTTCCAAGCGGAACGGTTCACTTCGCGCCCCGCAGCGCCGCGCGCTGGGACGCGGGGAGGAAGAGCAGGCTGACGAGTCCCGGCAGCACCTCGAGCACGGTCAGCCACACGCGCGACGTGACGCCGAGTATCACGGCTTCACCCTGCCCTGCCGCGCCGACGCCGACGAGAAAAACGGCCAGCGCCGCTTCGCGGAATCCCAGTCCACCGGGCGAGAAGATGACGAGGTACCCGATGAGGTAGGACGCGGCGAAAGTTGCAATGAACAGCGCCGGATCGCTACTGATCTGCGGTGTCACGCCACGCGAAAACAACGCGAACGCAACACCATACCCCAGCCAGGAAGCGGCGTTCATCGCGGTCGCAAGCCAGAGCGTCGTGGGTGTCAACTGTTTGTCGGCCATCGGTACGCCGCGCTTCACGGCGAACCAACGAAGTACGGGGGGCAGGATCAGTGGTAACGCCAGCACGCCGGCCACGAACAGCGCGGTGGCGATCAACGCACCGGTTCGGAAACCGGGATACACCGTGTCGAGTCCTTCCGCTCCGGTGATCACGACGACGCCGAACCCGGCACCGATGTTGAGCAACGTGCCCAGCACCGCCGCACCAGCGGCGGCGGCCCCCGACACGCCTTCGCGCGCAGCCAGTACACTCAGGGCACCGACCGACCACACCTTGCCGGGAAGCCATCGACCGAGATTCGCGATGGTCCAGATACGCAGCGCCGGCAGGTAGGCGAGTTCACTGCCCCATCCGCGCAACAGCAGCCGCCAGCTCTGAATCAGCATGGCATAGACCGCCAGCACGCTCACAGTGGCCGCGGCGATCCAGCGCCACTCCACCTTCACCTCGCGCGCCGACGCGCGCATCAGGGTCCACTGGTCGTGCAGCGCCCACGCGATGAACACGCCGGTGAGCAGCAGCAACAGGAACTTGAGCGCGGGATGACGCAGGACGCCGCGCTCGCGCCACGTGGCGCGACTGGTCATCGCGCGGCCTGTCGGTAGTGCGTGAGATATCGATCGGCCACCGCTTCCGGCGAAAAACGCGCCAGCATCTCATGCCGTGCGGTCATTCCCAGTTCACGCGCTGTGGCCTCGTCGGCGAGCAGACGGGCAAGCGCTTCGCCCAAGGCACGCGTATCACCAACCGTGACCAACGTCCCACCGTGGTCCGGGCGGACGACGTCGATCAGGCCACCGTCAGCGTACGCTACCACTGGCGTACCGCACAACTGCGCCTCGACCGCAACTAATCCGAGCCCTTCTTCGCGCGATGGTATCGCCAATACGCGCGCGCCCTGATACAACGGGACCAGTGCGGGTTGTGGGAGCGCGCCGTACCAGCGCACGCGCTCTGCGAGACCGAGCGCGGTGGCGCGCGCTTTCAACGCGTCGCCATCCGGCCCGTCGCCGGCGACATCGAGCGACGTCAGCGGTCCGTCGCGCTGTGCGTCGTGGGCACGCATAGCCGGCGACACCATCGCCTCCAGCAGGTCCGCGAGCCCCTTCTGCGCGTTCAGTCGGCCCACGAACAGGATTCCGCTCCGCGCGGCCGATGGGTCGGCGGGAGGGATGAAGTGCCGCGCATCGACCGGCATCGGTGAGACGGCAATCGATGCGTTGGGTGCGATACGGAGCGCGGTCTCTGCCAGCCATCCGGAGACGGCCGTGCACAGGGCGGCCTCGCCGAGCACGGCGCGCATTACGGGGTGCGCGGACGCGATGCGCTGCGCGAGTCGGACGTCGGATCCGTGCATGGTGATGACCAGCGGTGGATCGCCCGCACGACGTACGCGCCAGAGTGCGACGGCCGAGGGAAACCACCAGTGTGCATGCACGATGTCGAACGGGGTGCCGGCACGTGCCGCCGCGTCGATCTGCGTGCGAACCGCGCGACGCATCGCGCGCAGCATGCCCAGCAGCGCCAACTTGCCGCCCCACGATGACATGACCTGTTCGGCCATGTTGCCAGCATACGCGAGCGTCATGCGCGCCTCGCTTGCATAGCGCACCCGTTGGATGCGGACGCCTTCCAGCCTTGCCTCGTGGGCGAGGCCAGCGGCGGCAGGTGCAATAATCTCGACCGTGACACCTGCCGACTGCAGCGCCACCGCGAGTCGCAACACAAACGAGCCGGCCGCGTCTCCATCGAAGCGCGGCACATTGTGCGTGACAAACAGTACGCGCGCAGCGCGAGGCACCGGAGCGCCGACCGTCAGCGGCGGTCGCGATCGACGCCGGCTGTCACGCCGGGCGTGACGTCGTCGGCATCCTCGCCCTGCTGCGCGCTGGCCAGTTCGTCGAGCTCGCGTCGCAACTCGCGCACTTCGGAGCGCTGCTGCGCGATCTGCTCGCCGAGCAAACCGGTGGCGAAGAAGATCGAGCCCAGCATGAGGCACGTCTGGATGACCGTCCAGACCCAACGCTGCCCCTGTCCCGTGATTGCGAGCCACACGAGCGCCCCCAGTCCGGACAGCACGCCGATGGCGAACAGAGCGACGCCGAGCATGCCGAAGGCGAGCAACGGCTTCTGACCGAACTTGAGCTCGAACCAGACGGCGAGCATGTCGAGCACACCGATGGGAATGCGCGAGAAGCCGAATTTCGATTTACCGGAATGGCGCGCATAGAGCGGCACCGGCACTTCCGTGACCGTAAAGCCCTGCGCCGCCGCCATGACGATCATGTAGCGATGGAAATCGGGGCGCATAGGCAGCGCCGCCATGATCTCTCGGCGATACGCCTTCACATTGTTCAGATCGCGCACCGGCACGTGGAAGAGCGTGCGACTCAGCTTGTTGTAAATACCCGACACGAACGCCTTCTCGTACTTCCCCTGCTTGTATCCCGTGACCATGTCCGATTCGCCGGCCAGGATCGGATTCACCAGCCGCGGAATATCCTCAGGCTTGAATTGGAGGTCGGCGGGATAGAAGACCAGCACGCGCCCGTGCGACTGCAGGTACCCGGTACGCAGCGCTTCGGCGATCCCGCGCTGCGCGCGATGGCGCACGGGTTTCAGGAAGGCATACTGCACGCGGAGCTCTTGGAGTAGCGCCCAGCTACCGTCGGTCGACCCGTCGTCGACCACCACCACTTCATAGCGGGCCGACTCACCGCGAAACGTGGCCTCGCACAGCTCGAGAAAGAGCGCGAGGTTCCCGGCCTCATCCTTGGCAGGCACGAGAACACTGACGTCTACGACAGCGGTAGACGCCGAACGGGAAGTACGCCGAAGCGGACGGGCGGAGACGGCCATTCAGAGAGTGAGGAGGTCGCGATTCGTGTGCGCGCGGGTCAGACGCGCTTCCGCATGCGGGCGGGAAGGACGCCGAGCTGGTCACGGTACTTGGCGACCGTACGACGCGCAATCTGCACGCCGGTCTGCTGGAGAATCTCGACGATCGCCTGATCGGTGAGCGGATTCTTGGTGTCTTCACCCGACACCAGCTTCTCGATCTGGTCCTTGATACCGCGCGCGGAGACATCGTCGCCATCGCTGGTGGCGAGCCCGGACGAGAAGAAGAACTTGAGCGGCAGCACGCCGCGCGGCGTCTG